>JANYEI010000081.1 GCA_025363205.1 Frigoribacterium sp.
TTCTTGTCACCGGCATGCTGGTTGGCTACGTGCTCAAGCGAATGGGCTACGGCGTCTACGGCGCCAAATACACGCCGAAGGGCCACTGACTCAGTTGCTTTCTGATCTCGTCTCCGGGGCCCTTTTCGACTCAGCGGAGCGCCGCGCACTGCGCAGTCTCGCCGTGGTCGAGGCCGAGGCCCTCGCCCGACCTGCCGCCATCGATGCGCTGGCGGCTCTCGCGCCGTCGTCTCGTGTTCGCATCATCGCCGAGATAAAGCGAGCGAGCCCGTCTCGGGGTGCCCTTGCCGACATCCCCGATCCCGCCGCCCTTGCCGTCTCCTACCAAACCGGAGGAGCGAGCGCTATCAGCGTGCTCACCGAGCAGCGAAAGTTTGGCGGATCGCTCGCCGATCTCGAAGCGGTTCGGGGTGCGGTTTCGATCCCGGTGCTCCGCAAGGACTTCATCGCTGAGCGATACCAGGTGTTCGAGGCACGGGCAGCCGGAGCCGATATCGTGCTCCTGATTGTTGCGGCTCTCGACCAGGCGACCCTCGCAAACCTGTTCGATCTGACCAGCACGCTCGGAATGGCTGTGCTGGTGGAGACCCATAGCGCCGACGAGGTGTCGCGTGCACTCGATATCGGTGCGGGGCTGGTCGGGGTGAATGCGCGCGACCTCAGTACCTTCGAGCTTGATCAGAATCTTTTTGGCACTCTGGCTGGCCAAATCCCCTCCGGAGTCATCCGGGTCGCCGAGTCCGCGGTGCTTACCGCCGCGGATGTCGTGCACTACCGCGAAGCGGGAGCGGATGTCGTACTCGTCGGAGAGGCGCTGGTCACAGGAGATCCGGTGCGAACGCTGGCAGACTTTCTCGGTAACTAGTCAATCTCAAGCAAGGGCGTTAGATCCATGGCACTGCGCGACCAACTCGGACCGTACTTTGGCGAATACGGCGGACGATTTGTGCCCGAATCCCTGATTGCGGCACTGGACGAACTTGACGCCGCATACAGAGCGGCGAAGGCGGACCCTGTGTTTCAGGAGGAACTCGCCGAACGGCACCGCACCTACACCGGGCGTCCATCGATCATCACCGAAGTGCCGCGCTTTGCTGCTCACGCCGGCGGCGCCCGCGTCATACTTAAGCGCGAGGATCTCAATCACACCGGATCGCACAAGATCAATAACGTGCTTGGCCAGGCGATGCTCGCGCGTCGACTCGGCAAGACCCGCCTGATCGCCGAGACCGGAGCCGGCCAGCACGGCGTTGCGACCGCGACGGCCGCTGCACTGTTCGGCATGGAGTGCGTCGTGTACATGGGCGAGGTCGATACCGAGCGCCAGGCGCTCAACGTGGCCAGGATGCGGCTGCTCGGAGCGGAGGTCATTCCGGTGACCGCCGGGTCCCGCACGCTCAAAGACGCCATCAACGAGGCCCTGCGCGACTGGGTCGCAAACGTGGACAACACCCACTACCTTCTGGGAACCGTTGCGGGGCCGCATCCGTTCCCGGTGATGGTACGCGACTTCCACAAGATCATCGGCGAGGAGGCGAGGGTCCAGGTGCTCGAGCTCACCGGCGCGCTTCCGGATGCGGTCACCGCGTGCGTGGGCGGCGGCTCAAATGCGATGGGAATTTTTCACGCCTTCCTCGACGACCCGGACGTGGCGCTTTACGGTTATGAGGCGGCCGGAGATGGGGCGGACACGCCACGGCACGCGGCGACGATCACCAAGGGCCGACCGGGTGTGCTGCACGGCGCACGCAGCTACCTTCTGCAGGATGAGGACGGTCAAACCGTCGAGTCACACTCGATCTCTGCCGGCCTCGACTACCCGGGCGTCGGTCCCGAGCATTCCTGGCTCGCGGACATCGGCCGCGCGCAGTACCGGCCGATCACCGACGACGAGGCGATGTCGGCCATGCGCCTGCTCTCGATGACCGAGGGAATCATTCCGGCCATCGAAACGGCCCATGCGTTGGCCGGCACGATAAAGCTCGGCCTCGAGCTGGGTCCGGAGGCGACAATCCTGGTGAATCTCAGCGGGCGAGGGGACAAAGACATGGAGACGGCCGGCAAGTACTTCGACATCCTCGACACCGCGACCCCCCTGGTTGAGGCCGCGAAGGAGCTTGCCACGCAGTCCGGATCGATCAGGGACAGCCTGTGAGCACCGCGACAGTGAGCACCGTCGAAGCCGTCATCGCCGCCCGGAAAGCGGCAGGCAGCGGAGCCCTCGTCGGCTACCTGCCCGTTGGGTTCCCCGACCTGCGCACGAGTATCGAGGCCGCGGTCGCCCTCGCCGAGAACGGCGTCGACGTGATCGAGCTCGGCTTGCCATACTCCGACCCGGTGATGGACGGCCCCGTGATCCAGGAGGCCACGCTCACGGCTCTCAAGGGTGGCTTTAAGCTGCGCCACGGGTTCGAGGCGATCGCGGAGATCACGGCACGCACAAACGTGCCGGTGTTGCTGATGACCTACTGGAACCCGGTGGTTCAGTACGGCGTCGACCGCTTCGCAGACGACCTCATCGCGGCCGGGGGAGCCGGACTCATCACCCCCGACCTCATTCCGGACGAGGCACGTGACTGGCTAGCCGCATCGAGTCGCACCGGGCTTGATCGCGTGTTCCTTGCTGCACCGTCGTCCACTGACGCCCGTCTCGATCAGGCGGTTCGGCAGAGCCGGGGCTTCGTCTATACGGTCTCAACCATGGGCATCACCGGTGCCCGCAGTGATGTGGATGTCGCGGCCAAGACTCTCGTCGCGCGCCTGCGCGGCGCGGGAGCAACGTCCACTTGCGTGGGGCTCGGTATCTCCTCTCCGGATCAGGTGCGGGAAGTCCTGCGCTATGCGGACGGTGCCATTGTGGGTTCCGCGCTGGTGAAGGCACTCGCCGACGGGGGCGTGCCCGCCGTGGCCGCGACGGCCGCGCACTTGGCGACCGGTACGCTTAGCTAGTTGTTCATGAGCAACTGGCTTTATGAGCGACTGGCTTTATGAGCGATCGGCTTCCGGAGTAGTCGGCTACCGAAACTCCCGCATCAGACGTAGGCAGCACAAGAGCGTCAGTACGAAAGGCTTCACCGTGGTTCTTCCCCTGAGCATCCCCAGCCCGAGCGAACCGTGGCAGGCGATCCACCTCGGTCAATGGCTGAATGGTTTGGGTCTCTCGTTCGTCTCGCCGAACCTCAGCATCCGAACCTATGCGATCTGCATTCTCGTCGGTATCGTTGCGGCGACGGTGCTGACCAACGAGCGGCTGAAGGCACGCGGTGCCGAGTCCGGCGTTGTGCTCGACGTCGCGCTGTGGGCTGTGCCGCTCGGAATCATCGGTGCCCGCATCTTCCATGTGGTCACCCACCCGGACGATTACTTCGGCTCAGCGGAGAAGATGTTGCACATTCTCTTCATCTGGGAGGGTGGCATCGCGATCTTCGGGTCGCTAATTGGCGGTGCGATCGGCGTGTACATCGGCTGCCGGATGACGGGTTTGCGATTCTGGACCTTCGCAGACGCGCTTGCCCCCGGCCTCCTTCTCGCCCAGGCCTTCGGCCGCTTCGGCAACTGGTTCAACCACGAGCTGTACGGTGTGCCGACGAATGCGTGGTGGGGCCTAGAGATCGAGAAGAGCAACCCGGCGTTCCCCGCGGGCCTGCCAGCGGGCACCCTGTTTCAGCCCACCTTCCTCTTCGAGGTGATCTGGAATGTGGCTGGCGTGCTCGTGATCCTCGCCGTATCGAAGAAGTTCACTCTCCAGTGGGGTAAGACAGTCTCGGTTTACCTCATCTGGTACGGCCTCGGCCGAAGTTATTTCGAGTCGATTCGCATCGACCCGAGCCTGATCTTCCTCGGCGTTCGCACGAATGTGTGGGCGGCCTTGGGGGCAATCCTCATCGGCGTCATCATCTTTGTGGTGCAGTCGCGCCGCCACCCTGGACTGGAGCCGAGTGCGTACCTGCCGGGACGGGAGTGGACTTCGACGCCTGCGGTAGACTCTTCAGACACCTATTCGGAATTCGATGAGGTCGACAACGATGCCGATCTCGACAGCAAGTCGCCGTCCGAACCGGTCATGGCATCCTCCGTCAAGGGCGGTGCCGCCACAAGTGGGACGTCCGTCACAAGCGGGACTCGCCCGCGGTAACCGGGGTGCCGCGAATAGCGGCATCGAGGGCAGGGCGCCATATCCCCGCGTCTGACTGCCGTCACAATTTCGGGATTCATCCCCTCGGGCCGCCGCCGTCCCATCTGCCGACGTAACCTCGTGAGGACGGTTCGACCATGGCACTCACGCCAGCATTCTCCCGCTTCAGTACCACCCCCGCCGCGACCGGCCTCTACGATCCGCGGCGCGAGAAGGATGCCTGCGGTCTGGCAATGGTTGCGACCCTCCGTGGCACGGCGGGACACGACATCATCGACCTTGCGTTGACAGCGCTTCGCAACCTCGAGCACCGCGGAGCCATTGGGTCGGATGCGGGCACCGGCGATGGCGCCGGCATCATCACGCAGATTCCGGACGAGTTTTTCCGTGCGGTCGCGGGGATTCCGCTGCCCCCCGCCGGGCAGTACATCGTCGGCACTGCCTTCCTTCCGGTTGAGAAGGAGGAGCGGGCTGCGGTCAAGGCGGGAATTGAGGATCTTGCGCTGCAGGAGCACCTCTCGGTGCTCGGCTGGCGCGTCGTGCCGGTGCGTCCGGAGGGCCTGGGAAATCTCGCGCGCGACGCGATGCCGATGTTTGAACAGGTATTCCTCGCCAGCACCCGTGGCTCTTCCGCCGAGCCCGTGCACGGCATCGCCCTCGACCGACAGTCGTTCCGACTGCGAAAGCGGGCCGAGCGGGAGCTCAACGCCTACTTCCCCTCGCTGAGCTGTCGCACCATCGTTTACAAGGGCATGGTGACGACCCTTCAGCTCGAGCCCTTCTATCCCGACCTCTCGGACGAGCGTTTTACTTCGAAACTCGCCCTCGTGCACTCGCGTTACTCCACCAACACCTTCCCGTCCTGGCCGCTCGCCCAGCCGTTCCGCATGATCGCCCACAATGGCGAGATCAACACCGTCCAGGGCAACCGAAACTGGATGCGCGCGCGCCAGTCCCAGCTGGAATCCACACTCCTCGGTGACCTCGCATCGATTTTCCCGATCGTCACTCCCGGCGGGAGCGACTCTGCGTCCTTCGACGAGGTCGTTGAGCTGCTGAACCTCGGTGGGCGATCCCTGCCGCATGCCATGATGATGATGGTGCCCGAGGCCTACGAGAATCAGCTCGACATCGATCCGGCTCGCCGCGATTTCTATGAGTATCACTCCATGCTTATGGAGCCGTGGGATGGTCCCGCCGCCCTCGTGTTTACCGATGGGTCGCTCGTCGGAGCGACCCTCGACCGAAACGGCTTGCGACCCGGGCGCTTCCTGGTCACCGATGACGGCCTCGTCGTCCTGGCGAGCGAGATCGGCGTACTCGATATCGCCCCCGAGCGGGTCGTGCGCAAGGGTCGTTTACGCCCGGGCAAGATGTTTCTCGTCGACACGGAGGCTGGACGCCTCATCGAAGACGACGAGATCAAGAGCGAGCTGGCGGCATCCGAACCCTGGGGCGCCTGGCTGGACAGTAGTCGCATCAACCTCAAGGACCTGCCAGAACGAGAGCACATCGTGCACACACCGGCCTCGGTTACCCGTCGCCAGCGCACCTTCGGGTATACCGAAGAAGAGGTGCGCATGCTGCTGAAGCCGATGGCGGAGAACGGCGCAGAGCCTCTGGGGGCAATGGGCTCCGATACGCCGATCGCGGTGTTGTCGAAACGTCCTCGCCTGCTCTTCGACTATTTCACTCAACAGTTCGCGCAGGTGACAAACCCGCCCCTCGACAGCATCCGAGAAGAGGTCGTCACCTCGCTGAAGCTGGGTCTCGGTCCGGAGCGCAATCTGCTCGACGCGACGCCGGAGCATGCACGGCAGGTCATCCTTGATTTTCCGGTAATCGACAATGATGAGCTGGCGAAGATCCAGCACATCGCGCCAAAATCCTCCCGCCACGCCTTCAACCCCACCCGCACCATCAGGGGGCTCTACCGCGTAGACCAGGGTCCCCATGCCATGGAACAGCGCATCGCTGCGATGTGCGAGGAGGTGGACCGGGCGATCGAAGATGGTGCACTCTTCATCGTGCTCTCCGACCGCGATTCCAATAAGGACTTCGCCCCGGTGCCGTCACTGCTCATGCTCGCGGCGGTGCATCACCACCTAATCCGTGCCCAGAACCGCATGAAGGTCGGTCTCATCGTCGAAGCGGGAGACGTGCGGGAGGTTCATCACGTCGCGCTCCTGATCGGGTATGGCGCGTCGGCGATCAACCCGTACCTCGCGATGGAGTCAGCGGAGGAGCTCGTGCGGAGCGGGATGATTTCCAGCATCGACGCCGAGAAGGCTGTTTACAACCTGATCAAGTCGCTCGGCAAGGGCGTGCTCAAGATCATGTCGAAGATGGGCATCTCGGTCGTCGGATCGTACGCCGGTGCCCAGGCTTTCGAGGCGGTTGGGCTCGACCAGGATTTCGTCGACACCTACTTCACCGGTACGTCGAGCCTGCTCGGGGGCGTCGGGATTGACGTCATCGCCGCGGAGAGCGCTTCGAGGCACACCGCGGCCTATCCGCAGGACGGCGCGAACAACGCCCACGAGCGCCTTGCTATCGGCGGGGAGTATCAGTGGCGGCGCGAAGGCCCCCCACATCTCTTCAATCCGGATACCGTCTTCAAACTGCAGCATGCGACCCGGTCACGACGCTATGACATTTTCCGTGATTACACGAAGCTCGTCGACGAGCAGGCGACCAACCTGATGACTATCCGCGGCCTGTTCTCCTTGCGGGGTGATGTGCGTCCAGCAGTGCCGATCGATGAGGTGGAGTCGGTGGCATCCATCGTCACCCGCTTCTCCACCGGCGCGATGAGTTACGGATCGATCAGCAGCGAAGCCCACGAGACCCTGGCGATCGCGATGAACAGTCTTGGTGCGAGGAGCAACACGGGAGAGGGAGGCGAGGACACAGACCGCCTGCTCGACCCCGAGCGCCGCAGTGCGATCAAGCAGGTCGCGTCCGGCCGCTTCGGTGTCACCAGCATGTACCTCACGCACGCCACCGACATCCAGATCAAGATGGCCCAGGGAGCGAAGCCGGGCGAAGGCGGGCAGCTGCCGTCAAACAAGGTCTACCCCTGGATCGCGAAGGTCCGTCACGCGACCACTGGAGTCGGCCTGATTAGCCCCCCACCGCACCACGACATCTACTCGATCGAGGATCTCAAGCAGCTCATCTTCGATCTCAAGCGCGCGAACCCGGATGCCCGCGTGCACGTCAAACTGGTCAGCCAGTCGGGCATCGGAGCGGTCGCCGCCGGCGTGACGAAAGCCCTCGCTGATGTCGTGCTGGTCTCCGGTCATGATGGTGGCACCGGCGCAAGTCCGCTCAACTCTCTCAAACACGCGGGCACCCCCTGGGAACTCGGCCTGGCCGAAACCCAGCAGACACTCATGCTCAACGGGATGCGGGGGCGTGTCGTCGTGCAGGTCGATGGTCAAATGAAGACCGGTCGTGACGTGATCGTCGCCGCTCTACTCGGCGCGGAGGAGTATGGATTTGCGACCGCGCCTCTCGTCGTCTCCGGCTGCATCCTCATGCGCGTCTGCCATCTCGACACCTGCCCGGTGGGCGTCGCGAGTCAGAATCCCGAGTTGCGTAAACGCTTCACCGGAAAGCCGGAGTTCGTCGTTAACTTCTTCGAGTTCCTCGCACAGGAAGTGCGGGAGTACTTGGCACAGCTCGGTTTCCGATCACTCGAAGAGGCCGTCGGGCACTCCGAGTTGCTCGACGTGAACCGTGCGATAGAGCACTGGAAGGCGGACGGGCTCGATCTCTCTCCGATTCTCAATGGTCCGGTCTTCGGCCCGGAAGAACCGCGCTACAACGTCTCGAAGCAGGAACACGAACTCGACAAGCACTTCGACGTAGAGCTGATCCGGCAAAGCACCGGAGCACTCCAGGCCAGGGAGCCGGTCACCATCACGCTTCCGATCCGCAACACCGAACGCGCCGTCGGCACCATGCTCGGGCACGAGGTCACACTCCGCTACGGCGAAAGTGGCCTCCCGACGGATACCATCGACATCACCCTGCGGGGGACGGCCGGGCAGTCCTTCGGCGCATTCGTTCCGAGCGGTATCACCCTCCGCCTTGAGGGCGACAGCAATGACTACGTCGGCAAGGGCCTGTGTGGCGGGCACATCATCGTGCGGCCGGATCGCAACAGTGTGTTCCCGGCCGAGCGCAACGTGATTGCCGGAAACGTGATCGGTTACGGCGCAACGCAGGGCAGCATGTTCTTCCGCGGTATCGTCGGGGAACGTTTCCTCGTGCGCAACTCGGGTGCGACCGCGGTCGTCGAAGGTGTGGGCGACCACGCACTCGAATACATGACCGGTGGCCTTGCCGTGATCCTCGGCGGCACAGGACGCAACCTCGGAGCCGGAATGTCCGGGGGCACGGCCTACATCTACGACCTTGCTCCCGAGCGCGTGAATCGCGAAGCACTCGCTTCGGGAGAGCTCACGCTGCTTCCTCTTGGCGCTGGAGACATTGAGATCGTCAAGGACCTGCTTGAGCAGCACCTTGCCCAGACCGAGTCCGCTGTCGCGCTCCGGATGCTGGCCGACCTCGATCAATCGATGGCCCGGTTCGTGAAGGTCGTGCCACGTGACTACGCTGCAGTACTAGCAACGCGCCAGGCGGCGGTCGACGAGGGGCTCGACCCAGACGGCGATGTGGTCTGGTCTCGCATTATGGAGGTAATCGGTGGCTGATCCGAAAGGGTTTCTGAAGACGCGGGAGCGGGAGTTGCCCGCTCGACGCCCGGTCGCGTTGCGGCTTATGGACTGGAAAGAGGTCTATGAGCAGCGGGACAGCGCGACGGTGCGCACGCAGGCTGGCCGCTGCATGGACTGTGGTATTCCGTTCTGTCACAACGGTTGCCCCCTCGGCAACCTGATCCCGGAGTGGAACGACCTCACCTGGCGCGGAGAGGGGCGCCAGGCGATCGAGAGACTGCACGCCACCAATAACTTTCCCGAGTTCACCGGTCGGCTCTGCCCGGCCCCGTGCGAGTCATCCTGCGTGCTCGCGATCAACCAGCCGGCGGTGACCATCAAAAACGTCGAGGTCGCCATCATCGACCAGGCCTTCGCAAACGACTGGGTCGAGCCGCATCCTCCCGAACGCCTCACTGGCAAGACCGTCGCCGTTGTCGGTTCGGGTCCGGCGGGTCTCGCCGCTGCACAGCAGCTCACCCGCGCGGGCCACACCGTCGCCGTTTTCGAGCGGGATGACCGCATCGGCGGACTCCTGCGCTACGGCATCCCGGATTTCAAGATGGAGAAGAGGCACATCGAGCTTCGACTCAAGCAGATGCAGGCCGAGGGAACCCGCTTTCGAGCTGGAGTGGAGATTGGTGTTGACATTGCCTGGGATGAACTGCGCGCTCGTTACGACGCGGTGATTGTGGCCACGGGAGCGCTCCAGCCGCGGGACCTTCCTATCCCCGGGCGCGACCTCTCCGGTGTCCACTTCGCCATGGACTACCTTGTGCAGCAAAACCGTGTCGGAGCCGGAGACGTCATCGTCGACCAGCTCACTGCCGATGGGAAGCACGTCGTGGTGCTCGGGGGTGGCGATACCGGTGCCGACTGCATCGGCACCGCGCATCGCCAGGCGGCCCTGTCCGTCACGAACCTCGCCATCGGTCTGCAGCCGCCCAACGAGCGTCCTGATCATCAACCCTGGCCGATGGCCCCGACGCTGTTCGAAGTGACGACCGCGCACGAGGAGGGCGGTGAGCGGGTTTATCTCGCCTCCACCGTCGAATTCCTGGCTAATGATGCGGGCGAGGTGCGGGCCATCCGGGTCGCCGAAACCGAATACCTCGACGGTCGCCGCGTTCCCAAGGCAGGAACCGAGCGAGAAATCCCCGCGGATCTGGTGCTTCTCGCCCTAGGATTCACCGGAACGGACAGCGAGGCACTTGAGAGTCAGTTGCGACTCCCGTTCGACAGTGGAAACGTTGAACGCGATGCCGACTACCAGACGAGCGAATCGGGCGTGTTCGTCGCGGGCGACGCGGGTCGTGGGCAATCGCTCATCGTGTGGGCCATTGCCGAGGGCCGTGCCGCAGCCGCGGCTGTCGATCGTTTCCTCGAGGGCGACACTGCACTTCCTTCCCCGGTCTCTCCGACCGATCGGGCTGTCGCACTTTAGCTCCTCGACAACTCCTTCTCGAATTTTCCCCAACAGAAAGAAATACATGAGACGCGCAAAAATTGTTGCAACCCTCGGGCCGGCAACGTCCAGCTATGAAAACATCCGCGCCATCGTGGATGCCGGAGTGGATGTCGCCCGCATGAACCTCAGCCATGGCAGCTACGACGTGCATGAGGAGGTCTACGCCAATGTCCGCAAGGCGAGCGCCGACTCCGGGCGCGCCGTCGCAGTGCTCGTCGATCTTCAGGGCCCGAAGATCCGGCTCGGCAAATTCGAGAACGGCCCCTACGAGCTTTCGGTCGGAGATATCTTCAAGATCACAATCGAGGAGATCCTCGGCACCAAGGAGATCTCGGGCACCACATTCAAGGGCCTTCCCCATGACGTCAAGCCCGGAGACCCCCTGCTCATCGACGATGGCAAGGTGAAGCTCAAGGTGATCTCCACCGACGGTACCGTCGTCACGACCGAGGTCGTTGTCGGCGGAGCGGTATCGAACAATAAGGGCATCAACCTGCCGGGTGTCGCTGTGAACGTTCCGGCGCTCTCTGACAAGGACGAAGCAGACCTCCGTTGGGGGCTCAAGCTCGGAGCGGATCTCATCGCGCTGTCGTTCGTTCGCAATGCGGAGGACATCATCCGGGTGCACGAGATCATGGCAGAGGAGGGAGTCAAACTCCCGGTCATTGCCAAGATCGAGAAGCCGCAGGCCGTCGAGAACCTCGAGTCCATCATCGACGCCTTCGACGGCATCATGGTTGCTCGGGGAGACCTCGGCGTCGAGATGCCTCTCGAGGCGGTGCCGATCGTTCAGAAGCACGCCGTGGAGTTGTCTCGCCGCATGGCCAAGCCGGTCATCGTTGCGACCCAGATGCTCGAATCCATGATCTCTAGCCCCATCCCCACGCGTGCGGAGACTTCCGATGTCGCCAACGCCGTTCTCGACGGAGCGGATGCCGTGATGTTGAGCGGGGAGACGAGTGTGGGGGAGTACCCCGTGATCACCGTGCAGACAATGGCCCGGATCATCACCTCCACCGAGGAACACGGTCTCGAGCGCATCGCGGAACTCGGCACGAAACCGCGCACCCAGGGCGGGGCGATCACTCTCGCCGCGGCCGAGGTCGCAGATTTCGTCGAGGCCAAGTTCCTCTGCGTCTTCACCGAGTCCGGCGACTCCGTTCGGCGCATGTCGCGGCTGCGCCACCGCATCCCGATCATTGCTTACACGCCGGAGGAGCGTATCCGAAACCGTCTGGCCTGGGTGTGGGGCACGGAGACCTATCTGGTTGAGCGCAAGACCCACACCGATGCTCTGTTCGGCCAGGTTGACGACATCCTGCTCGGTCACAATCGTGCAGCCCTCGGCGAAAAAGTGGTGGTGATCGCGGGCTCCCCTCCCGGAATCTCCGGTGGTACCAACGACATGCGCGTGCATCGAGTCGGTGACGCACACAACGCGGTCGCCCCCGCTTATGTCACCGACTGATCGCGGCCCGCTCGTCTGAAGACTGGGATAAGGCTGGCCGTCGGCTGTGAAATAGACGGCCGGCCCCCTGCCCTCGGTACGGTGAATCCATAACCATTGAAGGGATTTCACAATGACTGATTCACAGCAGGTCTCCGGACTATTCGACGACGCAGCGGGTCCGGAAGGCCGGAACATCAGCGACTGGACCGACCTCGGACGCGAGATGTGGTCATACCTCACCGGGCGAGGTGCAGCCGTCAACTACAGCTTCATCGACATGGTCGTCGAAGTGCCCCGGGATATCGGTCCGGATGCTCCTCGGGCCACCTGGAAACTCAACGGCACGCTGCGCGTCACAACGAGTGATGACCAGGACGCCGGCGCAGACCAGCACCGGAACTGATCATGGTCGCTGTACCTCGGCTGGAGATCGACCTCACCTTCTCGCTCGAGGAGCCTGGCATCGATTCGTCTGGCGCCATCGTCTCGCAGCTCGAAGGTACAGTCACTGCGGCTGGCACCGAGGTCACCATCTTCGCCAATCACCCGGAGACCCTGTTCAAGGGTCGCAGCATGAAACTTGCCGACATTCGCTCGATAGCGCAAGAGATCGCTGCGTTTGGGCTTTCCATCACGCTGAGCGGGCCGGGCGGCGTCATTGCGCGCATTGGAGACGTCAACGCTTCGGTACTTCAGCGTGTCGTTACCGGCTCGCCGCACATCAGACTGGGTGGCGCCGCGGCGATTGCTCCGCTGATGCGCAGCCGTGGCGCTGCGGTCTCGGCCATTCCACTGCCGCCGAAGACGCTCTTTCCGTTGGTGCCAACCGTGAGTCGTCGGATTCGGCGAACGGCGACGACAACGCACTATCTGCCGCGATCGGGTCGTCCGCGCCTCATCTTTGTCATTGGCTCAAAGAACTGGAACGGTCAGATGCCACGCGAGTTCGATCTCCTGCCCGAGGTCACCACAATCGGCTCCGGGTCCGAAGCCAGCCTGCAGTTGGATGGGCTGAACGCTCTGCATGCTGAGATTCGCCGGACGGCAGATGACGAATATGTGTTGTACCCAATCGGTGCTCAGGCTGGAGGCTCTGGGCTGGTCGAAACTACCGGGCGAAAAGACGGCGGCCAAGTCTTACGAACAGGAACCCGAATTGAGCTTGGAAAGTGGAAAATGGCCTATTTCCGTGAGGAGTTCGCCGATCATGGGCGTCCGCACGGCGGGCGTGTCGGCGGAGAAATGTCACGCCAGAAACCGCAGCGCAACATCCGACCGGGACAGTCCTCCGGGAAGAGCTCTTCGGGGAACTAGCGTTCGTCGTCAGCAGGATCCGGATCCTGCTCCGGTTCTGCCGCCACGGCGGAGGTCGACGGTGGCCGCGGTCGGCGAACATGTCCGACGGCATCTGTCGCGAGATAAACAGCTCGAGCTATGCCTGCATCAGACTGTTTGACAGAAGAGATCCAGATCGACTCAGGATGAACGTCGTCTCCGGCACGCACATCCTCGGCAGTGCGCAACTTCGCGACTCGATGTACGAGTTCGCCGAAGCCAATCTTGATTGCAACATCCGCGATACACAGGCTGATCTGGATGGCTGTGGCCCAGCCTCCGCCACCCGTGTAGATCTGGATGAGGTAGACGATCGGATAGATGATCCAGCCAACGAGCAAAACGATGGTGGCATTCCGAAGCAGGATTGCGGACTCTGGAGTGAGTCGGGGGAGCGAGACCCGTACGGCGCGAATGAGGACGACGTTGGTAATGATCCAGAAGACCCCACTCACGCCCCCCCAGAGCAGCATCATCGACGGACGGGAGGTGCCCCCGAGAATGAACGCCCCGAGGAACCCGGTGAAGATCATCAGGATCGCGCCAACCATGGCAATAACGCCAATACGGCGGGCCCTCGCGCCGGCGAGCACACAGACGCTCAGCAGTTCCATGGTGAGCAGGGGAACAGTGATCGACCAGTCCATGTAGCGCAGGGCGAAGACGAGCATCGATCCTGCAGCGGCTTCGAATCTTGTCCCCGTGGCGTGGTAGCCGGTTCGGAAGGCGACGATGATGCCGAGGTATGACGCAATCGCGACCGCCGCGACGGTGAGGCGGGCCACGCTGGCGGATCGATAGCGGGAGCCGACCTCCCCCCGGGTAATCCAGGTGCGTACGAGGCCAGCGAGCAGCGCGAGTCCCGCCACAACGACGAAGTACAGGGTGAGAAGGTATTGGGAAGAAGTGAGCGTCGCGGTCCAGGGTCCGCCGATCTGGTCGATCATCCGGTGGCAAATTTCGATGTTTGCGGCACGGACTGGACCTGCGGCGTGACGGCGGGTTCTGGCGAGAAGAACATTCCTCCAGCACTGTTTGCTGAGAGCATCAGCGCCTGAATCCACTCCCGATTGAGAGCCGGCGTGCGACTCCCCGCGAAGCGATAGAAAATGGCACTGCTCGGGTCCAGCCAGATCGAGCTACGTCCGCTGCCTGCATCCGCCGAGTTGGTCCACGTGAAGAGGAAGCTCTCGCGCCGTCGTAGTTTCGCCGTAATCACCACCTGCAGGTGCATGAGCGCGCGATCATCGAAGCTGATCTCCGTGCCCGGGTTGCCGTACAGCAAACTACCCATGGGGGTGCTCCTGAAGTTGTTGCCCCACTTTAGCGTGCTTCGCCTCCGGGGCGTCGCGTGTCAGCTGGTGAGCGGAATGCTGCTGATCAGGGTGGACATAATCTGTGCGACCTTGGCGAGAGCGACCACTGTCACTATCAGGGTGACCCCGATCCAGAGCCAGACCGGGGCGAGTCCGCGACCGCACCGGCGACGGACAATAATCGAGCGTCCGATCACATAAACACCTCCGCTGAAGAAGGTCCAGGCCCAGTGGAACGGTCGATCGTACCCATCGCGAAGGAGTCGCTTTCGGTCGAAGTACGCCAGGAGCACCGCTCCGCCGTAGACGATCCAACCCAACGCGAGGGTTGCAAGATAGCCGGGGTCGCGATATGTGGCGAGCGGATCCGACCCAGAACCCACTAGTGCTGATGCGTTAAGGGTGAGTAGAGTCACGGTGCCAAGTAACGGAAGCAGGGCCATGATCCAAATGAGCGGGTTGTACACCGCTGTCCCCGTTGGCGCCCCTGTGGGCGCCGAGCGCAGGGAATACGGTGCGGCGCTGTACGCGGGTGTCCCGACTGATCCTGCGCTCACACTGTCCGTCCAGGCATTGCCATCCCACCAGCGCAACTGGGGTGCCCCGGTATGGTCGGGATACCACCCCGCTGGCGTCGACGGAATGGGAAAGCGAGGTGAGTCAGTCACAGGGGCTCCTTCGGATTCGGCTCACCGCACACTAGCTAAGCGGTACTTACCGATGCGGAGCGAAACATGAATGAGGATGCCAGATCGAGTCTTTTTCAATCGGATTCGATCGCCGAGAACTATCACCACTATCTCCTGCCAACGGTTTTCGAACCCTGGGCGCATCATCTGGTTGGCTCGCTCGTACTGAACGCTGGCCAGACCGTTTTGGATGTCGCTTCGGGCACCGGCGCTGTCGCGCGCGCTGCGGCGAAAGCGGTTGGCCCGACCGGGCGGGTGATCGCGAGTGACATCAGCATCGGGATGCTCGCTGAAGTCTCAGTCGGCGCCGATCCGGACGGCGCTCCCATCGAAACCCTGGAAGCCCCTGCGACGGCCATTCCGCTCGAGGACGATTCGGTCGATGTTGTGCTGTGCCAGCACGGGCTGCCCTTCGTGCGCGATCAGGTAGCCGCGCTGGCGGAGATGAAGCGGGTGCTTCGCCCCGGTGGCACTCTTGGCATCGTCGTCTGGGTCGCTGCAATGCGCCTCGAGCCGTTCGACAGCTACGGGGATGTGCTGAGAGACGAGGGCCTTGATGAACCATTCCCCCGCGCCTGGGACTTCGATTCTTTCAAGATGACCCGCGCGCGACTCACCAAACTCCTGGCCGGCTTCGAAGACGTGACGGTGCAGACGACTTCACTTCGGCTGGACTGGCCGAACGTCGCGGACGCGGTCAACGGAATCTTCGGCACACCCTACGGCCCGGTCCTGACCGCACTGATGCCGGAGAAAAAGCAGCACGCACTCTCGGTGCTTCGGGACTGGATGACGGCCTCACCGCATCCGCTGGTCACTGCTTTCATCGCAACGGCCACCGCCTGATCGGCCCAAGACAGACTGATTACTCTTGGCCGAACTTATTCGTGCCGGTGGTGGGACTCGAACCCACACGCCCTTTCGAGCAAAGCATTTTGAGTGCTCCGCGTCTGCCATTCCGCCACACCGGCGCACGATACCGAGCCCAAGAATACCGTAGGCTTGCAGTCGTGCCAGACCAGGAAATCGCTACTCAGACCCCCCGCCGTGTCGTGGTGGCCGAGGATGAGTCGCTCATCCGGCTCGACATCGTCGAAACTCTCCGTGACAACGGATTCGAGGTCGTCGGCGAGGCGGGTGACGGCGAGACCGCTGTCGCCCTCGCCACGGAATTGCGTCCAGACCTTGTAATCATGGACGTGAAGATGCCATTGCTCGACGGAATCTCCGCTGCGGAGCGACTCACCAAGAACCACATCGCTCCCGTGGTGCTGCTCACCGCCTTCAGCCAGAAGGAGCTCGTGGAACGAGCAACCGAAGCGGGCGCCCTGGCTTACGTGGTCAAACCCTTCACCCCCAACGACCTGCTCCCTGCCATCGAGATCGCCCTCGCGCGCTATGCCCAGATCATCACTCTCGAAGCGGAAGTGACTGACCTGGTCGAGCGCTTCGAGACCCGCAAACTCGTTGACCGCGCCAAGGGCCTGCTCAACGAGAAGATGGGGCTCACTGAGCCAGAGGCGTTCCGGTGGATTCAGAAAGCTTCAATGGACCGGCGCCTGACGATGCATGATGTGGCCCAGGCGATCATCGAACAGCTCTCTGCGAAGAAATAAGCTTCTAAGACGTAGCTGGCTCGCGTGACGTAGCTGTTCGCTACAACTCAGGCGTCGCGCAAAAAGTTCGTCATGCGCACTGTCGACAGTCGTCGGCCCTGCTCATCGCGCATGACGATCTCGTGGGTCGCCAGAGTGCGACCCAGGTTCAGGGCAATGCACGTACCGGTAACAAGACCCGACGTAATCGAGCGGCTGTGAGTCGCGTTGATCTCAATTCCCACGGCGATGCGCCCTTGGCCGGCATGGATCGCGGACGACACCGATCCGAGCGTCTCACCAAGCACGACGTGCGCTCCGCCGTGAAGCAACCCAACAACCTGCGTATTGCCCTCGACCGGCATTGTCGCGACCGACCGTTCCGCGGAGAGTTCGAGGAATTCGAAGCCCATCTTTCGGGCGAGCTCACCTCCCCCGGAGTTTACGAGCCGTTCCACAAGTTCCGGGTCGAGATCGTCGGGGATGATGGTCATCGGCTTCTTCCTTGCGGGGCTGCGGGGTGTCGGCGGCCGCGGATAGGCTGGCCTAGTGCCGGACAACGAAAAGCCTACCCTCCTCGTTATCGACGGGCATTCCCTTGCCTTCCGAGCGTTCTATGCCCTTCCCGTCGATAGTTTCCAGAATCGGGAGGGTCAACACACCAACGCGATTCACGGGTTCATTGCGATGCTGATCAACCTGCTCCAAAAGGAGAAACCGACTCACCTGGCGGTCGCATTCGATATCTCGCGGTACTCGTTCCGCACCAGGGAATATCCCGAATACAAGGGAACTCGTGGAGAGACGCCCGCAGAGTTCATCGGGCAGATCCCACTGCTCGAAGAGGCACTGCATGCGATGGGAATCACGACTGTGTCGAAAGAGGATTACGAGGCCGATGACATCCTCGCGACCCTCGCGATGAAGGGCGCTCAGCAGGGCTTCCGCGTGCTCATCGTCTCGGGCGACCGAGACGCCATTCAGATGGTCAACGACGACGTGACCCTGCTCTATCCCAATGCTCGGGGTGTATCAGAACTCAAGCGCTATGACCGCGATGCCGTATTCGAGCGTTACGGCGTCGAACCTCACCAGTATCCGGACGTCGCGGCTCTCGTGGGCGAGACGAGCGACAATCTCATCGGCATCGACAAGGTGGGGGAGAAGACAGCCGTCAAGTGGATCAACCAGTACGGCGGTTTGGACGGGGTGCTCGCCCACGCGGATGAGATCAAGGGAGTCGTCGGAGAGAAGCTGCGTGAACAGCGGGATCGGGCCATTCGCAACCGAAAGCTCAACCACCTCCTCACCGATGTGGAGTTGCCCGTCGGTCCTCACGACCTCGACCGGCGGCCGATCGACGAGGTTGCCGTACGCGAGATCTTCGACAAGCTACAGTTCCGTACTCTTCTCGAAAGGGTGCTCAAAATCGCTGCGGCGGCGGGAGATCCGATCTCGCTTGAGTCGACCGGTGAGGGTTCGGCAGCGCCGGTGTCCGAGGTGCCCGGCGTGCGCACGATGATCGACGAAGAACTCGGTCATTGGATCGCCACCGTTAGTGCGAAGGGCACGCACCCGCTCGGACTGCATCTCGAGGTTGGGCCGGAGGGGATCACTGGATTCGGCCTCGCCACAGCCGAGGACTCGGCCTACGTGCCCTGGGCTGCGGGACGACCGGACTACAACGCTTTGGCCGAGTGGCTGGCCTCCTCAGCGCCGAAGTACCTGTTCGACTACAAACCGGCGCTCAAGCTTCTGCAGAAGGCCGGATTGGCGGTCGATGGTGTCGTTTTCGATACGACTCTCGCGGCATGGCTGCTCAAGCCGGGCGGCCACGACCAGCCTCTCGCGGAGCAGGTGTACACCCATCTGGGGGAGCACCTCGCCGAGCCGGATCCCAACCAGCTCGTGCCGGAGACGGATGCGGTGAGCGTTGCAACGCAGGCCTGGTACGTCGTGCGGCTGTCGGAGTACCTCACCGAGCGGCTGGACGAGGGATCGATCCGCGTGCTGCGAGAAATCGAGCTTCCCCTGATTCCGGTGATCTCGGCAATGGAGACCACGGGGATCACGGTAAATCCGCACATCCTCAGCCGCCTCAATCGTGAACTCGGAGTGACCGCCGCTGATTTGGCGACCCGTGCGTACGCCGAAATCGGTGGACGCGAAATCAACCTGGGATCGCCGAAGCAGTTGCAGCAGGTGCTGTTCGAAGACCTGCAGATGCCAAAGACCCGATCCAACAAGACCGGCTATTCCACGGATGCGGCGTCGCTCGCCGACCTGCAGGACCAGAATCCGCATCCGTTTCTCGACCTGCTTCTTCAGCACCGGGATGCCACGAAACTGCGCCAGATCGTCGATACGCTCGAGAAGGCCATCGCCGACGATCACCGAGTCCATACCCGCTATGACCAAACCGGCACCAGTACGGGTCGCATTTCGTCCACAGACCCCAATCTGCAGAATATTCCTGTTCGCACCGCGGTAGGCCGGGAGATCCGCACCGCTTTTGAGAGCGGACCCGAGTTCACGACGCTTCTCACCGCGGACTACTCGCAGATCGAGATGCGCATCATGGCGCATCTCTCGGGAGATGCCGGACTCATTGAGGCCTTCAACTCGGGGGAGGACCTCCATCGATTCGTCGGGTCGAGAATTTTTGGCGTCGACCCAGTGGATGTCACCGGCGCGATGCGCACGAAAGTTAAGGCGATGTCCTACGGGCTCGCTTACGGCCTGAGCGCCTTCGGACTCAGCAAGCAGTTGCGCATCGAGAACTCCGAGGCCAAACAGCTGATGACCGACTATTTTGAGCGGTTCGGAGCCGTTCGGGATTACCTGCGCAGCGTCGTCGACCAGGCACGCGAAGACGGCTATACCGAGACGATTTTCGGTCGCAGACGTCCATTCCCCGACCTGGCCTCGAACAACCGGGTACTGAAGCAGAACGCGGAGCGGGCGGCACTCAACGCGCCGATCCAGGGCTCGGCCGCCGACATCCTCAAGATCGCGATGCTGGGGGTGGCCTCGGATCTCGACGGGCGCAGCCTGTCGTCCCGTCTGCTGTTGCAGGTGCACGACGAACTGGTCTTCGAGGTCGCCGAGGGCGAACTTGACGAACTCACCGCGATCGTCACTGACCGTATGGGGCATGCAGCAGATCTCGCCGTGCCCCTCGAGGTGCAGGTCGGCCTCGGGGCGAACTGGGACGCAGCCGCTCACTGACCCTTATGGCGGGGAGCTCCGTGATGGCGGGGAGCTCCCTGCGCTCGTCGAGCCGTCGAAGAGCCCACTCCCCGCTGACTACTTCCCGCTGGCTACGCGGTCGCGAGTGACACGTGTGCCCGAACCTTCGGGCGCGCGTGTCACTCGCGGCGGCGGAGCTTTGCGGCGCATGGGCGACACGTGTCCCCGACGAGAGGCATGAGTTGACAAGCGGACACAAACGGACTTATATAAACACAGAACAACATTGCAGATGTTGTTATTTTCCCGACGAAGAGGTCCGATGTACGCCCCGGAGCGACACAAGCAGATCCTGGAGACCGCGCGGTCGTTCGGCCGCGTCGAGGTCGCCGGACTCGCTCGTGACCTTGCCGTCACACCGGAGACTGTGCGTCGGGATCTCACCGCACTTGAGCGCCGGGGGGTGCTTCGTCGAGTACACGGAGGGGCCATTCCGGTCGAGCGATTCGGCAACGAGCCGGATGTCGCGGACCGCGAGGGCCACTCAGCCGGGCAGAAGGAGCGCATCGCCCGCGCCGCGCTTGAGGAGCTTCCTGACGGCGGATCCATCATCCTTGACGCCGGCACCACCACGGTGCGTCTTGCCCAGATGCTGCCGACGGACCGCGAGCTCACAGTCGTGACACATTCGATCCCGGTCGCTGCCATCCTGACCGGTCGCCCCAACATCAGCCTCCACCTTCTCGGCGGGGTCGTACGCCCGCGCACGCGTGCCGCCGTCGGCGAATGGACACAGGCCCAGATCGCGGATGTCTTCGCGGATGTTGCCTTCATGGGCACAAACGGCATCAGTATCGAACGCGGACTGACGACTCCCGACATCGCCGAAGCAACCATCAAGCGAGCCCTCATCGCTGCATCCCGCCGCGTCGTCGTGCTGGCCGACCACACCAAGTTCGGCCGTGAAGACTTCGCAAGGGTGGCCCCGCTGAGCAGCGTCGACACAATCATCACGGACATCAGTCTCGACGTGGAATTCGCCGAAGACATCGAGAGTGCCGGCCCGACGGTGGTGATCGTGTGATCGTCTCAGTGACTCTCAATCCCAGCCTCGACCGCACGGTTGAGGTCGATCGTCTCGAGCGTGGAGCGGTGCTTCGAACGTCATCGCCCGTGCTTGAGCCCGGAGGCAAGGGGGTCAATCTCACCCGCGCACTGTCGCGCAACGGTGTCGCGAGCGTTGCGGTGCTTCCCGTCGCCGGCGCCGAAGGAGCGGAATTGAGCGCCCTTCTGGAAACCGCGGGCGTTGCAACGCGGCTAGTCCCGGTGAGCGGGCGCACTCGTTCGAATCTGACTGTCGCAGAGCCTGATGGCACGGTCACCAAGTTGAACGAGCCCGGCTTTTCCCTCTCGACGACCGATTTCTCCCTGATCTCGGCCATGCTCACCGGCCAAGTGACAGCGGGCGACTGGGTGGTTTTCTCCGGCAGCGTTCCTCCCGGTTGCTCTGGCGATCAGCTCGTGCAATTGATGAGGACGGTGACCGAGCTTGGTGCTTCACTCGCCGTCGACACGAGCGGGGATGCCCTCATGGCCTCGATCACCGCACGACCGCGCCTGATCAAGCCCAATCGTGCGGAACTCGCCGAAGCGGTCGGTCGCGAACTTGAGTCGATCTCCGATGTCATTGCCGCGGCAGAGGAACTGCGCGCGCGCGGCGTGGAGCGTGTGCTCGTGAGCCTTGGTGCGGACGGTGCCGTCCTGATTGGTGAACACGGAGCCATCGTCGGCGAATCCGCGGTGCCTCTTCAGCGCAGCACCGTCGGCGCAGGTGACTGCTTTCTCGCCGGTTTCCTGTCCAAATTCTCAGCGGATGAATCCGACGAGGCTGCTGCGCTGGTCGAAGCCCTCGCTTGGGGCGCTGCGGCCGTGAGTCTTCCCGGGACATCCGTTCCTGGTCCGGGCGATATCGCCTACACAAACGTCCACCTGGTGCGGCAACCAGACCTGGATCGGGCACTCGTGGCCAGCTAATACCGCCGAATCCATTTCACTACCCGAAATCCCTTATCCCTGAACCGTACAAAGGAGTACCACTAGAAATGTCCGACTACACTCCCGTGGCCGCCGGAACCGGCGCCCGCGCACGCATCCAGCGAGGCGGTGCATTCCTTGCGGGGATGATCATGCCGAACCTCGGTGCCTTCATCGCCTGGGGTCTTGTCACTGCCCTCTTCATCCCCAACGGCTGGATCAACGAGATCGCCCGCGCCACCGGAGCGGTCGCGAAAGACGGCGTCGTGCCGTTCGCGAGCCAGGCCTCCACGATCGTCGGTCCGATCATCGTGTTCCTCCTGCCAATCCTGATCGGCTACACCGGTGGTCGCACGGTGCACGGCCAGCGAGGTGCCGTCGTCGGTGCGATCGCCACGATCGGCGTCATAGTGTCGCCGCTCGCACTCGCGCTGCACACCTCGTCCACCGCAGCACCGAAGTCCATAGCAGACCTCGGCCCACAGTTCCTCGGCGCGCTTATCATTGGCCCGCTCGCGGCGCTTCTGCTGAAGTGGATCGACAGCCTGATCGATGGAAAGCTGCGCGGTGGATTTGAAATGCTGGTGGACAACTTCACCTCCGGCATTGTGGGTGGCTTCGCGGCGCTCGTCGGAGTGTTCGCCCTCGGCCCGGCGGTCTTCTGGCTGACCACCGTCTTCGCAAGCTTCGTCGACGGCCTCATCAACGCGAGGCTGCTTCCTTTGGCCTCGATCATCATCGAGCCGGCAAAGATCCTCTTCCTCAACAATGCGATCGGAAACGGCGTGCTCGTGCCGCTCGCTGCCAAGCAGGCAGCGGGACCGGATGGCAAGTCAATCCTCTTCATGCTGGAGTCGAATCCCGGTCCCGGCCTCGGAATCCTCGTTGCGATGATGCTGTTCGGACCAATTGCCATCCGCGCGACCGTGCCGGCCGCGATCGTCGTGCAGTTTCTCGGCGGCATCCACGAGATCTACTTCCCCTATGTGCTCATGAAGCCGATCCTGCTTATTGCCGCCATCGCGGGGGGAGCATCCGGTGTCCTCATGTTCAGCCTGTTCAACGACGGACTGTTGGCACCGGCATCTCCGGGCAGCATCTTCGCCTACATCCTTGTGGCCTACCCGGGAGACCTTCCGACCATCCTGCTCGGGATCCTCGTCTCCGCTGGCGTAGCGTTTATCGTGAGCGCCCTGTTGCTCGGATTCGGCCGCAACAGTAACAGTGGCCTCGACCTCGAGGCTGCTCGTGAGCAGAACGCGAAGAACAAGAACAAGCCGGCGACGGCTCCCGTCGCCTGATCGACAGACAGAACCGAGGAGATTTTCAGATGGCAACAATCGACGGATCACGCATCAAGAAGCTGATCGTTGCGTGTGACGCGGGAATGGGAAGCAGCGTCATGCTGGCTTCGACGCTGAAGAAGCAACTCGCCAAAAGTGGAGTGACCGTTGAGCATTCGCCCGTCGCCTCGATCCCGAGCGACGCCGACCTCGTGTTCACCCACACAGGCCTGGCCGACCGCGCCAGGCATACAGTGCCCGGCGTCCCGGTGGTGCCGTTTCAGCTCTTCCTGGGGGATCCTGCGGTCGCCAAGATCGTCAAGGCAATTCAAAACGGCGAGACCTTCGAGGCCTAGGAGATGACGGAAGAAACCACCCCCGGTCTGTCCGCTCTGCTGGCCGAGTCGTCCATTCGACTCGATCTGACCGCGATCGACCAGGAGGACGCGATCAGGCAGACCGGAGCAGCCCTGCTCGAGGCCGGCGCGATCGATGCCTCCTACATCGACGCAATGCTCGAGCGCGAGCGGTCGGTTTCCACCTTTGTCGGGGAGGGTGTCGCTATTCCTCACGGCACCCTCGCCGGCAAGGACTCGGTGAAGAACGATGCTCTGGTGGTTCTCCGCTTTCCGGACGGCGTGGACTGGGATGGTAATGATGTGCGCGTCTGCGTCGGCATTGCCGCCCGTGGCAACGGGCATATCGCGCTGCTGTCGCAACTCGCGATCGTGCTTCTCGACCCGGATAAGGCGGCGGCACTCCGTGCGGCGACGACGAGCACCGAGGTGTACGAGCTCCTCAAGCCCGATCCCGAAGATGTGGACGGCGCGTGAAGGTAGCGAGGTTTTACGCGCCCGGTGACATCCGTCTCGAAGAGATCGCGGAACCGCAGGTTTCCGCCGGAGAGGTGAAGATCCGGGTGCGCAACTGTTCCACCTGTGGAACCGACGTCAAGATCTCGCGTTCCGGGCATCCCAACATGACGCCGCCGCAGGTAATGGGACACGAGATCGCGGGCGAGATCGTCGACATCGGTGAGGGGGTCAAAGGCTGGACCGCTGGTGATCGCGTGCAGGTAATCGCAGCGATCCCCGATGGCACCTGCGCCGACTGTCTGGCCGGTCGTCCGACGGTCTGCGCACACCAGCTCTCGATGGGCTACCAGTTTCCCGGCGGGTTCGCCGAGTTCATGATCGTGCCGCGCGAGGTCATGCACGTTGACGGACTCAATCGCATTCCGGAGGGACTCGGTTTTGCCGAGGCGAGCCTTGCCGAACCCCTGGCCTGTGTGCTCAACGGGCAGGAACTCGCCAGGGTCGGTGACGGGGATGTAGTCGTGGTCGTCGGCTCCGGTCCGATCGGTTGCCTGCATGTGCGCCTCGCTCGCGCACGCGGCGCGGCGAAGATCATCCTGGTCGACCTGAACGCCGACCGGTTGAAGAAGGCTGCCGACCTGGTCAAGCCCGACCTTGCCATCGCATCCGAGTCCACTGATCCCGTCGCCGCGGTGCTCGAGGCGACGGGCGGTCGGGGAGCGGATGTCGTGATCACCGCAGCCGCATCCGGTGCTGCCCAGGAACAGGCACTCCTGATGCTCGCACGCCGGGGTCGGCTCAGCCTGTTCGGCGGGCTTCCGAAAGACCACCCCACGATTACCGTCGACTCCAACCTCGTGCACTACCGGGAGCTCACGATCGTCGGGGTGAACGGTTCGAGCCCCGCCCACAATAAGAAGGCACTCGAGCTGATCGCCTCAGGGGCCGTCCCGGTGACCGACCTGATCACGCACCGGTTGCCCCTCGACGAGGTACTGGAGGCCATCGAGATCGTTGCCCGCGGCGACGGCATCAAGGTCACGATCGAGCCCTGAAACACTCAGCATCGACCTGTCGCACGACCGAACAACAAGGAGTCAGAAATGCCTGAACGTACCGTCACCGTCGCCTCGAGCGTCGGACTTCACGCCCGTCCCGCGTCGCTGTTCAGCCAGGCCGCGGCAACGGTCGGAGTGCCGGTGACTCTCACCAGCGCTGCCGGAAAGACCGTCAACGCCGCGAGCATCCTGGGCGTGCTCTCGCTCGGTATCGGTCACGGCGAGGTCGTCACCCTCAAGGCCGACGGCGACGAGGCGGAGACAGCGCTCGATTCTCTCGCCGAGCTGCTGAACACCGACCTCGACAAAGAGTAGTCAGGCGCGCAAAGTAGAGGGGTCATCCTTCGGGATGGTCCCTCTCTTCGCGTTGGGGACCACCTGTTCTAGGCTCGGGGGATGACTGATGCAGACCAGGCCCACGAGGCCCGTCCCACCACACCCATCGATGCGATCGCCGAGACCTGGGTCGATACCGAGCTCGATCTGTTTCCCGAATACCGCGTGTATCTCGGGCGTGCGGGTCACGAGGGCGAATACGCGGACTACTCGCCGGAGGGCGCCGAGCGAGTAATCGCTGAGGTGAAAAAAACCCTCGCGAGTATCACAGCTGCAACTGCCGTCGACGCGGTCGACGAGGTTACCAAGATGGACCTGAGTCGTGAGTTGCAGCTGCAGATTGACAAACACGACGCTGGTTTCGACCAGCGCGACCTCAATGTGATCGCGTCGGCCCCGCAGAGTCTTCGCGACATCTTCGACCTCATGCCGACCGATTCCGAAGAGGACTGGTCGCACGTCGCCACTCGCATGCGCAACCTTCCAGCGGCGATGGATGGCTATATCCAAACCCTGCGCACCGGCATCGCCGCCGGAAATGTACCTGCCATCCGCCAGATTCGCGAAGTCGTCGCCCAGGCGGCGAAGCAGGTGGCCGACACGGGCTTCTTCTACCGATTGTCCGAGGGGGCGAAGGCCGGAAACAGCGACCTCCCGGAGTCTCTCCGGGGTGATCTCGCGGCTGCGGCGCGTGATTCCGCTGGCGCTTATGCGGCGCTGTCCGACTTCCTCGAAAACGAACTCGCGCCACACGCGCCGGAGCGAGACGCCGTCGGCCGTGAGATCTACACGCTCGCCTCCCGCGACTTTCTCGGCGCCGTCGTCGACCTCGACGAGACCTACCAGTGGGGCATCGAGGAGTTGGCCCGCATGACGGCGGAACAGGAATCGATCGCGCGCGAGATCAAGCCTGGCGCGACCGTCGCCGAGGCGATCGAGTTTCTCGACAAGGACGTGAGCCGAAAGCTGCACGGTACGGACGCCCTTCAGAAGTGGATGCAGGAGACAAGTGACCGCGCGGTCGATGAGCTCTCCCGGGTGCATTTCGACATCCCGGCCGAAGTGCGACGACTCGAATGCATGATCGCGCCGACGCAGGAGGGTGGTATCTATTACACGCCGCCCACCGATGATTTCTCGCGAGCGGGCCGCATGTGGTGGAGCGTTCCCGAGGGCGTCACTGAGTTTGACACCTGGCGCGAGCTCACCACCGTCTATCACGAGGGCGTTCCCGGGCATCACCTTCAAATCGGGCAGGCCGTGTACAACAAGGCACTGCTCAACACTTGGCGTCGCAATGCCGGTACCTCCGGTCACGCCGAGGGCTGGGCGCTCTACGCAGAGCGCCTCATGGAGCAACTCGGCTACCTCGACGACCCCGCCGACCGACTGGGAATGCTTGACGGCCAGCGGATGCGTGCGGCACGAGTGGTGCTCGACATCGGCGTTCATCTCGAAAAACCGCTTCCCGACGGGTCCGGTCCCTGGACGGGGGAATACGCCTTCGGCTTTCTCGGCCGTAACGTCAACATGAGTCCGGAGTTCGTGCGCTTCGAGGTCAACCGCTATCTCGGCTGGCCGGGCCAGGCGCCCTCCTACAAGATCGGACAGCGAATTTGGGAGCAGTTGCGTGACGAGTACGCGCGTCGTGAGGGAGCCGCCTTCGACATCCGTGCCTTTCACAAGAAGGCTCTCGACATCGGCGGTGTCGGGCTCGACACCCTGAAGGCGGCACTGCTCACGTAGGTGCCCTCTCCCTATGAGCAGGCTTTCGGCGATACCCTGAATTCGCTCCACCCGGGTCTCCGCGCGTACTTCGGCGAAATCCCGCGCGGGAGCATCGGTGTGGGAGCCGGCGTCTTTGACGTCGTCGGCACCCCGCGCCGCTGGCTCTGGCCGGCCCTGCGACTGCTTGCTGCCGAGGGCATCATGTTCCCGGCCTGGCAGCGACAGGTGCCGTTCACGGTGGTCAACCGGCCGTTCGTGGATGCTCGCGGCAATCTCGCCGTCCGAGCGGTGCGCAGGTTCCGGTTCGACTCCGGTGAACGAAGCATGATCGATGCGATCACCGCCGAACGCGGGGGGCTCGTCGACCATCTCGGCCGGTCACGTCGGCTGGCCTCGCGGCTCTCGGGCACTGTCGTTGACGGTCGACTCACCCTCGTCTCGACCGTGGTCACGGTGCGGCTGGGGCGGGTGCGCCTGAGAGTGCCACGGGCGATCGCACCCACGGTGACCCTGGTTGAGCGCTTCGACGTAGCCGATGGTCGTCAGCATGTGGCCCTTGAGGTGCGTGCACCGCTCATCGGTAGGCTTTACGAGTACTCCGGTTCGTTCAGCTACAGGATCGAGAAGGGTCCATGACCGATACCCCTGCCACCGACCGAATCGTGATCGCCGGGGCATCCGGCTTCATCGGCCAGTACCTCGCCGGGCGATTCCGCGGCGAGGGTGCCAGCGTCTCCCTGATCGGGCGCCGGGGAGCGGATGCGTCGTGGGACGACGCGGCGGCGATCACCGATCTCCTCGAGGGAGCGGACCTACTGGTGAACCTCGCCGGTAAGAGTGTCAATTGTCGCTATACCGCGGCGAACCGTGCCGAGATATTGCGGTCGCGAGTCGACACGACCCGCCGGCTGGCCGAGGCCATCCGCGACTGTCGTGAGCCGCCCGCGCTCTGGATCAATTCGTCGACCGCAACGATCTACCGACATGCTGACGACCGGCCCATGACGGAGTCGACCGGTGAGCTGGGCGACGGTTTCTCGGTCGGAATCGCCAAGGCGTGGGAGGCCGCGTTCTTCGAGGGTGACCTCCCCGCGACCCGCCGGGTCGCGCTCCGGATGGCGATCGTGCTCGGCGATGGCAGCGCGCTCGTTCCCCTGATGGCTCTCGTCCGGTTCGGGCTGGGCGGTGCGCAGCTCGACGGTCCGTGGTTCTCGACGGCGGCGCGACGAGCAGCAGGCACGTTCCATGAATACCGATCGCGCGGAGGCGGCCAGAAGTTCAGCTGGGTGCATATCGCGGACGTGTTTGGCGTCATCCGCTTCCTCCGCTCCCGTCCCGAGATCTCGGGGGTGGTGAACGTGAGTTCCCCAACCCCTTCCGACAATCGCACCGTGATGCAGACGCTGAGGGACGTGCTCGGGATGCCGTTCGGCCTTCCTGCGCCACGCTGGATGCTCGAACTCGGCACTGCCGCGATCCGCAGCGAGACCGAACTCGTGCTCAAAAGCCGCTGGGTTTTGCCCGAACGGCTCTTCAATGCGGGATATGAATTCGAATATCCCGAACTGCGCCCGGCCCTCCGGAACATCGTCGGCTCTCGCGGGTGACGTCTTTCATTGGGGGGCGGTAGACTAAGGCGTCGCAATCATGCGGCACTTCACTCGCCTGCCCGCCGCGGGAACAATACGAAACACTGATCCACGCCAGCACCTCCGCGGCCGGCCCTGAAAAATGTCCATCCTGGAGCAACTACTACATGACAATCGTAACGACCGACAAGGCGCCAAAGCAGGTCGCAATCAACGACATCGGATCTGCTGAAGACTTTCTCGCCGCGGTCGAAAAGACACTGAAGTTTTTCAACGACGGAGACCTCATCGAGGGAACCGTCGTCAAAATCGATCGTGACGAGGTCCTCCTCGACGTCGGTTACAAGACCGAGGGTGTAATCCCCTCCCGCGAACTTTCCATCAAGCACGACGTGGACCCCACAGAGGTAGTCCAGGTCGGTGATGTTGTCGAAGCCCTCGTCCTCCAGAAGGAAGACAAAGAAGGCCGCCTGATTCTCTCCAAGAAGCGCGCACAGTACGAGCGTGCGTGGGGCGATGTCGAGAAGATCAAGGATTCCGATGGCGTCGTCACCGGTTCGGTGATCGAGGTCGTCAAGGGCGGCCTCATCGTCGACATCGGGCTCCGCGGATTCCTTCCGGCCTCGCTCATCGAGCTTCGCCGCGTTCGCGACCTCACGCCGTACCTCGGCCAGGAGATCGAGGCCAAAATCCTCGAGCTCGACAAGAACCGCAACAACGTTGTGCTCTCTCGCCGCGCCCTCCTCGAACAGACCCAGTCCGAGAGCCGTACGACCTTCCTCAACAACCTCGCAAAGGGCCAGGTTCGCAAGGGTGTCGTCTCGTCGATCGTCAACTTCGGTGCGTTCGTCGACCTCGGCGGCGTCGACGGTCTCGTCCACGTCTCCGAGCTCAGCTGGAAGCACATCGAGCACGCCTCGGAGGTTGTCGAGGTTGGCCAGGAGGTCACCGTCGAGATCCTCGAGGTCGACCTCGAGCGCGAGCGTGTCTCGCTGTCGCTCAAGGCCACTCAGGAAGACCCGTGGCAGGTATTCGCCCGCACTCACGCCATCGGCCAGGTTGCACCCGGAAAGGTCACCAAGCTTGTTCCCTTCGGTGCGTTTGTTCGCGTCGCAGAGGGGATCGAGGGCCTGGTGCACATCTCCGAGCTCTCGGGCAAGCACGTTGAGCTCGCCGAGCAGGTTGTCTCGGTCGGCGATGAGGTGTTCGTGAAGGTGATCGATATCGACCTCGAGCGTCGTCGGATCTCCCTCTCGCTGAAGCAGGCGAACGAGGGCGTCGACCCCGAAGGAACCGAGTTCGACCCGGCACTCTACGGAATGCTCACCGAGTACGACGAAGCGGGCAACTACAAGTACCCCGACGGCTTCGACCCGGAGACCAACGAGTGGAAAGAGGGTTTCGAGTCCCAGCGCGAGAAGTGGGAGCAGGACTACGCTGCGGCCCAGGCTCGCTGGGAAGCGCACAAGAAGCAGGTCGCGACCGCCGACGAGATCAGCGACGCACCGGTCGCCGGAGGCTCCTCGTTCTCGAACGACGCCGACTCCGCCGGAACCCTGGCAGACGACGAGGCCCTCGCGGCACTTCGTGAGAAGTTGAGCTCCAACTCTTAAGCAGTCTGTTGTGAGACGGCCGGACCCCACAGGTCCGGCCGTTTCCGCGTTAACCGCCGACCGAGCATCCGTCGCCGGCCACTCGCGTCGGGGTCCGGTTAGCATTGCTTGCGTGTATCTCATCGGCCTCACTGGCGGCATAGCCTCGGGAAAAACAGTTGTTGCTCGCCGGCTCGAGGAGCTGGGAGCCACGAGGGTGGATGCCGACCAACTCGCGCGTGACGTCGTGGCCGCTGGCACTCCCGGTCTTGCGGCGATCACCGAACGTTTCGGTGTCGGCGTGATCGCACCAGATGGCACGCTTGACCGTGCCGCGCTTGGCGCCGTGATCTTCCAGGATCCCGATGCCCGACTCGCGCTCAACGGGATCACGCATCCCGCCATCCGCGAGTTGAGTTCGCGGCTGTTCGCCGAACTGGCGGATCGCGACCCCGATGCCGTCGTGGTCTACGACGTGCCGCTTCTCGCCGAGGCGTTGCGGGATCCTGGCTATCACCGGTTCGACCTCGTCGTCGTCGTCGACGCAAGCACCGAAATCCGGGTGCGACGACTCGTCGAATTGCGGGGGCTCAATCGCGAGGAAGCGCTTCACCGGCTCAACTCCCAGGCGACCAACGCGGAGCGGCTCGCGATCGCCGATGTGGTCATCGATAGCAACGGCACGCTCGAGGAGACGATCGAACAGGCGGATGCGCTCTGGGCGGGGCTCGCCAGCCGCCGCTAGCCGCATTCTGCCCACGGAGATATCCGGTACCGGTGTCGGTGGCGCTGCCTAAGCTTGAAACATGGAACCGACACGCTCAGTGCGCCCTTTCGAGGTCATCAGCGACTACATCCCCAGCGGCGACCAGCCGACGGCCATCGCGGAGCTGACCGCACGGATCAATGCAGGCGAGACCGATATCGTGCTGCTCGGTGCCACCGGCACCGGCAAGTCGGCCACCACAGCGTGGCTGATCGAAGCGGTGCAGCGGCCCACTCTCGTGCTTGCGCACAACAAGACTCTTGCGGCACAGCTTGCCAACGAATTCCGCGAACTGATGCCGAACAACGCCGTGGAGTATTTCGTCTCGTACTACGACTACTACCAGCCAGAGGCATACGTGCCGCAGACCGATACCTTCATCGAAAAGGACTCGTCGATCAACGCCGAAGTCGAGCGGCTCAGGCACTCCACCACGAACTCCCTGCTCAGCCGCCGCGATGTAATCGTCGTCTCCACGGTGTCCTGCATCTACGGTCTCGGCTCTTCTGAGGAGTATTTGGACGCCATGATGGCCCTCCAGGTTGGCATGAAGATCAACCGCGAGACCCTCATCCGCAAGTTCGTGTCGATGCAATACCAGCGCAACGACGTGGACTTCTCGCGCGGCAACTTTCGGGTGCGTGGCGACACCATCGAGATCATTCCGATGTATGAGGAGCTCGCGATCCGCATCGAAATGTTCGGTGACGAGGTCGAAGGGCTGTACAGCCTGCATCCGCTCACCGGTGACGTCGTCAAGAAGCTTGACGCGGTATCGGTGTTCCCTGGGTCGCACTATGTGGCTGGCCAGGAACGCATGCACGCGGCCATCAAGACCATCAAGGTGGAGCTCGACGAGCGGTTGAAGCAACTCGAGCGAGAGGGCAAACTGCTCGAGGCTCAGAGGCTGCGCATGCGCACGACCTTCGACATCGAGATGATGGAGCAGATCGGATTCTGCAGCGGCATCGAGAACTACTCGCGTCACATCGACCAGCGAGAGCCGGGCGAGGCTCCGCACTGCCTGATCGACTATTTCCCCGATGATTTTCTCGTCGTGATCGACGAGTCACATGTGACCGTGCCACAGATCGGTGCGATGTACGAGGGGGATGCCTCGCGCAAACGCACGCTTGTCGACCACGGGTTCCGGCTGCCGAGTGCACTCGACAACCGTCCGCTCAAGTTCAACGAGTTTCTCGACCGGGTTGGCCAGAAAGTATACCTCTCGGCCACGCCCGGGAAATATGAAATGGGCATCACCGACAGCGTGGTGGAGCAGATCATCCGCCCCACCGGTCTCATCGACCCGGAGATCGTCGTCAAACCATCCAAGGGCCAGATCGATGACCTGCTCGAGGAGATCCGCAAGCGCACTGCGGCCAACGAACGTGTGCTCGTCACGACGCTCACCAAGAAAATGGCGGAGGAACTCACCGAATTTCTCGGCGAGGCCGGCGTGCGGGTGCGTTACCTGCACTCGGATGTCGACACCCTTCGTCGTGTGGAGCTGCTCACGGAACTCCGCCAAGGGGTCTACGACGTGCTCGTCGGGATCAACCTGTTGCGAGAGGGTCTCGACCTCCCTGAGGTCTCCCTCGTGGCGATTCTCGATGCCGACAAGGAGGGCTTCCTACGCTCCTCGACCTCCCTCATCCAGACCATTGGGCGTGCGGCGCGAAATGTCTCCGGTGCCGTGCACATGTACGCCGACGTGATGACCGACTCCATGAAGCTCGCAATCTCTGAGACCACTCGTCGCCGAGAGTTGCAGGTGGCGTACAACCTCGAGCGTGGGGTCGATCCGCAACCGCTTCGCAAGAAGATCGCCGACATCACCGAGTCGCTCAACCGCGAGGGCGCGGACACGGCGGCGCTCCTCTCCAACCGGGACGGCCGCAAGCGGTCTCCCACGCCGAACCTCAAGCGGCATGGGGGGCTGGCGGCCAGCGGGGCGAACGACCTCGAGTCGATCATCCGGGATCTCAACGACCAGATGTTGCTGGCCGCGGGGGAGCTCAAGTTCGAGTTGGCCGGGAGGCTACGCGACGAGGTATCCGATCTTAAGAAGGAGCTTCGGCAGATGGAAGCGGCCGGGCACCTCTCCTGAATAGTTCGGCGCAGGTAGTTTGTCATCGCGAAGCCACACGGGAAGTCACTCCTCGCTACGCACAGAGCGAACGCGGGGCTTCATTGTCGGTGGCCTGCATAGAATGTTAAGAGTGTCTATTTCCCGCGTTGAGTCCGGTTCGAAGCTTTCTGTCCATGGGGCGAGAGTGCACAATCTCAAGGGTGTCGACCTCGAGATTCCGCGAGATTCTCTGGTGGTGTTCACCGGCCTCTCCGGCTCCGGAAAGTCATCGCTCGCCTTTGACACGATCTTCGCCGAAGGCCAGCGTCGCTACGTCGAATCCTTGTCTGCCTACGCTCGCCAGTTCCTCGGCCAGGTCGATCGCCCGGACGTCGATTTCATCGATGGACTGAGTCCAGCCGTCTCGATCGACCAGAAGTCCACCAATCGCAACCCGCGCTCCACGGTCGGCACAATCACTGAAATCTACGACTACATGCGGCTCCTCTGGGCCCGCATCGGGGTACCTCACTGCGCGATTTGCGGCGAGAAGATCGAGCGCCAGTCGGTGCAACAGATCGCCGACCAGCTGATGACTCTCGAGACCGGGGTGCGCTATCAGATTGTGAGTCCCGTGATCTCACAGAAGAAGGGTGAGTTCGTCGATCTCTTCAAGGAACTTGCCGCGAGTGGCTATTCGCGCGCGATTGTGGACGGCGAGCAGATTCAACTCAGTGAGCCGCCGACGCTGAAGAAGCAATATAAACACGACATTTCGGTGGTCGTTGATCGTCTCGTCGCCGCCGACGATATTCTCACTCGACTGACCGATTCCCTCGAGACCGCCCTTCGGCTCACCGACGGCCTTGTCAGCGTCAACTACGTCGATGCCACCGGTCCCGACGCCTGGCGCAACTTCAGCGAGAAGCTGTCGTGTCCGAACGGGCATCCGGTGCAACTCACCGAGATCGAGCCGCGCACCTTCTCCTTCAACGCCCCGTTTGGCGCGTGCCCGGCGTGCTCCGGTCTCGGCACCAGGATGTCGGTCGACTCTGAACTGCTGCTCGGAGATCCGGCCCTCAGCCTCGCCGACGGCGTGATCCTCCCCTGGACGCAGTCAGGCAAGGGCCTGTTCAACTACTTCCAGCGATTGCTCGAGGGCCTCGCCGCCGACCTTGATTTCTCGCTCAAGACTCCATGGCGCGACCTCGGCACAGATATCCAGAACGCGATCCTCAAGGGAAACGACTTCGAGGTCACCGTCAAGTGGAAGAACCGCTTCGGCCGTGAGATGAAGTATTCCACCGGCTTCGAGGGTGTAATGCCCTATATCGAACGCAAGTTTCTCGAGGCGGAGACCGACTCGGCACGGCAGCGCTACTCGGCGTACCTGCGAGAGATCGACTGCCCGGTCTGTAACGGTAAACGGTTGAGGCCCGAAGTGCTCGCGGTCACTGTGCATGATCACAACATTGCGGATGTCGCGGAGCTCAGCCTCGTCGATGCCTTCGACTTCATGCAGCGACTCGAGCTCTCCGCGCGGGATGCAAAGATCGCGGCGCAGGTACTGAGAGAGATTCGATTGCGGCTCGAGTTCCTGATTGAAGTCGGTCTGAGTTATCTCAATCTCTCCCGCTCAGCCGGCTCGCTCTCTGGCGGCGAGGCCCAGCGCATCCGCCTCGCCACGCAGATCGGATCAGGCCTCACCGGGGTGTTGTATGTGCTCGACGAGCCGAGCATCGGACTGCACCAACGTGACAATCGGCGGCTTATCGAGACTCTCGTCAAGCTGAAAAACCTCGGCAATACGCTCATCGTCGTGGAGCACGACGAAGACACCATTCGCACCGCAGACTGGATCGTCGACATCGGTCCCGGTGCGGGCGAGCACGGCGGAGAGGTCGTGCACTCCGGGTCGTACGAAGCGCTGCTCGCCAACACGCATTCGATGACCGGCGACTATCTCTCCGGTCGTCGCTCGATTGAGACCCCGCAATCGCGCCGCCCGATTGACAAGAACCGGATGCTCACGGTTGAGGGTGCCCGCGCTAACAACCTGCGCAACGTCACCGTCGAATTCCCGCTTGGTACCTTCACTGCGGTCACTGGTGTCAGCGGATCGGGCAAGTCGAGCCTCATCAACGACATCCTGTACAAGGTGCTGGCCAATGAGCTCAACGGTGCCCGCCAGATCCCGGGCAAGCACACCCGCGTCACCGGTCTCGACAACCTCGACAAGGTCGTACACGTAGACCAGGCACCGATCGGGCGCACTCCGCGCTCCAACCCCGCCACCTACACCGGGGTGTTCGATAAGATCCGCAACCTCTTCAGCGAGACCCAGGACGCCAAAGCTCGTGGCTACCTGCCCGGTCGATTCAGCTTCAACGTGAAGGGCGGGCGCTGTGAGAACTGTTCTGGCGACGGAACGATCAAGATCGAGATGAACTTCCTGCCCGACGTCTACGTGGTGTGCGAAGTCTGTAACGGTGCACGCTATAACCGCGAGACTCTCGCGGTGCACTACAAGGGCAAGAGCATCGCGGAGGTGTTGGACATGCCGATCAGCGAGGCCGCCGATTTCTTCGAGGCGATCTCCTCCATCAGCCGGTTCCTGAAGACCCTCGTCGATGTCGGGCTCGGATACGTGCGTCTCGGCCAGAGTGCCACGACGCTCTCCGGCGGTGAGGCACAGCGGGTGAAGCTAGCAACGGAGCTGCAGAAGCGATCGATGGGGCGCAGTATCTACGTGCTCGATGAGCCAACCACCGGGCTGCATTTCGAAGATGTACGAAAGCTCCTGCTGGTGCTCAACGGCCTCGTCGACAAGGGAAACACCGTCATCGTGATCGAGCATAATCTCGACGTGATCAAGTCTGCGGACTGGCTGATCGATCTCGGTCCGGAGGGCGGTGCCGGCGGGGGAAAGATCCTCGCGGTGGGCACACCCGAGCACCTCGCCACCGTTGAAGCGAGTTTCACCGGCTCATTCCTCAAAGAGGTTTTGCCCGCGGTCGTTGCCCCGGTGCGTCGCAAGAAGCCCGCGACGGCCCGCGCACAAGCTCTCGCGACAACGTAACGGCCGTGTCTGACACCGTAGTGTGGCGCCCCAAGGCGGGCGAGATTCCCCAGCAGCCCGGGGTCTACCGCTTTCGTGATGCCGCCCAGCGTGTGCTCTACGTCGGCAAGGCGAAGAATCTCCGTGCACGCCTGAGCAACTACTTCGCGCCGCTTGCGAGCCTGCATGAGCGCACGCGCCGCATGGTGCTGAGCGCAGCATCCGTCGAGTGGACCGTTGTCGGCACCGAATTCGAAGCTCTTCAGCTGGAATTCACCTGGATCAAGGAATTCGATCCACCGTTCAACGTGCAGTTCCGTGACGACAAGTCGTACCCCTATTTGGCGATCACTCTCGGCGAGGATGTGCCGCGAGTGCTGGTGACCCGCAACCGCAACCTCAGAGGTGCCCGCTACTTCGGGCCATACACGAAGGTCTGGGCGATTCGCGAAACCGTGGACATCATGCTCAAGGCATTCCCGATGCGCAGCTGCTCAGAATCCACTTACAAGCGTGCGGAGCAGACCGGCAGACCGTGCCTGCTTGGCGACATCGGCAAGTGCGCGGCGCCCTGCGTCGGTCGGGTCTCCAAGGCCGAGCACAAGTCGATCGCCCTCGACTTCGCCTCGTTCATGGCAGGAAATGACTCAAAGTACGTCGGCGAAGTCTCCAAGCGAATGAAGGCCGCGGCGGCGGTGCAGGACTATGAATCCGCGGCGAAATTTCGTGACCAGCTCGGCGCTCTAGAAACCGCACTGTCGAAAAATACCGTTGTTCTGTCGGAAGATGTGGATGCCGATATCTTCGGCATCGCGCACGACGAACTCGCCGCTGCGGTGCAGCAGTTCACGGTGCGTGGTGGGCGTATCCGCGGCGTGCGCAGCTGGGTGGTAGACAAGGAACTCGACCTCGAGCTCGACGAACTCGTGGAGACGGTCGTGCATAACGCCTATGACGAGCTCGATCCGCCGCGGCTCGTGGTGGTGCCCGAGCTGCCGGAAGACGCGGCCGAGCTGGAGACCTGGCTCACCGAGCTTCGGGCTGAACGTGGCGTCGGACAGGGGCGGCCAGGACAGGGCCGGTCCGGACAGGGGAAGGTTGTCATGCGAGTCGCCCAGCGTGGCGAACTCGCTGCCCTCGCTCTCACCGTTGCCACCAATGCACGCAACGCCCTCATCCTGTACAAGACGCGTCGCAGCGGGGACTTCGTGGCGCGGTCCCAGGCCCTCGCTGATATCCAAGAAGCCCTCGGCATGGAGGATGCCCCGTTGCGAATGGAGTGCTACGACGTATCGCACCTGAGCGGTACCAATATCGTGGCCTCGATGGTCGTATTCGAAGACGGCCTGCCGCGCAAGGACCAGTACCGTCGCTTCAGTATCTCGGAGTCCACAGACGATACGGAATCGATCTATCAGACGCTCTCTCGGCGTCTCGCGCACCTCGACGACGATCCCTCCCTCCCGGCAGTGGATCCGTCGCTGGCGGGGGAGCCTGTCGAGGCACCGGGGCGTGCGCGGTTCGCATACCGCCCCAATCTCCTCATCGTTGACGGCGGACAGCCGCAGGTGGCCGCCGCCGCTCGAGCTTTGGACGACGCCGGCATCACCGGGATTACGCTGTGCGGCATCGCGAAACGGCTCGAGGAAATCTGGCTTCCCGGCAACGACTATCCCGTGATCCTTCCGCGTAACAGCGACGCGCTCTTTCTGATCCAGCGCATTAGAGATGAAGCCCATCGGTTCGCGATCACCTACCAGCGCCAGCGACGGAAGCGCGATGTCGGGTCGGTGCTGTCTGAAATTCCCGGGCTTGGCCCGGCTCGGGTGAAGGAACTGCTTCGCCACTTCGGCTCGGTCACTCAACTGCGTGCCGCGGATCCGGTGGCGATCGCCGCGGTCAAGGGTGTTGGCGACGTCATCGCGCAAACGATCTTCGAGAAACTCCGCGAGTGACTTGGTCGGTAGGCTTGACTCTCAGGCAACATCACAGGAGTGAAGGCGTGACCACGCGATGACCGGGGACAGCTACCACCAGCCCGAACAGCAGCAGGAGGTGCTCATCGTCACTGGCATGTCCGGTGCCGGAAGATCCACCGTTGGCAATGCTCTGGAGGACCTCGGCTGGTATGTCGTCGACAATCTTCCGCCCCAGATGCTCCGTCCACTGGTCGAGCTGGCGGGAAAGGCGGGCAACAACCTGCCAAAGGTCGCCGCGGTCGTCGATGTGCGGGGCGGCAAACTGTTCGCCGATCTCACACAGACGGTCGAGGCGCTCCGTGAGGCGACCCCCGTTCGCGTGCTCTTTCTTGAGGCGACTGATGCCGCGCTCGTGCGGCGGTTCGAGCAGGTTCGGCGGCCCCATCCCCTACAGGGTGACGGAACGCTTCTCGACGGTATCAGTGCCGAACGACAGCGGATGCTCGGACTGCGCGAGTCAAGTGACCTCATCGTCGATACCTCCGACCTCAACATCCATCAGCTCGCAACGAAGATCTCTGAAACCTTTTCGAGTGCCGATACCCCCGGTCTCCAGCTCACCGTGCTGAGCTTTGGCTACAAATATGGGCTTCCGGCCGATGCCGACCTCGTTGCAGACATGCGTTTTCTTCCCAACCCGTTCTGGATGCCCGCCTTGCGCTCGCTCAGCGGGCTGGATGACCCGGTGAGCGAGTACGTGCTCGCACAGGAGGGCGCAGTCGAATTTGTCGACCGCTATGTGCGTGCACTCGAGCCGGTACTCGCCGGCTACCAGCGCGAGAACAAGAGACACGCTACGATCGCCATTGGGTGCACGGGGGGAAAGCACCGGTCGGTCGCGATTGTGCAACGACTGGCTACCCTTCTGCGCGAGCAACCCGGAGTCGCCGTCAGCATCAAACATCGCGACCTCGGTCGCGAGTAGTGCCGCTCTCCCCGACCTCCGCCCGAACTTCGATAGACCTGAACTTCGATAGACCTGAACTCCGATGGCCCTGAACCCCGATGGCCCTGAACCCCGGCCAAATCTGCGAGATCAGGCCGCGCCATCCTCGAATAACTGAAAGTTAGGAAATCGGATTGGCTCTCACCGCCGACGTCAAAGATGAACTCGCTCGCATCGATGTGAGCAAGACCACAGTTCGAGCAGCGGAGCTCGCCACCATTCTCCGTTTCTCCGGGGGCCTGCACATGATCTCCGGACGCATCGCAGTCGAGTCTGAGCTCGACACCGCGCAGCTCGCACGACGCGTGCGCAAAGACCTTGCCGAGTTGTACGGGGTGAAGAGCGAAATCTCCGTGATCTCCGCTTCCGGTCTTCGTCGCACGAGCCACTACCTCGTGCGAGTGCTCGATGGGGGAGAGACCCTTGCCAGGCAGACGGGGCTGCTGGATGCCCGCCGCCGACCGATCCGCGGCCTTCCGAACAAGCTCACCACCGGAAGCCGCGAGGAGCTTGCCGCCGTCTGGCGCGGTGCGTTCCTCGCGCACGGTTCGCTCACCGACCCCGGTCGCTCGGCGGCTCTCGAGATCACCTGCCCCGGCAACGAGTCCGCCATGGCTCTGGTCGGTGCTGCCGGCCGCCTGAAGATCGCGGCGAAAGCGCGAGAGGTGCGCGGAGTCCATCGGGTCGTCATCCGCGACGGCGAGGCCATCAGCGCGATGCTGGTGCACATGGGTGCGCATTCGACCGTGCTGAACTGGGAGGAGCTGCGCCAGCGCCGGGAGGTGCGCGCGACGGCCAATCGACTTGTCAACTTCGACGATGCGAACCTGCGTCGTTCCGCGCAGGCCGCAGTGGCCGCCTGTGCTCGCGTCGAGCGTGCCCTCGAGATCCTCGAGGGCAACGTGCCCGAACACCTGCGCTATGCGGGAGACCTGCGCTTGCGCTTCCGGGATTCAAGCCTCGATGAGCTCGGCCACCATGCGGATCCGCCGATGACGAAGGATGCCGTGGCCGGCCGCATCCGCCGCCTTCTCGCCATGGCCGATAAGCGTGCAGTCGATCTCGGGATTCCGGGCACCGACGCAAATCTGCCCCCGGACTACGACGACGCCTGAGCGTTCGATAATGCCGGATCGGCCACGCTCCTGAACAAGCACTGAAGGTGCCCTGACCGGGAGGGAAGCATCTGAGGGGTGCCCTTGCCGTGCCGAGTACACTGAAAAAAGACCCGTACTGATGGGGAAATGCTGCGTCAGCGGGGCTACTCACAAAGGAGATCGCACTATGGCCGATTACACTCTGCCCGAACTGGGATACGACTACGGAGCACTCGCTCCGAGCATCAGCGGCACCATCATGGAGCTTCACCACTCCAAGCATCACCAGGCCTACGTGACCGGAGCCAATGCTGCCGTCGCGGGCCTCGCGGCAGCCCGCGACTCTGGCGACCTTGCCAACGTCAACAAGCTCGAAAAGGACCTCGCCTTCAACCTCGGTGGTCACGTGAACCACTCCATCTTCTGGACCAACCTCTCACCGGATGGCGGCGACAAGCCGGTCGGACAGCTCGCGTCAGCGATTGACGACAACTTTGGATCCTTCGACAAGTTTTCGGCGCACTTCACCGCGGCCGCGCTCGGCGTGCAGGGCTCGGGCTGGGCCGCCCTGGTCTGGGACTCGATCGGTCAGAAGCTCCTGATCAGCCAGTTCTTCGACCAGCAGTCCAACTTCGCCGCCGGCACCGTTCCGGTTCTGATGCTCGACGTCTGGGAGCACGCGTACTACCTCGACTACAAGAACGTACGAGCGGACTATGTCAAGGCGTTCTGGAACATCGCCAACTGGGCGAACGTGCAGCAGCGTTTCGACGTCGCTCGCGAAAAGACGAACGGCCTGCTGGTACTGTCGTAGCAAATCAGCGTGGTGTGGCCGGGTTCGTCCCGGCCGCACCCCTGCTGTCATCTGCATTCCACCACACCCCCCATGAAGTCGCGCTTACGGCGCCTCAGCAACAGGAGTCCCCTTGACTGTCAAGATCGGTATCAACGGCTTCGGCCGCATTGGTCGCAACTACCTCCGCGCGGCTCTCGCGCAGGGCGCTGACCTCGAAGTCGTCGCCGTCAACGACCTCACCGACCCCAAGTCACTCGCGCACCTTCTCAAGTACGACTCCGTCGCCGGGCGCCTGGCCGAGGACGTATCGGTCGACGGAGAGTTCATCGTCGTCGGTGGCAAACGCATCAAGGTTCTCGCCGAGCGCGACCCAGCGAACCTCGGCTGGGGTGCACTCGGCGTCGACATCGTGATCGAGTCGACCGGTCGCTTCACGAACGCGAAGGATGCGGCCAAGCACATCGAAGCCGGGGCAAAGAAAGTCATCATCTCTGCTCCAGCGACCGATGACGACGGCACTTTTGTCATGGGCGTCAACGAGCACCTTTACGACTCCGCTACCCAGCACATCCTGTCCAACGCGTCGTGCACCACCAATTGTCTCGCGCCGCTGGCCAAGGTGTTCATGGAGGCGTTCGGCATTGAGCGTGGTCTCATGACCACAGTGCACGCTTACACCGCAGACCAGAACCTGCAAGATGGTCCACACAGCGACCTCCGGCGTGCCCGTGCCGCCGCCCTCAACATCATCCCGACCTCGACCGGTGCGGCGAAAGCGCTCGGCCTGGTTGTTCCCGAGCTCATCGGCAAGCTCGACGGCTACGCGCTCCGCGTGCCAGTGCCCACCGGCTCAATCACCGACCTCACGATCGAGGCCAGCCGCAATGTCACCGTTGCCGAGGTGAACGCGGCCTACAAGGCGGCGTCGGAGAGCGGGCCGTTCAAGGGCTTCCTCAGCTACACCGAAGATCCGATCGTCTCCAGCGACATCCAGGGCGACCCGCACTCCTGCATCTTTGATTCCGGTCTCACCAAGGTCATCGGAAACCAGGTGAAGATCGCCGGCTGGTACGACAACGAGTGGGGCTACTCCAACCGTCTTGTCGACTTCACCGAGTACGTCGCAGACCGCCTGTAAGGCAGCCGGATGACGCTCCGCACGATCGATACTCTCGGTTCGCTTGCGGGCAGGACGGTCATCGTCCGCTGTGATCTGAACGTGCCTCTCACTGACGCCCAGATCACGGACGATGGCCGCATCCGCGCCTCGCTTCCGACCCTCAATCTGCTCATTCAAGCCGGTGCACGCGTGGTGGTGGTCTCCCACTTGGGGCGCCCCAACGGTGCCCCGGACGCGAAGTACAGCCTCGCTCCGGTGGCACAGCGGCTGAGTGAGCTTCTCGGCAAGGCCGTGACGTTCGCCTCGGACACCGTTGGGAGCTCCGCTGCGGAAGCCGTTGGCGGGCTGGCGGACGGAGATGTCGTACTGCTTGAGAACCTTCGCTTCAACGGGGGGGAGACGGCAAAGTGTGCGGATGAGCGTCGCGAGTTCGCGAGAAAGCTGGCCGCTTTCGGTGATGCGTTCGTCTCCGACGGATTCGGTGTCGTCCACCGAAAGCAGGCAAGCGTTTATGAATTGGCCGAATTGCTGCCGAGTGCAGCGGGCACACTCATCGTCACCGAACTCGACGTGCTTGATCGTCTCACCGAGTCGCCCACCAAGCCGTACTCTGTCGTGCTCGGCGGATCAAAGGTGTCGGACAAGCTCGGCGTGATTGCCCACCTCCTTCCGCGAGTCGACTCATTGCTCATCGGTGGGGGCATGCTCTTCACGTTCCTTGCTGCGCGGGGTCACCAGGTCGGCGCGAGCCTGCTCGAGATCGACCAACTAGATGTGGTGCGAGGCTACCTCGCACAGGCCGAGGAGCTGGGGGTCGAGATCGTGCTCCCGACGGATGTCGTCGTGGCGTCGAAGTTCGGTGCCGATGCCGAGCACCAGGTGCGCCCCGCCGACGACATCGAGGGTTCGCCCTGGGGTGAGTCTGGTCTCGGGCTGGATATCGGCCCGGAGACCGCTGCTCGCTTCGCGGAGGTCATCCGTGGGTCGAAGACAGTGTTCTGGAATGGTCCGATGGGTGTCTTCGAGCTAGCGCCGTTCGCTGCGGGCACGAAGACTATCGCCAAGGCGTTGACCGAGGTCGACGGCCTTTCGGTGGTCGGTGGGGGAGACTCCGCCGCCGCGGTGCGGTCCCTCGGCTTCACTGACGACCAGTTCGGCCATATCTCAACCGGTGGCGGAGCAAGCCTCGAATTCCTGGAGGGCAAGAGCCTTCCCGGCCTGGAAGTACTGGGATGGACAACAGCATGACCACACGCACCCCGTTTATCGCCGGCAACTGGAAGATGAATCTCGACCACCTCCAGTCGATCGCCTTCGTGCAGAAGCTGGCCTGGAGCCTGAAGGACGCGAAGCTCGACTACGGCACGGTCGAGGTGGCGATCTTCCCGCCGTTCACCGACCTGCGTTCGGTGCAGACCCTCATCTCGGCTGACAAGCTTCCGCTCAAATTCGGCGGTCAGGATGTGTCGGCCCACGACTCCGGTGCCTACACCGGTGAGATTTCGGGTGCCTTTCTCGCGGCCCTCGACTGCGAGTACGTGATCATCGGCCACTCGGAGCGACGCACGATTCACCACGAGACCGATGAGCAACTTGCCGCGAAGGTTGCTGCGGCAATCTCCCACGGCCTTGTGCCAGTGCTCTGCGTCGGTGAAACGGCTGCGGATCTCGAGAAGCATGGACCGAGTGCCGTTCCCGTCGCCCAGCTGCGCGGAGCGCTCGCATCGGTGAAGACGGGAGCAAACATCGTCGTGGCATACGAGCCGGTCTGGGCGATCGGATCCGGCCAGGCGGCGACCCCGGCGCAGGCGGAACAGGTCGCGATCCAGCTTCGGGCCACCCTCGCGGAGCTCATCGGCGAGGAAGCGGCATCTGCTACGCGCATTCTCTACGGAGGATCGGTAAAGGCGTCCAACATCGCGGGCTTCATGCGCGAACCCAACGTGGACGGTGCACTGGTGGGCGGGGCGAGTCTCGACCTTGCGGAGTTCTCCAGCATCGCGCAGTTCCAGAAGCACGTCGGAACCTGAGCCCTCGCTTCCTCGGCGGTTTCACAGGGAACCGCCGAGGCCGGTTATACTAAATCGCGCCCGATAGACCTTATCGGCGCGCCCCAGAAAGGCTGTTCGTGGAAATACTTCAGGTCATCCTGCAGGTGGTACTCGGTATCACGAGTCTCCTGCTGACCCTCCTCATCCTGCTGCACCGCGGTCGCGGCGGCGGGCTGTCCGACATGTTCGGTGGCGGAGTGACCAGCAACCTCGGAGCATCCGGAGTCGCCGAACGCAACCTCAACCGAATCACCCTGATCCTCGCGCTGATTTGGGTGTCATCTATCATCGTGCTTGGTTTGATCACCAAGTTCGACGTAACCGGCTAGGAGACGTACCCATGGCTTCAGGTGGCAGTGCTATTCGTGGTTCTCGCGTCGGTGCAGGACCGATGGGGGAGCAGGACCGTGGTTTCCACGCCGAGCGTCTTCAGGTCTTCTACTGGTGTGCCAACGGGCATGAGTTGAGCCCACATTTTCTCGCAACGATCGAGCCAGAAGAGATTCCCGCGACTCTCGACTGCCCGAATTGTGGTCTTCCGGCTGGTCGCGACAAGGAAAACCCTCCGGCGGTGGTCAAGGTCGAACCGTACAAGACACACCTCGCCTATGTGAAGGAACGGCGCACCGAGGAGGAAGCGGCGACGCTGCTCGATGAAGCTCTCGAGCAGTTGCGTGCCCGTCGCGGTCGCCTAACGCCCCAGTAAGGCCGTCGGTGCCTAAGGCTGTCGGTGCTTCGGTAGCGCCGTCGGGCCAGCGCGCCTAGTACTCTGCCGCGATCAGGTCTTCCGGAACCTCAGCGGCAGCCTCGCGGTCGACAAAGAACACCGTTCGAAGGCGCCCTACGACTCCGGCAACAGGCACCTCCCAGGTGCTGGCGCCCGCGAGGGCCAGTCCGAGCGCTGAGGCTTTGTCCGGGCCAGAGAGGGCGAGCCAGATGCGGTCTGCACTGTTGATCACCGGCAACGTGAGGCTGAGGCGCTCGGGCGGTGGCTTCGGGGAGTGACGAACGGCGATGACCGTCCCCTCCGTCACGCGGATTCCCGGGGTGTCCGGAAATAACGAGGCCACGTGGCCGTCCGGACCGACGCCAAGGAACAGGATGTCGAATCGCGGAGTCTCCTGACCTTCGTCTGCGCAGCGCGCGAGTTCTGTTGAATAAGAGGTCGCCGCGTCGTCGAGGCTGATGCCGGCGTCCGAGGCAGCACACCAGTGGATATTCTCGGGGCGCAGAGCAACATGATCGAGCAGCGCCGTGCGAGCCTGGGTGTCGTTGCGGCCGACGTCACCGCGCGGGAGCCAGCGCTCATCACTCCACCACAGGATGACACGGGACCAGTCGATGCTGTCACGCGCCGGCGACTCATTGATCGCCTCGAGAACAGCGCTGCCGACGGTGCCCCCGGTAAGGGCGATGTTTACCCTTGGTTGCTGGTCGAGCAGGTCAACGACCTTCGTGATGAATCGAGCCGCGACCGAACCGGCAAGGGCCCTCTTGTCTGCGTGCACGAGCACACGACGCACATTCGTCACTGCTCGGGTACCTTGATCGATCCGGTGACGGTGGGAGCGTCGAGTTGGGCGAGACCGTGCTGGATCACTTCTCCGAAGAGGTCATCCGGGTCGAGTCGGCGCAGTTCCTCGGCCAGGCAGTCGCGAAGACTGCGGCGGATGAGTGAAATATCGTGGACAGGCTGGTTCGGTTGCACGAGGGTGACGATATTCGTGGTGGTGCGCTCGAGTTCAATCACGCCGGACGCACGGTGGAGCCGGACACCCTGGATTCCGCTCGATCCGTGAGAGGGAGTCATGAGTTCGTGGCGGGCCGGCACCTTGAGCTGCATCTGCAGCCAGGCGGCGAGCAGTCCCGTCGAGGGCGAATCGGGCGCTCCATGCACCTCGACGCTCGTGATCGACTCATATGGCGGCTGGTCGAGCACCGCTGCCAATTGCGCGCGCCACAGCGTGAGGCGCGTCCAGGCGAAGTCGGTATCACCGGGACTGTAGGTGCGGGAGAGGTGGTTCAAGAATCCGCGCGGATCGCGCTGGGCCGCGGCATCCGTGATCCGACGCTGGGCAATGCGACCAAGAGGGGACTCAGAAGCCACTTCCGGTGCTTCACCCGGCCACCAGGCCACAACGGGAGCATCGGGCAGCAGCAGGCCGGTCACCAGCCCCTCCTCATCCGAGGCGGTATCGCCGTAGGCCTTGAGCACCACCACCTCGCTCGCACCGGCATCACCGCCGACGCGAATCTGCGCGTCGAGCCGCGGCGCATCCGACATGTCGGGACCGTCCGCTCCGGTCGAGATCACGATGACACGCATCGGATGCTCGCGGGATGCGTCATTCGCCGCCTCGATCGCTTCCTCTTCATGTCCGAGGTTCGTGGAGATGACGAGGGTGAGCACACGCCCGAGGGCGACAGCACCACCCTCTTCCCGGATCTTGACGAGGGCTTTCGAAATCTGGCTTGTTGTGGTGTTGGGAAGGTCGACGATCATGAACGTCTCCAGACTGTGGTGGTCACGGGCGTCTCCAAACGCGGCCGTCGCGGGCAAGGAGTTCGTCGGCGGATGCCGGTCCCCAGGTTCCGGGGCGGTATTGCTCTGGCTGACCCTGGGTTGCCCAATACTCCTCTATCGGATCGAGGATCTTCCAGCTCAGTTCCACCTCCTGATGGCGGGGGAACAGCGGCGGATCACCGAGGAGCACGTCGAGGATCAGGCGCTCATATGCCTCCGGGCTGGCCTCGGTGAATGCGTGCCCGTAGCCGAAGTCCATGGTCACATCCCGCACCTGCATGCCAGCACCCGGCACCTTTGAGCCAAAGCGGATGGTGACACCCTCATCCGGCTGCACGCGGATCACCAGGGCATTCTGGCCGAGCGCAGAGGTCTGGCTCTCGGCGAAGAGGTTTTGCGGGGCGCGCTTGAACACGACCGCGATCTCGGTGACGCGTCGGCCGAGCCGCTTGCCGGCACGGAGGTAAAAGGGCACCCCGGCCCAGCGGCGAGTGCCGATGTCCAGGCGGATGGCGGCGAAGGTCTCGGTGAGCGACTTGCGGTTCATGCCGTCTTCCTCGAGGAATCCGACCACCTTCTCGCCGCCCTGCCAGCCACTTGCATATTGGCCGCGGGCGGTTGAGCGGGAGAGATCTTTCGGCAGGTGGATGGCCGAGAGCACTTTCTCTTTCTCGGCACGAAGATCTTTTGCGGCGAAAGACACCGGCTCTTCCATCGCCGTCAGTGCGAGAAGCTGCAAAAGGTGGTTCTGGATGACATCGCGTGCGGCGCCGATCCCGTCGTAGTAGCCCGCACGACCGCCGACTCCGATGTCCTCGGCCATGGTGATTTGAACGTGATCGACATAGTTCGCGTTCCAGATAGGTTCGTAGAGCTGGTTGGCGAAGCGCAGAGCCAGGATGTTCTGCACCGTCTCTTTGCCGAGGTAATGGTCGATCCGAAAAACGCAGTCCGGCGGAAACACCGACTCGACGACGTCATTGAGCTCGCGTGCGGTGGTGAGGTCGCTGCCGAAAGGCTTCTCAATCACGACACGACGCCACGCGCCAGCCACCTCGTCGGCCAACCCGGAGCGGCGCAACTGTTCCGTGACCTGGGGGAACGACTTAGGCGGGATCGAGAGGTAGAAGGCGTGATTGCCCATCGTGCCGCGCGTCTCGTCGAGTTCTTCGAGTGTCTTCTTGAGCTCGGCGAATGCCTTGTCGTCGTCGAACTCGCCCTGCACGAAGCGGATGCCCTCCGCGAGTTGTTTCCAGACATTTTCGTCGAACGGCGTGCGGGCGTACTGCGCGACTGCGTCGTGCACCACCTGGGCGAAGTCCTGGTCGACCCAGTCACGACGGGCGAATCCGACGAGCGCGAAGCCGGGGGGGAGTAGCCCGCGGTTGGCGAGATCGTAGACCGCTGGCATCAGTTTCTTGCGCGCGAGGTCACCCGTCACTCCAAAAATAATGAGGGCACTCGGCCCGGCAATCCGGTTGAGACGGCGGTCGGAGGGCAACCTCAGCGGGTTGAATTCCGGAGTTATTTCCACCGGGGACATGGGGCTCCTAGCGAGTTTTTGTCGATTGGGTGATCAGCGGTCAAGCACTCGGATGACTAAGTGATGGCGCCGAAGAGCGTCGCGAGATCCCGTGCCGGGTCGGTGAGAGTGAGGGTGAGAACCGGGCGACCGTGGTCGGCGAGCACGCTCGCGTCACCGGCTGCCTGCGCCTGGATGAGGTAGCCGTAGGAGAACGGGCTGTCCGGGATCTCGAGGTCGGCCGGAGCCGTCGCCGTGATCTGAAGGAACACTCCGGTGGCCGGTCCGCCCTTGTGGTACTGACCGGTGGAGTGCAGGAAGCGTGGACCCCAGCCGAAGGTGACCGGGCGCCCGGTCTTTTCGGCGAGTCGGTCGCGGAGCTTTGCCAGCTCGTGGTTGGCAGTGCGATCGACGTAGGCCTGAACGGCGAGATATCCGTCCGGCCCGATATGGCTGAGGAGGGCTTCGATCGCGGCGGATACCGAATCCGCACCGGCGAGGAGCTCGATCGATCCGCGCACCTCGATGCCGTCCGCTGTGAAGGCAGGGGCGACGGGCTCGGGACGCGAGTCGAGCAACGCTCGGGTCGCTATCTTGGCCGACTCGACATCCGGCTGGTCAAAGGGGTCGATTCCGAGCAGTCGACCGGCGACCGCGACCGCGTATTCCCAGACGAGCATCTGTGCGCCGAGGGTACCGCTGATTTCAATCTCCCCATCGCGCACGTCCTTGGTGGCGCGAGCGCTCTCGACGAGGCGCACGATCTGCACATCGTCGAGGTTCTCGGTGAGCTCGGGGGAGTGCAGGTCGAGGACCACCGGAAGGAGTCCCGTGCCGCTCTTGCCGGTCGATTCCGCGATGAGCTGTTCGACCCAATCGCCGAAACCGACGATATAGGTGCCATCGGCGACAATCCCGATCTTGTCCTTCAGAGGCGAGGTTCCGGCAATAGCGGCGCCGAGGATGAGCCCGGGGTTATCCACCTGGTCGACCATGAGCTGGCCGGTGATCGCGGATGCTTCGGCGAGAAGCGCACGAATATCCACGCCGGCGAGCCCGGACGGCACAAGGCCAAAGGCCGTCAGCGCTGAATAGCGACCGCCAACATTGGGGTCGGCGTTGAAGACCCGATATCCGGCCGCTCGCGCCGAGGCGTCGAGTGGCGAGCCCGGGTCAGTCACGACGACGATGCGCTCAGCCGGGTTGATACCGATGCCGTGAAAGGCCTCTTCGTAGGACTTGCGTTGGCTTGCCGTCTCGAGTGTTGAGCCCGATTTTGACGAGATGACGACAACAGTCGTCTCGAGACGATCGGCGAGGGCGGCCAGGATCTGGCCAGGGTCGGTCGAGTCGAGAATCGTGAGCTCGACACCCGCAGTGCGCGTGATTACCTCGGGAGCGAGCGAAGAACCGCCCATCCCGCCGAGCACCACGTGATTCACGCCGGAGGCATGGAGTTTGTCGCGCAACGCGATGATGTCGTCAATCAATGGCTCGGAGATGACGACTGCTTCAGTCCAGCCGAGGCGCTTGCCTGCCTCTGCCTCGGCATCGCTTCCCCAGAGGGTCGGGTCCTGGTCGGAAATTCGGGAGGCGACGAGGTCGCTCACCAGCTGCGGCACAATGCGGTCGACGGCCTCTGCGGCGGCGCCGCTCACCGTGATGTCGAAGCTCATTTGCTGCCCTCAGCGTTCGCCGACTGGAGTGCTGCCGTGACGGTGTCGAGCAGTTCATTCCACGACACGATGAACTTCTCGACGCCCTCTTTCTCGAGCAGCGCGGTGACCTCCTCATAGGAGATTCCCAGTGCGTCGAGTGAGTCGAGTACCGCATTCGCGTCATCGTAATTGCCGGTTACTTGGTCACCGTCGATCACGCCGTGGTCGAACGTGGCCTCGAGGGTTTTCTCCGGCATGGTGTTAACCACGTTGGCCACGGCGAGCCCCGTGACGTAGAGAGTGTCGGGCAGAGTCGGGTCCTTCACACCGGTGGATGCCCAGAGCGGGCGCTGCACATGCGCTCCGGCGGCAAGGAGGCCCTTGGCCCGCTCGCTGTCGAAGGCCTGCTCGAAGACCTGGTAGGCCAGTCGCGCGTTCGCGATCCCGGCCTTGCTCTTGAGCGCAATCGCCTCGGGAGTGCCGATGGCATCGAGGCGGTTGTTGATCTCGGTGTCGACGCGGGAGACGAAGAACGAGGCGACCGAACGGATAGCGGACAGGTCGAGCCCGGCAGCCTTCGCCCGCTCGAGGCCGGAAAGGTAGGCATTGATGACCTCTCGGTGACGCTCGAGGCTGAAGATGAGGGTGACGTTGACGCTGATGCCCGATCCGATGGTCTCGGTGATCGCCTCGAGACCCTCGACGGTCGCGGGGATCTTGATCATCGCATTCGGACGGTCGACTTTGGCCCACAGCTGCTTGGCTTGGGCGGAAGTCGCGGCGGCATCGTGTGCGAAGCCGGGCTCCACCTCGATCGAAACGCGCCCGTCCTGTCCGTTGGTCGCGTCATAGACCGGACGGAAGATGTCACTCGCGTTGGCAACATCATCGGTGGTGATTTCGAAGACGGCCTCGGTGACGGTCTTACCCGCGGCGGCGAGTTCGGCCACTTGGGCGTCGTACGCCTCACCCTTGGCGAGTGCGCTTGCGAAGATGGTCGGGTTTGTCGTGACGCCCACGATATTGCGCTCGGCGATCAGCGTGTGCAGCCCGCCGGTGTTGATCCTCTCGCGAGAGAGGTCGTCGAGCCAGATGCTCGTGCCGAGGGCGGACAGCGTGGCGGTGGGGGTGTTCTCAGTCATGTTCGTTTTCCCTTACTGTTCGACGCCTACGCGGCGGCGGCGATCGAGTCTTTGGCGGCGGTGACGGCGTGTTCGGTAGTCATTCCGAACTCTCGGAACAGTGTCTTGTAGTCGGCAGAGGCTCCGAAATGCTCGATCGAAACACTGCGGCCGGCATCACCGACGTAGCCACGCCAGGTCAGGTCCCGGCCGGCCTCGATGGAGACCCGTGCTCTGACATCCTTCGGGAGCACGGACTCGCGGTACTCGGCCGTCTGCTCTTCGAACCACTCGAGGCACGGAGCGGAGACAACCCGCGCATTGATGCCCTCCGCCTTGAGCTGCTCGCGGGCGTCTATCGCGATTTGCACTTCGGAGCCGGTGGCGATGAATATCACGTCAGGGGTGCCGTTCGGCGCTTCCGCAAGCACATAGGCGCCCTTGGCAACATGCTTCGCCGCGGCGAAGGTCTCGCCGCTGGCGACATCGTCGCCGCGTTCGAACACCGGAATGTTCTGGCGGGTCAGTGCGATACCGGCCGGTCCCTCGCGGCGCTCGAGGATCGTCTTCCAGGCCCATGCGGTCTCGTTCGCGTCGCCGGGGCGCACGATATCGAGTCCGGGGATGGCGCGCAGCGAAGCCAGCTGCTCGATCGGCTGGTGGGTGGGTCCATCCTCACCAAGCGCGACCGAGTCGTGCGTCCAGACGTAGATCGCCGGAGCCTTCATCAGTGCGGCGAGCCGCACGGCAGGACGCATGTAGTCGCTGAAAATCAGGAACGTTCCGCCGAATACACGGGTGTTGCCGTGAAGCACGATGCCATTAAGAATCGCGCCCATGGCGTGCTCGCGGATGCCGAAATGCAGCACGCGTCCATACTTGTTACCGGTCCACTCGTGCGTCGAGTGCTCGGCCGGTACGAAGGACTGTGCGCCTTCAATCGTGGTGTTGTTGGATTCGGCGAGGTCGGCCGAGCCGCCCCAGAGTTCTGGGATCACCGGGCCGAGCGCGTTCAGCACCTTGCCGGATGCCGCTCGCGTAGAGACCTCCTTGCCCGCCTCGAAGACGGGAAGGGCCTGTTCGACGCCCGCGGGGAGTTCGCCGGAAAGCACGCGATCGAGCAGCACCTTTCGCTCCGGATTGGCGACTGCCCAGGCATCGAACTGAATGTTCCACTTGGCGTGGTCGGCCTTGCCACGGTCCACGGCCCTTCGGGTGTGTTCGAGCACAGCCGGGTCGACATCGAAGGTCTTCTCAGGGTCGAAGCCGAGCACCTTCTTGACGGCGGCCAGTTCCTCGGCACCGAGCGCAGACCCGTGGATCTTGCCAGAGTTCTGCTTCTTCGGGCTCGGCCAGCCGATGATGGTTTTGAGGATGATGAGTGAGGGCTTGGACGTCTCTGCCTTCGCCGCCTCGATCGCGTCATTGAGCGCCGCAATGTCTTCCACATACTGGCCGGTCTTCTTCCAGTCGACCACCTGCACCTGCCAGTGGTACGCCTCGTAGCGGGCCTTTACGTCTTCGGTGAAAGCGATGTTGGTGTCGTCCTCGATCGAGATCTGATTGCTGTCGTAGATCGCGATGAGGTTGCCGAGCTCCTGGTGGCCGGCGAGGGAGGATGCCTCGCTCGTCACACCCTCCTGCATGTCACCGTCGCCGGCGATTGCGTAGATGTAGTGGTCAAACGGGCTCGTACCCTCCGCGGCATCCGGGTCGAACAGACCGCGCTCGAAGCGGGACGCATAAGCGAAGCCCACGGCAGAAGAGAGACCCTGGCCGAGCGGACCGGTGGTGATTTCCACACCGTCGGTGTGACCGTACTCGGGATGGCCGGGGGTCAGGGAGCCCCAGGTACGAAGTGCTTTGAGATCGTCAAGCTCGAGGCCGTAGCCGCCGAAGTAGAACTGAACGTACTGGGTGAGGGAGGAGTGCCCCACCGACAGGATGAAGCGGTCACGACCAATCCAAGTACTGTCGCTTGGATCACGGCGCATCACCTTCTGGAAGAGGAGGTACGCGGCGGGAGCGAGGCTCATCGCAGTGCCCGGGTGCCCGTTTCCCACCTTTTCGACCGCATCCGCTGCCAGGATGCGGGCGGTGTCAACGGCGGTGTTGTCAATGGGATCCCATTGGAGAGCTGCCACGAGAATTCGACCCTTCTGTTGCGTACGATGTCTATCCCGGGTGGGTTGCACCGCCTGAGGTAACTACACATTCTCACCTGACGACATCGGCAGTGCCGTGAGCAGCCCGGTACGCCAATGAGGTCGGCGGGGGCGGAACTACGGCGTGCAAGTTACCTCTAAGTATAGAGAAGCCCATACGAGGGCGTTCCTATTCGTCGTGCCAGTGCGGCAGGGGGTGACGGGAGCTCCCAGCCGGGGAGCCTAGACTCTTTTTGGGCACGATTGGGCGTTAGAGGAGCAATGGACGTAGCGGTAGAAACTCGGCAGCTTGGCGAGCGAATCGGCTTCGCCCGCAAGTCGAAGGCCTATCTCGCTCTGACCAAACCCCGAGTCATTGAACTGCTTCTCGTGACGACCGCACCCGTGATGATCCTGGCGCAGGGTGGCATTCCGAATCTCTGGCTCATGCTGTGGACTCTCGTCGGTGGTGCGCTCAGCGCGGGATCCGCTGGCGCCTTCAATTGCTACATTGACCGGGACATGGACCGCGTGATGAAGCGCACGAGCAAGCGCCCGTTGGTCACGGGCGAACTCACCGATCGTGAAGCGCTCGCTTTTGCCTGGGCAATAGGCGCGGCCTCGATCGTTGTGCTCGGGCTGCTGGTCAACTGGCTTGCGGCCGCACTGTCCCTCGTCGCCATCCTCTTCTACGTGCTCGTCTACACTCTTGTTCTCAAGCGCCGAACCCCCCAAAACATCGTCTGGGGTGGCGCCGCTGGCTGTATGCCAGTGCTCATCGGCTGGGCAGCCGTCACTGGGTCTCTCAGCTGGGCCCCGGTCATCCTGTTCGGCATCGTGTTTCTCTGGACGCCGCCACACTACTGGCCGCTCTCGATGCGTTACCGCGCCGACTACGCGTCGGTGAACGTTCCAATGCTGGCCGTGGTGCGCGGTCGCACTGTAGTGGGCCTGCAGGTCGTTCTCTACGCGTGGGCGACCGTCGCCTGCTCCCTTCTGCTGATCCCGGTCGCACACATGGGCATCCTGTACACGGTCGTTGCTGTTCTGGCGGGCGGATGGTTCGTGTTCGAGTCCCATCGCCTGTATTCCATGGCGATCCGCCATGACACCGTCAAGCCGATGCGGGTGTTCCACAGCTCAATCAGCTATCTCACGCTGCTCTTTCTCGCGGTGGGCATCGACCCGCTGCTCGCCCTGCTGCGCTGACCCTTCTGCACTGACCTTTTTTCTGACCCTCGATCCCGGAAGGACCGACCCATCGTCACCCCATTCACCTGGCTGGCCAATCGCTTTACGCTCGGAGAACGCGCCCTGCGCTGGGGAACGACCGCGGCCCTTGTGGTGAGCGTCTTCATCGTGCTCACCGGAGGTGTCGTTCGCGTCACCGGCTCGGGGCTCGGGTGCCCCACTTGGCCGTCCTGCGACGCCGGGTCGTTCACTACGACTCCCGAGTTGGGCATTCACGGCTTCATCGAGTTCACGAACCGAGCGCTGACCGGCGTGCTCATTCTCGCCGTCGGTTGGGCGATCGTCGCTGCGCGGCTGCAGAAGCCGCGTAATCGCACGCTCACCCGCCTGGCCTGGTCTCAATTCTGGCTCGTGGTGGCGAACTCGATCGCAGGCGGAATCTCGGTGCTCACCGGTCTCAACCCCTATGTCGTTGCAATGCACTTCGTGCTGGCGATCGCGCTGCTCACCACGACGACGCTCACCTGGCATCGTGCCCGGCAGGCCATTTTGGAGCCGACACCGCGCGCAGCGGAGGTGCAGCCAAGGTCCGTGATTCTCAGCGCCCTCCTTGTCGCCACCACTTTCGCGTTAATCGTGATCGGCACGCTGGTTACCGGCTCGGGGCAGCACTCCGGCGACTCGGCGGGTGTGCCGCGCATGGGTTTTGTCTGGGCACAGGTGACGGTGGTCCATGGTGTGCTCGGCACGCTCGTGCTCGTGCTAGCTCTTGCCCTGTTTGGCAGCCTACGGACCCGCGCCGAGACCTCTCTCGCGCGCCGCCGAGTCGTTATTTTTTTGATTGTCACGGTCGCGCAGGCCGCGCTCGGACTGCTCCAGGCGAACATCGGGGTTCCGGCCGGATTGGTCGCGATCCACGTGCTCGGTTCCGCTCTCGTCTGGGTGGGGGTCTTGCGGGTGCTGCTCGACGTAAACCCGCGGCTGTTCCGCACGGTTGGATTGCAGGCACCGGTCGAGGCTGCGGTCAGTATTCACCGCTGATTCGCACCCATCCCCTGTAGAATCTGCTGGGAAGGCAGTACGCAGCTATGCCACCGTGTCGGCGTTGATACGATCGGCGCCGTCCATCGGCGTAGACGGTGAAGATTCGCCACTACCGGCGTCCCGCGGAATGACTCCGCTGTGAGTTCGGTTACAGCAGGGGAGAGCCCTGTGATTACAGAGTTTTGTGAAAAGGAAGAGGGAAATCATGTCGGACATTCTGATCGACCGTCCCGAACTTGAAAGCCTTGGCATTTATGAGTTCGGCTGGTCCGACTCCGACGTCGCCGGGGCGTCCGCCAAACGGGGAATCTCTCCCGAGGTTGTCGCTGATATCTCCGCGCTCAAGAGCGAACCGGAGTGGATGCTGAAAAACCGCCTCAAGGCTCTCGCGCTCTTCTACAAGAAGCCGATGCCCGCCTGGGGTGCTGATTTGTCCGGTATCGACTTCGACAACATCAAGTACTTCGTGCGGTCAACTGAGAAACAAGCGCAGACCTGGGATGACCTTCCGGACGACATTAAGAACACCTATGAGAAGCTCGGTATCCCCGAGGCGGAGCGCCAGCGTCTGGTATCTGGCGTGGCCGCGCAGTATGAGTCCGAGGTTGTGTACCACACGATCAACAAGGACCTCGAAGACCAGGGCGTCATTTTCATGGACACCGATACTGCTCTTAAGGAGCATCCAGAGCTGTTCAAGGAGTATTTCGGAACCGTCATTCCGGCTGGTGACAACAAGTTCGCTGCGCTCAACACCTCCGTCTGGTCCGGCGGGTCGTTTGTCTATGTGCCAAAGGGCGTCCACGTGCAGATCCCGCTGCAGGCCTACTTCCGTATCAATACGGAGAACATGGGACAGTTCGAGCGCACCCTGATCATCGCTGATGAGGGGTCATACGTGCACTACATCGAGGGCTGCACCGCGCCGATCTACAAGTCGGACTCGCTGCACTCCGCGGTCGTCGAAATTATCGTGAAGAAGAATGCTCGGGTGCGCTACACCACCATTCAAAACTGGTCGAACAACGTGTACAACCTGGTCACCAAGCGCGCGATCGCGCACGAGGGCGCCACCATGGAGTGGATCGACGGCAACATCGGCTCCAAGGTCACCATGAAATACCCGTCGATCTACCTCGTGGGTGAGCACGCCAAGGGTGAGACTCTCTCGGTGGCATTCGCGGGTCCGGGACAGCACCAGGATGCCGGCGCCAAGATGATCCACATGGCCCCGTACACGCAATCGTCGATCGTCTCAAAGTCGATCGCCCGCGGAGGTGGACGCACCGGTTACCGCGGTGAAGTTCGCATTGCCGAAGGCGCCCATCACTCCGCAAACACGGTGCGCTGTGACGCCCTACTGGTCGATGCAATCTCCCGCTCCGACACTTACCCGACGACGGATGTCCGCGAGGACGACGTGCAGATGGGCCACGAGGCCACCGTCTCCCGGGTGAGCGCGGAGCAGTTGTTCTACCTGCAGTCACGGGGAATGCCCGAGGACGAAGCAATGGCGATGATCGTGCGCGGTTTCATCGAACCGATCGCGCGTGAACTGCCCATGGAGTATGCCCTCGAGCTCAATAAGCTCATCGAGATGGGCATGGAAGGCAGCGTCGGCTAGGTGTCTGTTCCTACTCAAACCGTGCCCGCAACGGTCACCACGGGTCCTGCGGCTGCGCCCGACCACTCCCGCCTCGGCTCAAAGCAGCACAGCGACGGCGGCTGGGGCCTCGTGCCCCTGCAGGTCCGTTCAGCGCGATTCGCCTCTTTCGACGTCGCCGACTTCGAGCCTGTCACCGGCCAGGAAACGGAGTGGAAGCACACTCCCATCGCCCGGGTCCAGGCACTCATCGACGGCACTCTCGAGGCGGACATCGAACCGCTCACTGGGGTCACCGCGTCTGGCGAGCTGGCGCTCATCGAGTGGGTGCCACGGGGCGATGCCCGCATCGGCCGGGCGGGAAAGCCGGAAGAGCGGGCATCCGCAAATGCCTGGAGTTCTTTTGAATCGGCGCTGGTCATCACGATCACCGGCGAACAGGCCTGCGAGGTAACCGTCACCCGATCCGCGCTCGGAACCACCGCTCGAGCCGCGCACATGGTCATCCACGCAACGCATCACAGCGTCGGGACCGTTGTGCTGCAGAACAGCGGGGATGCTCTCCTCAGCGAGAATGTCGAGATTATCCTCGACGAGGGCGCCCAGTTGACGGTCGTCACAGTACAGCAGTGGGATTCCAGCGCTGTTCACCTCGCGAGTCACTTCTCGGAGATCGGTCGTGACGCCCGGCTCAAGCATGTGGTCGTCTCTCTCGGCGGATCAGTCGTTCGTGTGAATCCGTCGGTGCATCTCTCCAGCGAAGGCGGGGATGTGGAGCTGTATGGCGTGTACTTTGCCGACAGCGGCCAGCACCTCGAACAGCAGGTCTTCGTAAACCATGATGCCCCGAACACCAAGTCACGCGTCAGCTACAAGGGTGCTCTTCAGGGTGTCGGCGCGCACACCGTCTGGATCGGGGACGTGCTCATTCGCCCGACCGCATCGGGAACCGACAGCTACGAACAGAATCGCAACCTCCTCCTGACGGATGGCGCGCGCGCAGACTCCATTCCGAACCTCGAGATCGAGACCGGAGAAATCGCTGGCGCCGGTCACGCGAGTGCATCGGGACGATTCGATGACGAACAGCTGTTTTACCTGCAGGCGCGCGGAATCGGCGAACATGAAGCGCGACGACTCGTCGTGCGGGGCTTCCTGTCGGAAATCGTGCAGAAGATCGGGTCACCCGAGCTCGAAGAACGACTGCAAAAAGCCATCGAGGCCGAACTTACCCGAGCTGAAGGCTGACCCCGAATGGAAGAAGCAGTAGTGACCATCAAGATCTGTGCCGAAAGCGATATCGAACTCGGCTCTGCCGTGCGGGTCGTCATCGATGGCACCCCCATCGCAGTAGTGCGGGATTCCGCTGGCACCGTTCACGCCATCGGCGATACCTGCACTCACGGCGACATCTCCCTCGCGGAAGGGTTTGTCGAAGACGACACTCTGGAGTGCTGGGCACACGGTTCCAAGTTCTCGTTGATCACTGGCAAGCCGATCACCCTCCCTGCCTACGAGCCGGTTCCCGTATTTGCGGTCTCAATCGTGGACGGCGACGTCTTCATCGACCCGACCCCCGTGATCACCCCCTAACTCACAAGGAGTTCGTACCATGTCAGTACTCGAAGTCAAAGACCTCCACGTGAGCGTCGAAACGGAACAGGGCACAACGCAGATCCTCAAGGGGGTCGACCTGGTCGTCAACGAGGGGGAGATCCACGCGATCATGGGCCCCAACGGCTCAGGCAAGTCAACCCTCGCGTACACGATCGCTGGTCATCCCAAGTATCACGTCGAGAGCGGATCGGTC
>JANYEI010000085.1 GCA_025363205.1 Frigoribacterium sp.
GCGATACATCATGGGAACCGGCTTTGGCAGCCCGGAGCAATTCTTCGAGACGGCGAAGGCCACGCTCGATCGCCTGCGCAACGACGGTGACGACGTCGGGCGGATGATGTCGATCGGACTGCACCCCCGCATCACTGGTAATCCGGCACGGGCGGATGCTCTTGCCCGATTCATCGCCTACGCGCAGCAGTTCGATGACGTCGCGTTCATGCGCCGCATCGACATCGCGACGAGCTTTGCCGAGCAGGTGCCGAAGCCGGTGCAGGAGCCGAAATCGGCATCATGACGCAGGCCACGCACGACTGCCGGAATTCGATCTCGCAATCGAATTCCGGCAGTAAAGCGATGCCGTTGCTCTAGCTTGGCTACTTGGTGAAGCCGACATTCTCCAGGTGAAGGCTCAACGTCGGGCTGATGGTGGACCCGGTGACGTTCTTGTTCATCAGGTAGTTGAGCGTCTCGTAGTGGGTGAATACCAGTGGAGCGTCAGCAGACACGGTGGTGCGAATCTGTCGGTACAGTTTCATTCTCGCCGGAGTGTCATTGCTCGAGGCCGCCTTGTCGATCAGGGCGTCGATTTCGGGATTCGAATATCCGGTGGTGTTGATCGGGCCGCCGGACCTGATCACCAGCGAGTAAAAGTTATCCGGATCGATCGTGCGCTCCTGATAGGCACTGGTGATCTGGTAAGCACCGCTGGTGAACGCGTCGTACCAGACCGAGACATCGACCGCCTTGATGCTCATATCGATGCCGATCTTCTTCAGCTGATCACGAACCACCTGACCGGTCTTCAGCAGCTCGGGATACTGGGAAAGGCCCAGATACTCGACGCTCAATCCCTGCGGGAAGCCCGCTTCGGCCAAAAGTTTCTTCGCCTTGGCGATATCGGGCTTCACGCCGAAGACACCCGAGTCGTCGTACCAGGTCGAGCCAGTGGGCATCTCGGTGAGACCGAGCCCACCGGTGCCGAGATAGGCCACGCTTTTAATGTCTGATCGGTTGATTGCCAGCGCGATTGCCTGGCGCACCTTGGGGTTATTGAACGGCGCTTTCTTGGTGTTGAGAGCGAGAAAGTCGGGGATACCGGCAACGTTGCTCGTGACATAGGTGAAGCGCGGATCTTTCTTCAGCGTTGGCACCTGCTGGAGCGGCACCGCATCCGCCCAGTCAAGCTCACCGGCGGACAGGGCGTCGATACGGCTCTGGTCGACCGGAAGAAATTTGAAGGTGATCGAGTCGAGGTGGGGAAGCCCCTTCTTGAAGTAACTTGGGTTCTTCTTCACCAGGATGTGATCACCTTGAACCCATTCGACGAACTGGAACGGGCCGGTACCAACGGGATTACGGGCCGGGTCCTTAGACTCGATCGCCTTCTTGTTCACGATTTCGCCGTTGGTGGCAAGGTTGGTGAGGAAGGGGCCGAATGCCGCCTTCAGGTGAAAGACCACGGTGGTCTCAGTCGCCGCTTCAACCGAGTCGATCTGCGAGTACAGCCCCGCATAGGCGCTTGCGGTGGAGGGATTCAGGATCCGCTCAAAGGTGTATTTCACGTCCGCAGAGGTGAACTTTTCACCGTTGTGAAAGGTGGCGTTGCTCACGAGGGTGAAAGTCCAGGTCTTTGCGTCGGTTTGCTTCCACGCGGTGGCGAGGTCCGGCAGGAATTTGCCGGACTTATCGAGGTCGATGAGCTTGCTGAAGATGCCCTCATAGACCTGAGCTCCGGTATAGATCGACGAGGTTGCCGGGTCGAGCACGTCGGGTTCTCCGGTGAGCGCGGCGCGGAGGGCCCCGCCGTCGCGGATCGTCGCGGCTTTCGCTCCCGTTGGGTTGGCCGCCGGCGTGCCGCAGGCGCTGAGAAGGATGGCGATCGATACCGCGGTGATTCCCACCAGAATTTTTCTGGAGGTGATGCGGCGCGTGCTCGGGTGCGGGGTGTTGTGCATCTGACTTATCTCCTTGGTGGGGTGGGTTTAGCGCGAAGTGCTGTGGACAAAATCGATGAAGGCGGTGTTAAACGGGTCGGGGCTTTCCCACACGCAGGCGTGACCGCCGGCAACCTCTGCCCAGGTCGATCCCTCAATGGCTTCATGAAGACGGCGTGACAGTCGCACCGGGATGAGAATGTCTTCCTCCCCGGCCAGCACAAGGGTCGGGACCGAAATCGACGCAACGCGCTCCAGAACGTCATGGGTCTGGATGACATTGAGCTGCGAGAGGTACGCGTCGACAGACATCTCCAGCGCACCCATTGCGGCGTTGAATTCTGCCGCCTCATCGGGGCGCTCCTCAAAGAATGGGCCGGTGAAAGCCCAGAGCATGACGTCACGCATGACAAAGGGCACACCGAGGCCAACGGCGAGGTCTGCCCACATTGCGAACATCTGTTGGCAGAAAGGATCCGCCTTACCGTAGGTGCAGGCCAGGGTGACGGACTTGAGATCGGAGCCGTAGCGAATGGCGTACTCCGCTGAGATCATCCCGCCCATCGACACCCCCATGAGGTGGAAGTCGGTAATGCCGAGAAAGTCCACCAGCGCTTTGGCATCGTCGGCGAGCAGGCCGGACGTGTACGGGCCCGCCGGCTTGTCGGTCGCGCCGATGCCGCGGTTATCAAAGCGAAGCACCCGGAAGCCCGCGTCCCGAAGGGCCGGGACCTGAAAATCCCAGGAGGCGAGATCATCCGCGAGACCGTTGATGAGCACGACAGTCTCTCCACCGTCACCCTCGAGGAGGTAGTTGATGGCGATTCCATTGACGTGTGCGACTGGCATGGGTCCTCCTGTTTCGTGAACGATTATCTTCGGGGTGGTGTGGAGCTGGGGATAGCGGCGAGAAGCCTGCTCGTATAAGGGTGAACCGGTCGCTTCATGACCTGTTCGACATCCCCGGTTTCGACGACCACACCGTGGTAGAGCACCGCGATCTCGTCGCTGATGTGTTCGACGACTCCGAGGTCGTGACTGATGAAGATTGACGCAACGCCGAGATCCTGCTGAAGGTCCATGAACAGATTGAGAATCTGCGCCTGAACGCTGAGGTCGAGAGCACTCACCGGCTCGTCAGCAATGATCAGCTCAGGGTCGCTGGCGAGTGCCGCAGCGATTCCGACCCGTTGGCGCTGGCCGCCGGAGAGATGCGTTGGTAGTCGATTCACCAGATTCGGGTTCAGCCCGACCCGGTCGAACAGATCGAGCACTCTGCGCTCCCTGTCGGCTGGCGTGCCGATTCGATAGCTGTCGAGCGACTCGCGCACACTCCGGCCGACCGGCCAACGTGGATCGAGACTGGAATAGGGGTCTTGGAACACCGGCTGCACTCGGCGCCGGAAGGAGGACAGCGCTTTGCCCGAAAGACCTTGCACCTCGACACCGTCGAAAACGACCTGGCCGCTGTCCGGGCTGATCAGTCCGAGGATGCACCGCCCGAGCGTGCTTTTGCCGCTTCCGGATTCTCCGACCAGACCGAGCGTTCGGCCCCTCGCTACGGTCAGCGACACGTTATCCACCGCGTGCACCCGGCGGCGACGCCACGGAGGCCCACCAGCCTGGTAGGTCTTATTCAGACCCTCAACCCGCAGCAACGTGGTCGCGGGCACGATGTCGCTCATTCGGTGCCCTCCTGTCGCAGACGCTGCAGATCTTCGATATTCCATGCGGCCGGGATGACCGGCAACCTGCTGCCGCGGGGGGCGCCGGACGGAGACGCGGCCAGGAGGGCTCGAGTGTAGGCGTGCTGTGGGTTGGCGAACAGATCCTCCGCGGCCGCAACCTCAAGGAGTTTTCCGCCGTACATGACTCCGACCCGGTCGCAGACCTGAGCGACCACGCCGAGGTCGTGCGTAATGAGGAGCACCGTTGTGCCGTGGTTTTTTCGAAGCTCGCCGATCAGGGCGAGAACCTGAGCCTGAATCGTCACATCAAGGGCGGTCGTCGGTTCATCGGCGATCAGCAGTTGCGGATTGTTCGCCAGCGCCGCCGCGATCATGATTCGTTGGCGCATCCCTCCGGAGAGCCGGTGGGGAGCATCAGAGTAGCGCGAGGCTGCGTCAGCGATGCCCACCTCGGTCATCAGGCTGATCGCCTTGGCGCGAGCTCCGCGCCGACTGATCGTGCGGTGGGCCCGGATGGTTTCGGCGATCTGGTCGCCAACCGACCAGGTGGGATCGAGGCTTGCGGACGCATCCTGAAAAATCATCGAGACCTCGTCGCCCCGCATGCTTCGCAGCTGGTCGTCATCGAGTCCGATTACCTCGCGATCGTTGACGCGGATGCTTCCGGTGACCTGCGCAGAGCGTGGGAGGAGCCCCATGACGGAGTTTGCCAGTGTGCTCTTTCCGCTCCCGCTTTCCCCCACGATGCCGAAGATCTCTCCCCGATTGATGGTGAAGGAGACGCTGTCGACGGCCGGTGGGACAGGGGGTGCCCCGGTGGACGTCTCTGTGGACGCGAAGCGCACAGCAACGTCGGTAAATGAGAGCACGCCGGTCATTCCGCGACCCCCCGTGGATCGAATGACCGGCGAAGTCCTTCGCCAATCAGTGTGAAAGACAGCACCGCGATCACGATCGCGATGCCAGGAAAGATCTCGACCCAGGGAGCCTGGATCAGCACATCCCGTCCGTCGGCAAGCATGCCGCCGAGGGAGGGCGTCGGCGGTTGGGTACCGAGGCCGAGGAAGCTCAGCCCAGCCTCGAGTTGCAGCGCGAAAGCGCTCAATACCGAGGCCTGCACGATCACCGGTCCGAGGGCGTTGGGTGCGACATGGTGAACCAGGACGCGCAAGTGCCCCGCCCCGCGAGCCCGCGCTCCGAGAACGTATTCGTTTCGGGTAATTACCAGTGTGCTGCTACGCATGACCCTGGCCAGGATGGGAAGGTAGATCACGGCGATCGCGAGGGCTGCGACCGCGCTGCCCGGGCCGAGAATGGCGATGAAGGTGATGGCGAGCAGCATTGCGGGAAGCACAAGGATCATGTCGAGGGTGCGCGAGATAGCCGTGTCGACCCGCCCACCGAAATAGCCGGCGGCCAGGCCGAACGGCACAGCGATCACCGTGGCGACGGTGACGGCGGTAAGCGACACCAGCAGGCTGGTTCGCAGACCATAGAGGACTCGACTCAGTACGTCTCGACCGAGCACGTCTGACCCGAACGGATGTTGGAGGTTCGGCGCCCCGAGTACCCGAGATACCTCGACGGTTTCTGGCCCGTGCGGCGCAATGAGTGGAGCGGCAATCGCGGCGACCGCGAGGACACCAAGAATCGCAACACCGGTGATCACAAATCGTGTCGACGTGTGGGGCTTCGATCGGGGGCGGCGCACAATGGGACCGCCGGTGGGCGGAGCAATAGTGGTCATGTCGCCGACCCGTCCGCCACGCGGGGATCGAGCCATCCCACCAGCAGATCGGTTATCAGCGAGACGACGATAAACGTTGCGGCGATGGCAAGAATCCCCATCTGGACGGTGGGATAGTTGCGCTGATTGATGGCCGTAACGATGAGCCGACCGACACCGGGAAGCGCGAAAAGCGTTTCGACGATAATCGCCCCGCCCAGGAGCACGCCCACCTGGATACCGATGACCGTGACGATGGCTGGCGCTGCATTGCGGAGGGCATGACCGGAGATCATCCGTCGCTGGCTAATACCTTTTGCTCGGAGAAAAATCATGTGGGGCCGATCGAGCACCGACGTCACGGCACTTCGGGTGGTCCGCAGAATGTAGGCGGCTTCTCCGATGGCCAGGGTCAGCACTGGCAGGGTCATGTAGCGCAGATTCTGCAGCGGGTCGACGGCGAACGACACGTAGCCGGACGGCGGAAGGAGCGCAAGCGAACCGGTGAAGATCAGCACGAGCATGATCCCCAACCAAAAATCGGGAATGCTGATGCCGAAGACCACAAAGCCCTCGGTGAGGCGCTTGACCCAGCGCCCGCCAGTTGCGGCCCGGATGCCGAGGGGAATGCCAATCGCAATCGCAAGCAGCATGGAAAGTGCGGTGAGCTCGAAGGTGACCGGCAATCGCTGAGCAAGCAACTCCGACAGTGGAGCATGACTGACGATGTCGGAGCCAAGGTCGCCGCGTAGGAGTGCTGAAATCCAGTTGACGTACTGCTGAAGCAGATTCTGGTCGAGTCCAAGCCGGTGTCGAAGCTCGATGACATTCGCCGCCGTCGCGCGGAATCCGAGCATGGTGCGAACGGGGTCACCAGGAACCAGCCTGATGATGAGAAACACGATCACACTCATTGCGAAGAGCACCGGAACAGTCAGAAGTATCCGGCGAATCACGAATTGCAGCCGAGAGCTCACGATTCCTGCTCCTCTTCTTTGGCCCGTGCCACCAGTTCGCGGATCAGGTTTTCGGAGAGGGTGAAGTGGGTGGCTGCGATCTCCGCCGCCTCATGGGGGCGCCCTCCGATGACCGCGGAGACGAGGTCCTGATGCTGCTGGACCGCAGTGCGGCGCACCTCGTCGGTGTAGGGCTCCGCGCCGAGATTGAGGCTGATTCTGGTGCGCAGATCCACCGACAGATCCACCAAAATGGGGTTGTGAGTCGCCTCGGCAATGGCGCGGTGTAAGTCGGAATCAGCTCTGCGGGAGGCGTCGTGATCGGCGGCATCGCGGTACGCATTGAGTGCGGCTGTCATGGTGATGGCATCAACGCGGGTGCAGCGTTCCGCTGCGGTGCGGGCGATGAGGGGTTCGATGAGTGTGCGGGCATCGAACAACTTCTCAAATTCGTCCCAGTGCGGCACCAGGAGGCGACGAACGTGTTCGGCGGAAGATGGGCCCCAGTCGGCCAGCACAAAGTACCCTCCGTTTCTACCCCGGCGCACCTCGAGGTACCCGGTTTCGGTGAGCTGTTTGAGAGCTTCACGCACCGAGGTGCGGGAGACGCCGAGCATCGCCGCAATCTCCCGTTCGGTGGGAAGCTGTTGGGCGGGAACATACACACCGAGTGCCACCGCGGTGATGAGCCGGTCGACAACGTCGTCCGCCACATGGCGGGTGACAATCCTCACGGCAAGAGGCCCTGTTGTCGACACGCTGCCCGGATCGCCGCCGCCGGTCACGGCGATACCGCCGGCTGGCCAAAGCGCACCAATAGGAATCGGCTGAGAGTTCGGGCCGCGGCGACGATGCTCTCGAGCTCGACCGACTCGTCGATTCCGTGCATATCGTGAGCGATGGCTCCGAAACAGACCGCAGGCACACCGAAGCTATTCAGGTAGGTTCGGGCGTCCGTCGTACTTCCCAGACTGAAGGTGACCGGTAATTCGCCATGCGCATCCAGGTGAGCCGCCCGCAGGTCGCGAACAAGGGCCGAGTCGGAATCCAATAAATAGCCCTGTGCGCGAAGTCCCGATAACTCGACCCAGGGTTGTCTGGGAAAATTCGCGTCGCCTGCCGCGGTTGAAGAAATGAGAGAACGGATCTCTGCTTCTGCCCGGTCAGGACTCCACTCCCGGGGGAAGCCAACACGCACGCTGAATACGGCGCTCGCCGGAGCTGTCGAGGTCCAGTCACCCGAGTGCACCGTGCCAAGGTTCACGTTGTAGGGATTGTCTTCTGGTGACATGCTCGGCTCCGGATGCGACCGGGTGAGGGTCTCCGCCCAGTCGCGCAAGACCTGCACCAGGCGCATCCCGAGATCGACGGCGTTGGCGTGTGAATGTGCGGACTGGGCATGAGCGGATGAGGCGGTCACAGAGATGTCGATCCAGATCACGCCGACACCCCCGAGCATGAGCCCGAGATCGGTCGGTTCGAGGAGAACCACCTCGTCGGCGTGAACATCATGGTCAACGATGGATCGCAGCGTGCCGTTCCCGGTGCACTCCTCTTCGATCACCGCCAGAAATCCGAGTCTTCGTTCGGCGAACAGCTGTGGCGCAACATCGCGAAGCGCGCGAAGCGCGAGGTAACCGACGGCAAAACCGCCCTTCATGTCCCCTGCACCCCGACCGAACATGCGGCCATTGCGCCGCTCGGGCGTGAAGGGCGGCGAGGTCCAGAGCTCCGGCGTAGTGGCGGGAACAACGTCCATGTGGCCGTTGAGAAGCACAGTAAGGGGAGAATTCCCCGGCGTGGTGGCGAGCACCTGATATCGGTCATCGGAGACGTTTTTAGCCGACGGGGCAATGCCAGCGCGAGCATCGGTCATTGGTGTGTTGCTGAACGGGAGTCGCTGAGTGATCAGACCGATATCTTCCATTTGTCGGCTGAATATCTCGAGGGCCGCCTGCTCCGAACCGACAACACTCGGGGCAGCGACGAGCTCGGCGAGGAACGAGAATGCAGCCTCGGAATGGGCATCGATTGTGCGGTCGAGCTCGTCTAGCATCACATTCCTTTAGGTATAGAGTTCAGACCCTATACCAATTTCATGGATTTGCCATCTGTTGACCCCGTAAATAGGTAACTTCGCCGTTGGGCCAGGCGAGCCCGACCCGCCCCGAGCCGACAGGGCCAGGTGCTCCCCGTTTGATCTCGCCCTGCAGAGTTTGGAAGGATGGTCGAGTGAGTTCTCTCCGTTCTGTCGACCGTGGGATCCGTCTGCGGTCGTCGGGATTGTTCTTCCTCCCCGATCACGACGCATGAGCGCGCACACTGGCCCGCCACGATTCAGCCAGAGTCGCAGGCTCACCATCGTCCTTGTGTTGAATATCGCCCTGATCGGCGGACTCGTCACCGTCGGCATCACAGCCAGCTCAGTGGGCGTGCTCGCGGCGGCAGGGGACACCCTGGCCGACTCAGTCGCGTTGGCCCTCGGGCTGATCGCGGTGGCACTGCGGGACCGCAACTCGGAGCATCCCGGCGCCAACAAGCCGATCGCGATCGTAGCTTTCATCAATGCCATGATTCTCGTTGCGGTCACCGTCGGCGTCGTGACCGAAGCGATCGTGAGACTGCGCGAGGGTTCCCCCGCTGTTCTCGGACTCCCGATGGCCATCGTCAGCCTGATCACCCTCGCGGTGATGATCACCGGCGCGCTCGTGCTCGGCTTTTCTTCGCATCGCGAAGACATCCATATGAAATCAGTGCTCATCGACACGCTTGCGGATGCCGCCGCCGCGGCCGGAGTGCTCGTGGCCGGCACCATCATCTGGCTCACCGGCGGGCTCTACTGGCTCGATCCGGTCATCGCACTCGTCCTCGCTGCCGTGATTGGCTACTCAGGAATCCGGCTCGCCATCCAAGCGATCGCCGCGCTGCGCGGGGCCGATATCGACTTCGATGACGATTGAGACCAACTGGTTCCGGAGCTTCAAAATCCTTCTCACCGCACAGGTTGCCGATACCTTGCGGATGGCACCACCGCCGTGGCCAGCAGCGGAGCCTTCGCCTGCACGGCAGTGAGGCGCGAATTATGCGCGCGTACATTCGTCATCATTGATGCAAACTCCAGCACACACTGTTCAACTGGGAGGATGGCGGCAACCTGTGTCTACACGATCGGGCATTCGACTCATCCGATCGATGAGTTCGTTGGAATGCTGAGGGCAAACGGCATCGAACGTCTCATCGACGTGCGCACCATTCCCGGGTCTCGCCACAACCCTCAGTTTGGGGAAAGCGAACTGGCCAAAAGTATGCCGGACGCCGGGATTGCCTATCAGCGGATCACAGAGCTCGGCGGACTGCGGCGCACCCCGGCCGCGCAGAAGACGATCAACGAAGCGTGGCGTAACAAGAGTTTTCGCAACTACGCCGATTACATGCAAACGAGCGAGTTCGCCGCCGCTATCGATGTCCTGATCGGGCTGGCGAAGACGCAGACGGTGGTCATCATGTGTGCTGAGGCTGTGCCGTGGCGGTGTCACCGGTCGCTGATCGGAGATGCGCTGTTGGCGCGCGGCCTGCAGGTTGCCGACATCATGAGCCTGACCTCGACCACGCCGTACACCATGACGAGCTTCGCGAAAGTCGACGGTGACCGGGTCTGGTACCCGCCGGAGCAATGACCAACAATACGAGATCACGAGCGACACGACCGACCACGTGACGATGCGCAAGGGCGACGCACTGACGAAGATCTAGCGCGCAGCTATTCCCCGGTTCTGTTTCATCGGCGGAGAATATCGGCGAGCACCGCTGCTTCACTGATATCCGGGTTCTTAGTGCCGGTCAACAGGGTCAGGCGGCGATCAACAGCCAGGTCCCTCAAATGTTGCAGCGCCGTGCCGCGCTCGACCTGTTCCAGCTCCACACCATAGCGTCGAGCGAATTCCTCGAACTTTGCCGGGTCGTGGTTGTACCACTTCCGTAGTGCCGTCGAAGGGGCAACGTCCTTGCACCATTCGTCCAGTGCCGCCTTGATCTTCGTCATACCGCGTGGCCAGAGGCGATCCACCAGCACTCGGACCCCGTCCTGCTCCCCAGCCTCGTCATACACGCGGCGAACCTGTACGTCTGCTTTCTCGACCATCACGCACCCTCTCCTCTGATCCGTCTCCAGGTCACGGTTACGGCCGGCCCGGCTTGTAGGCCGAGACCGATGACTCGTCCGCTAACCAGTATCGCCAGGGGAAATTCGTCGCGCTACCGCCGGCACCGCTGACGCCAACGCGTGGTCCGGTGAAATGGGGTAACACCACACCGTCATCCGGAACGAAAAATTTCCACTGTCCGCCAAAAAGATCGTCACCGTCGTTTGCCAAGGTTGCCCCGAGGCTCTGGGCAACGCAACCAGGACCCCGCGCCAAACTGGCATCAACAAGTGGTGTCTTTCGCGGTCGGCTTTCTCGACGACTACGGGCGATGTCGGCACCCTCCATCACCTCTCCCGCCCTGATGAGACAGCCGTACGGTTGCCCTGGTTGTCCGGCGACGAGATTCAGCGCGTAGTGCATCCCATAGGTGAAATAGCAGTAGAGGTGCCCGGCGGCGCCGAACATTGTCTTATTGCGATTCGTCTTGCCCCGATAGGTATGCGCGCCGGGGTCGCGATCACCCGCATATGCCTCGACCTCTGTGATTCGAATGGTCACCGTGCCATCGTCATCCGTGCGTTGAATGATGCAGCCGAGAATTTCGGGGGCGACATCGAGTACTTCACGGGCGAAAAACTCTCGATTCGCCGGGTGAAATCCATTCAGCACGCTCACTCAATCCGCCGTTCCGTCAGGATGCTTCGTCGACTACCGGCGCACCCCGCACCGTCACGATCGATGCGACTACCTGGTCGGCAGACACCTGCGCTCCCGGGAGCACCTGCAACACCACCGTGCCTGCGACGGATGCCCGGAGCACATGTTCCATTTTCATCGCCTCGATGCTCAGTACCGGCGTGCCCGCCTCCACCTCGGTGCCGTCCTCCACGAAGATCGCAACCACGGCTCCCGGCATCGGGGAACGAAGCTCCGGGTTCGCACCGGCCGTGCCCGTGGACTTCCGTTCGTATGGCACATCTGTGATGGTCCAGGACGCACCACCGGAAGCAAGATGGAGCCGGTCACCGTCGCGGGCGAACCGTTCGGTCACCGTCGAGTCGCCGAACCGCACCCGTGCCGAGGCGCCCGTGATGGTCACGCTCGCCCGGGTGGGCTCACCGCGATCTACGGTGACGAGGGCGTCATCAGGCGTGCCGAGCACTCGCACC
>JANYEI010000068.1 GCA_025363205.1 Frigoribacterium sp.
AGAGACGATGACCTCCATGCTCGACAGGTCGTACTGGTCGACGAGCGGATGCTTCGCCAGTGCCACCGCGATCGGAGGCGCAATGAATGCCCAGTTGATCTGGAAATCCTGGATGATACGCAGGAACTCCGCCAGGTCGAACCGCGGCATCGTCACCAGCCGCGCCCGGGTACGAAATGCCATATTCAGAAGTACCGTCATGCCATAGATGTGGAAGAACGGCAGCACTGCGAGCACCCGGGAAGCCGCATCCGCCCCCAGAAGGGGAAGGGACTGCGCGACATTCGCCACGAGGTTGCGATGGGTGAGAATAACCCCCTTCGGCCGACCCGTCGTGCCCGAGGAATACGGCAGTACGGCGATCTGCTCGGCGGGGTCGAACCGCACCTGGGGCGCTGGGTTATTTTCGGTCAGCAGGTCACGCAGCGACGGGTGGCCCTCGGCGCCGTCGAGCACGACCACATGGTCGTCGGCGATTCCGGCCCGCGATGCCGCATCTTTCGCGGCGGCGAGAAGCGGCGACACCGTGAAGAGGAAGCGCGCCTTCGAGTCGCTGAGCTGCGTGCCCATCTCCTCCCCGGTGTAGAGCGCGTTGACAGTGGTCGCGGTGGCACCCGATCGAAGGATGCCGTGGAATACGGCAGCGAAGGCGGGCACGTTGGGCGAATGAAGCGCCACGACATCACCGAGTCCGATGCCCCGGGCCGCGAGCGCCCCCGCCACGAGGTTGATCTGGCCGATCAACTGGCGATAGGTTGTCTCGGCACCGGAGGCGCCATCCACGATCGCGATGCGGTCCAGATCGGCCGCATCGATGCTCGCGAAAAGGTAGTCGTAGACACTGAGGTGCGGGATGTCAACATCGGGCAGGGGCCCTCGAAAAACCACGTGAATCTCCTTTGATTGTGTGGTGGATAGTGCTCCTACTGTGGCCTAAGAAATCTATCGGGCTCAGGCGCGGAACGCCGAAATAAAGATGGCGGGCATTTTGAACCACGACGGTGCGGCGGCGAAACCGGCCAGCAGCCTTCCCGTTTTCTTGGCACTGCGCGCGGTGACGAACCACGGTGGCTTCGGAAACAGCGCGAACTCCCCGTGCAGCGCGGATCGGGGGAACGGGCGGAATGGACCGCGAGCGATTGTCTTCTCGGTGCCGTCGAGCAACAGGGCATTGTGTACGACACCAATGCCGCTCTGCACATTGTCGAGAGTGTGACCGGGGAAGGCGCCCCAAGGGGCTCCCGGGGTGAGAAAGCCGAGGGCGGTCCAGGTGTTGACTGCGATGGTGCCGTAGTCGAGTCTGGCCAGGGCATTCTCGAATCCGGCGCCGAGCTGCTTGAGAGTGCTCGGCAGCCCGATGATATTGGCCCCGAGTGTGCCGACGAAGTCGCGGTTGACAGTGTCGACCGCGGTGTCGAGGAACTCCTGTCCGTTGCCGGGGAGCTCGATCACACCGAGCACCGGCGAGAAGTATTCCGTCGTCAGGATCGTCGCGGCGTCATCCTTGGCGTGGATGTCAACGAGCAGCCGCCCTCCGCTCGACCCGAATCGCTCGGCTCCGGGGTAGGACGTGGATGCTGAGTCGACCCGCACGTCGCTGCCCGGATACCACGGGGCGCGGTCGGGGGTGCGGGTGAGCGCGCTGCGCAGTTCCGCGAGGAATGCCTTGCGCTGCGGCCACTGAGAACTGAGCACCACGATCTGGCCGGCGATGCAGTTATAACCGCCGTTGTGCAGCCGCTGGGTCACCACATGTTCGGCCTGGTATGTCAGGTCGGCCTTGGACCATGCCCCTGGCAGCACGATGATGGGGGCGACGCCGCCGAGTTCGCTGGTGATCGGCTTCTGAAGCAGCGGAGTGCCGGAGGCCTTGCGATCGGCCGCTCCTGGCCCGGAGCCCCAGACGATCAGGTCGTGGGTGGCCGCGCTGCCGGTGATGTGCACGTGAGAGATGCCTGGGTGGTTGGCGAGGTAACTCCCGACGTCGCCCGCACCCGTGACGATGCGCAGCAGACCGAGGTCGATGAGGGGTTTGAAGGCGGCGGAGTAGGGGGCGAGCATCCGGTCCATCACCGGATTGAGCTTGAGGAGCGCGACCCGGTTGTGGGCGATGAGTTCATAGAGCACGTCGAGCGGCGGGATGGAGGTGATGTTGCCGGCACCGAGCACGAGGCCGACACCGTCGGTCTCGGTCGGGGTGCGGGCACCGAGGCCGGCGGATGAGCGCACCGACGCTGCGGATTCGCCCGGCTTCATCCACACTTCGGCGCTGAAGCCGTGCAAGAGCAGTGCCTCATAGGGGTTGGCCGGCAGAACCGGCACGCGCACCCGACCGCCGGGGGCTGTGCCGAGTTTCTTGTGCGCAATCGAGCTTGTGCCGGAGGCGATCGCGCCAAGCGTGTGCTGAAGGGCGAGCAGGGTCGAGAGCACGACGTAGGGCCCCGAGATCCACTCCTCGCCTACGAAGGGGGAGTCGGGGTCGAGGTTCTTTGCGCGAGTGGCCGCGTCGACCCACTGGTCCGCGGCGGCAGCGACAGAAGCATGCACCGTGCCGAGCAGGGAAACGCGGGCGGGGATGGTCATCTTTGCCCAGCGAGACTCGCCCTCGGCGAGCTGACTGACCGCGGAATCCAGATCGTCCCGAATGGATGCGTCGAGCGTGGGAACGGCCGTGGGCGGCACGTTCGGTTCTGTGGTGGTCATCAATCTCCTTTGATCGCTGCCTACTTGGTCTTCGGCATAATCGCAACGACCATGCCTCACCTAAGAAGTTCCAGTATCGCCCATGATCGAGGAGAGTGCGATGGGCGAACGCCGCCTGTTCCCCGAATACTATTGTGCCGCTGCACAATGCCGCGGTACAGTCCAGCCATGTCCATCGACCAGGAACTCACGCGCAGCGTTGCGGTCTCGCCCGCTCGACCGGATGACGGCGGATCCTCCGGCTTCTTCCTCGAACTGGTCGACTCGGTCGGAGCACTCACCGACGGCGTCGTCGACCAGATCCTCGCCGGCGAACACGCGTACTCCGAGAACCCGATGTCCCGCGACCTGTTGCATTCGATCGTGCGCGAAAATATCTCGGCACTACTCGCCACCCTCGCTGGCACGACCAACTCGCTCGCCGCCCCGCGCCGCGCCGGCCGCGTCAAGGCCGAGCATGGAATCCCGATGACGAGCCTGCTGCACGCCTACCGCCTCGCGGGGCTGCAACTGTGGGACGAGATGATGGCCCGCTCGGTCGGCACCCAGCGCACCGAGACGCTGCTGCACCTGTCGTCGGACGTCTGGGGCATCATCGATCGTTTCTCGGGCGCCGCGGCCGAGGCGTATCGCACCTTCGTGGACGAGCGTGATCGCCGCGATGAGCAGGCGCGCAGCGTCATGTTGCTCAGCCTTCTCGACGGCAGTGCCGCCCCTGGGGAGATCGGCGGCCTCCTTCGTGCGCTCGAACTTCCGGAACATGCCAGCTACCTCGTTGTCGCAGCCGAGCGCAGCAGTAGCGGCGCCGACCCGGTGCCCGAGGTGCGCGGAAGACTTCGCGCGGCGGGTATCTGCTCCGCTTGGACCGCCTGGAATGGCGAATATGTGGGCCTCATCGGGGTCGCCCCCCGAGCGGACCTCGACCGTGCCGTTTCGATCGTCGCGACCGGTGCCAGGTCCCGGGTCGGCATCAGCCGTGCGTTCACCCAGCTCGCCGCATCGCCGGATGCCGTGAGTCAGGCCCGCATGTCGGTCGAGTGCATCGCATCGCCGGGCGTCGGCATCCACCGATACGGATCGGCACCGCTCGACCTGCTGCTCGTGGCGCAGCCGGGCTACGGGGCCGAGCTGCGGGACAGTGTTTTCGCGAAACTCCTTGGCCCGAACTCTGTCGATGGCGCGGATTCTGCCGACGGCCCGAATTCTGCTGACGGCGTGGTGCTTCTCGACACGCTCGAAGCGTGGTTCGACGCCGACGGCTCGACGACAGACGCTGGAAAGCGGATGCACTGCCACCGCAACACGGTGCTCTACCGACTCGGACGTATCGCCGAACTCACCGGACGCTCCGTGTCACGGCCGGCCGAGGCATCCGAGCTCTATGCCGCCCTGCGCGCGGTGCGGCTCGGTGGCATTCGCAGCTAGAGACGCTCGATGATCGTGGCGTTTGCCATGCCGCCGCCCTCGCACATCACCTGGAGGCCGTAACGACCCCCGGTGGCCTCGAGATGGTTGACCATCGTGGCGAGGAGTCGGGCACCGGATGCTCCGAGTGCGTGCCCGAGCGCGATCGCGCCGCCGCGGGGGTTGAGCTTCGTGGCATCGGCTCCGGTCTCGGCGAGCCAGGCCAAGGGCACGGGAGCGAACGCCTCGTTCACCTCGAAGGCGTCGATGTCATCGATGGTGAGGCCCGCCTTCGCGAGCACCTTCGCCGTGGCGGGGATGACACCGGTGAGCATAAACAGGGGATCACTTCCGGTCACCGCGAAACTGTGGAACCGCGCACGGGGCTTCAGCCCGAGCTCAGCGGCCTTTGACTCGCTCATGATGAGGGTCGCGGCGGCGGCATCGGTGAGAGGGGAGGAGTTGCCTGGGGTGATATTCCAGCCGATCTCCGGGAAGCGCTCGGCGAATCGTTCGGTGTAGAAGGCCGGCTTGAGGCCCGCGAGGCCCTCCGCAGTCGTAGCGGGGCGAACCGTCTCATCCGTCGTGACGTCGCCAACGGCGATGAGTTCGTTGGCGAAGTAGCCACCGGCGACAGCCTCAGTAGCCAGCTGGTGTGAGCGTGCCGCGAAGTCGTCGAGTTGAGCGCGCGAGAAGCCCCATTTGCTTGTGATCAGCTCGGCGGAAATGCCCTGGCCGACGAGCCCGTCGGGGTAGCGCGCAGCCACCTGCTCGCCGTAGATGTCTTCGCCCATGATCGAGTAGCCGATGGGGTTGCTGCTCATCGACTCCACGCCGCAGGCGATGGCGATGTCGTAGTTGCCGGTCATGATGCCCTGGGCGGCAAAGACGGCGGCCTGCTGGCTGGAACCGCACTGCCGGTCGATGGTGACGGCGGGAACGTGATCGGGGAAGCCAGCGCCGAGCACCGCGTTGCGGGTCACGTTATAGGTCTGCTTGCCGGCCTGAGCGACGCATCCGCCGATCACGTCGTCGATGGTCGCCGGGTCGACGCCGTTGCGCTCGACGAGGGCGCGCAGGGTGATGGCGAGCAGGTCAACGGGATGCACGCCACTCAGCGAGCCGCCCGGTTTGCCGCGGCCCGAGGGGGTGCGGATGACGTCGACGATCACTGCGGAGGTGTTCATGGGGGACTCCCTTGTCTGTGTTGTCCAGCTTAAGCACGGGGGGCCGGTGCTGTGTGCACCGGCCCTCTGCCTACGCTGATCAATTTCTATGCAATCAACTCTCCGCTAGTTGAAGGTGAAAACTTGAGCCGCATTGGCATTGCAGTCATAGAGCTGTAAAGCGGTGTTATTCGCGGTGTTGCCGCTTGGATCATCCAGGCATCTCCCGGATTGTGGGTTTTTGAGCGATCCATTCGCCTGAGGCACCCATTGCTGACCACCGGCCCCATTGCAGTCATACAACTCAATGTGTGTTCCGTTGGCCGTTCCGTTGCCGTTGATGTCGAGGCAGCGTCCGAGTGAGCGAACCGTTCCATCGGTCGTGAGCATCCACTGCTGGTCTTTCGCCATGGGATTGAAGGACGCGATTGTCAGGCAATCGTAAAATTGCACGACCGCGCCGTTCCCGCCCACATCGTCACCGGCCACATCAACGCACTTGCCACCATTGCCGATGATCGGTGTCGAGACGACGAATCGTTGAGCGACGTTGCCGTTGCAGTCGTACAGTTGCAACGCTGTTCCATTGGCAGTGTTCCCGCTCGGGTCGTCGAGACAGCGCCCGGATTGCGGGTTACGAAGCGCTCCGCTTGCCTGTGGAATCCATTGCTGGCCACCGCTTCCATTGCAGTCGTAAAGTTCCACGTGCGTTCCGTTCGCCGAGCCATTACCGACGAGATCCAGGCACCGTCCAAGAGTGCCGAGGGTGCCAGTGCCGTAGGCACTTCCCGACCAGTGCTGGTCCGCCGCGAGAGCCTGGCAATCGTACAACTGCGCGATTGCGGTGTTTCCTCCGAGATCATCACCGTAGATATCAAGACATTTGCCGCCCGGCCCGACGATTGGCGCACCCGGGCCTCCCCCTGTGCTGACGGCGGAATACCCGACCGAAACGATATTTGATTGCACCGAGTCATCCGCAGCGCCCGATGAATACCCGGCTGTCATGACCCCTTCGTAAAACGATTGCGTGCCACGGTTGCTATTGTCACCACCGGTGCCGAGAACAATCGATCCTTCTTGGTGCATCGGTGAGTATCCGGAGGGAAGGTTTCCGCTATACCAGGTCGACAACGCGCCGGATTGGGAATTTCCGCCCTTCAGCGCATACGTTGTCTGCCCATTGTTCTTCAGTAGCGCGGTGACAAATTTACTGGCGTTGCCGCTATTTGAGCTGGTGACTGCGGTACCTCCCTGGAACACTCCGTTCTCCAGGTCGGCCTCCACCCATGGCCCGTGCCCGGTGCTCCCTGGGGCATTCAGCAGGGCGAGATTGACCGCATCCATGTGGGACGCGCCGGTATCGACTTCCTGGGTTTCGACGTTGCCGAAGTCTGTGCAGCAGCCATTATTAACGTTCGTGCCGCTGGCCACCTCGTACATCGTCTCGGGCTGCCCGTTGATTGCGATGCCTGAGGTCGCGCTGCGGCGATACCCGGTCTGGGGCGGCAGAAAGATTCCATAGACCGCATGCCCTGCGACAGTCGTGGGGAGAGCATTGGCGATGGCGCCAACGTTCGCCGGCCCCTGCACGCCTGCCGGCTCTATCGTCAAATCGTTGTGTTGTGGCGACTGGTCAACTATCACCGTGATCCGGCAGGACGTTCCTGCGCAAAACGAGTCTTGTCCGGCAGCGTTGGCGTAGCCGCCTGCCGCAAGAACCGACACGCTAAAGGTCGCGTTATCTGATGCGCGCTGCACTTGGTAGAGGGTTCCGTTGTAGCCCGTGTACAGAGCACGGACGGAACTGTAGGCGGCCACACAGGACGTTCCCGCGCTCCCATAGATATCGCAGGGCAAAGGGGTCACCGCTTGAGCGGTAAGTGTGCCACCAAACAGAGATCCAACGCAGAGAGTGATAACTCCCAACAGCGAGGCCGCGGCAATTCGCCAGGGTCTTTCTTTTCCTCTGAGTCGCGGTGGCGTGAATCGAGTGCTCATCCTGTGCTTCTTACTCCCAGCAACGTTGCTCGGATCGTGTGGTGATCTGGATGACGGAAGATACGTCCATAAATGCTTTAACGTTAAAGCACCCTCTAAAAAAAATTAAGCCCGAGCGCATCGCACCTAAACCAATTCGCTGACTATACCGCTGGAGAGCAATTTCCCACATCAAAAAATACTTTTTTCCGAAATCCTTGGCCGAGATTGACAGTGCTGGCTAATTGGCATAGCGTCTGCTACAACGATTCAGCATTTGATGAAAGAGCAACAAATCAGTGCTTAAACGATTGATCAAATTCAAGCGGATGATTGGCGGTGACGGTGGTGCCTGGTCCCAACAAAGCACGTTCGGGCGTGACGCTTCGCGACATCGCGGAAAAGGTCAATCTGTCCGTTAGCGCCGTTTCGATGGCCTTGCAGGATCATCCGCGAATTGGCTCCGACACGCGCCTGCGAGTGAAGGGGATGGCGAAAACCCTTGGATATGTTCCCAATTCCGCAGCCCGGGCGCTGCGGGTGCGTACTGCCGGTGCGATTGCCGTGATCGTGCCGAACACGAGTCAGCATGTGTTCGGGCACGCCTACTTCATGCACGTCCTGACGGGCGTGACACAGGTTGCCAACGAAAAAGACGCTCAAGTGATCATTTCGACCAACCCGGATGAGTCACACGGCATGGCCGCCTACGAACGAGTAATCCGCTCCGGATCGGTAGACGGAGCGATTGTCACCAGCGCAGCGGTGCAAGACAACAACATCGGAGATCTTGTCTCCAGCGGCATACCGGTCGTGCTGGTTGGTCGATTCCCATACTTCCCGGAGGCCGTCAGCGTCGGGGTCGATGATGAAGCGGCCGCTTATGCGGCGACTGAGCACCTGATTCTCGCTCACTCCCGCACAAGCCTTCTGCACCTCAGCGGCCCGCTCGACCACCAGAGTGCCATCGACCGCCGAAACGGTTTTATCGCTGCGGCTGACCGGCACGGCATTGTGGCCGAGGTTGTGCTCGGCGACTACAGCGAGGATTCCGGACGCGTTGCCGTCGAAGCAATACATACCATCCGTCATACCGTGGACGGCATATTCGCAGCCAACGACGAGATGGCCTTTGGCGCAATGACCCGTCTCGCAGAACTCGGGCATACGGTTCCCGCTCAGATTTCGATCATCGGATTCGACGATTTCGGCTTGAGCCGGGTCACGTCTCCCTCGATCACCACGATGCACGTGCCCGTTGAAGAAATGGCGCGGCTTGCGACCGAACGTCTGTTTGGACTTATCGCCGGCGACACCGTCACCCCGCAGGACGCGCATGCGATCCTCCCGGTGACGCTCGTTGAGCGGCAGTCCTGCGGATGCTGATCGCACAACCAGACAGGGCCGATCTGTCTTCCACCAAGAAATCACGACCCCATAAAGCCCAAAGGAGAGCAATATTATGAGGAAAATCCCGGTGCTCGTAGCAGGCGGCCTTGTTGCAGCTATCGCACTAACCGGTTGCAGCAGTGCGACCCCGGCCAGTTCTGGTCCAGTCAAATTGAGCATGTGGACCGGGTTCACCGGCGGTGATCGGCCAGCCTACGAGGCTCTGATCAGCGACTTCAACGCTTCTCACAAAAATATCCAAGTGACGATGGATGTCCAGCCATGGGACACCATTGCTCAAAAGTTACCCGCCGCCTGGGCAACGGGCCAGGGGCCGGATTTGGCCACCCCGAATTTCGACCCGAACGTTATCTCGAAGTACCTGGAGACGAACTCCCTCCTGCCTCTCGAGGCGACGGGCAATGGCGCAACTGACATCAACCTCGACAAGCTCGCTCCGTCAGCGATCAAGGCCTTCACCGCGAAGGGCAAGCTCTATGCCGTGCCGGCAAATATCGCGACACTGCAGCTCTACTACAACAAAAAGACTTTCGCGGCCGCCAGTATCACCGACGCCCCGAAGACGGTGACCGAGTTCCAGGAAGATGCCAAGAAGCTGACGTCCGGTGGTAACTACGGGCTGGCTCTCGCCGACCACGAGACGATTCAGATGTGGCCGGTACTGCAATGGTTGGATGGCGCCGACATCGTCGACACCAAGGGATGCGCGGTCATCGACTCGGCGAAGAGCGTTTCGAGCCTGACCACCTGGGCGAACCTTGTGACAAAAGACAAGGTCGCACCGGTCGGAAAAACGGGTGCCGAAGCCGATTCTTTGTTCAGTGCTGGTAAGGCCGCGATGGAGATCAACGGACCATGGGCTGCGGCCGGATTCAAGTCGGCTGGAGTCGACTTTGGAGTGGCCGCCATACCCGCGGGAGTCAATGGCACTGTGACGCTTGCCTCGACCGTTCCGCTCGCCATCGGTAAATCGACAAAGCACCCGAAAGAGGCGCAGGAATTCCTCGCCTGGTACACCGGTAAAAGCGCACAGACGAAGTTCGCACTCGCGTCGGGATTCCCGCCGGTGCGTACTGATCTCGGAGCGGATGCACAACTGAGCGGGAACGCAATCGTCTCGTCTTTCGCGGCAGCCCTGCCCACCGCTCGCCTGTACCTCCCGGGAGTTACCGGAGCCACCCAGGTCGACTCCGAAGTCTATGTTCCGTTCATCGGGCAGATCACGCGGGGAGAGGACGTTGCCAAAGCAGCCACCGAAGCGGCAAAGAAGATCGACGCGATCACCGGCTGCAGGGGCTAATGACGAGCACTGAAGTTACCCCGGCCGCGCGAGCGTCTCGCTCGCGCGGCCGGGGGGACGGCTTCCGATTGCTCGGCATCCGATTGCAGCCAGCGTGGTTCTTCATCGCACCAAGCGTGCTCATCATCCTCGTCTTCATCGTCTACCCGATCACACAATCATTGTGGTACAGCCTGTTCAACTGGCAGATCGGCGCAACGAACCAAGAGTGGGTTGGCGTCGGTAACTACGTCAAACTGTTTCATGACGAACTGTTCTGGAATGCCCTGAGGGTAACTGCGACCTTCGCGGTTGTCTCCGTCGCATCCCAACTCGTTGTCGGGTACCTGCTCGCGACTGCGCTTGCCGAGGACACCTGGATCAACCGGGTCACCCGCTCCATCTTTTTCTTTCCCACGATTGTTGCGCTCACTACGATCGGCTTGGTTTGGAGATTCCTTCTTGATCCCGACATCGGTCTGGTCGGCGGAATCCTTCACACCATCGGTGCGGAGCCGATCGACTTTTTGCAGAACACTTCGCTAGCGCTACCGAGCGTCATCTTCGTCAGCGTATGGAAGAACCTCGGATTCACGATGGTCCTGCTGCTCGCCGGGCTCAAAGCGGTTCCTGCCTACCTCTATGAAGCGGCGCGAATCGATGGTGCGAATGCCAGGCAGCTGACGTGGCACGTGACGATCCCCACCATCCGGCCGACAATCCTCTTCACAACATTGATCCTGACGATCAACTCGCTTCAGGTCTTCGATCTTGTCTATGTCATGACCGGAGGCGGCCCGCTGTTTTCGACCGACACACTCGTAACCCAACTCTTCCGCGAGGGATTCCAGAACTTCCATATCGGCTACGCGTCGGCAATCGCCTGGGTGCTATTTGCTCTGATCATGATCATCGCCGCGTTCCAACTCAGACTCTTTAGGTACAACGATGTCGACTGACCTTCGCGCGATCGGCCGAGTACGACCCCCACGGGGCGGGTCGATTCGGCGTGGTCTTGGCAAAACAACGGTGTGGATGATCATTTCGATCGGGATCGTCATCGCCCTGGTGCCGTTCGTCTGGATGGTGTCGGGATCGTTTCGTTCCGAGGCTGATCTCTTCGGTAATCCCGCGAGCTTGTTCCCGACCTCCTGGACGCTGCACGGCTACACCGCCATCTGGCAGCAGCTGCCATTTCTTCGATTGCTCCTCAACACGTTGATTTTTGCGGGCGGCACGACCGTGTTGCTGCTTCTGTTCGATTCGATGTGCGCATACGCGCTCGCCCGATTGAAATTTCGCGGATCGAAACTGCTGTTCTGGCTCGTAATCGCGACGCTGATGGTGCCGATCCAAGTAACTCTTATTCCGGTGTTTATCGAGCTTTTTCACTTCGGCTGGCTCGACACCTACCAAGGGCTGATCATCCCCCGCGCAACCAGCGCATTCGGCATCTTTCTTCTGCGACAGTCGTTCATCTCCATCCCGCGCGAACTCGATGAGGCCGCTCGCATCGACGGCGCCGGACACCTTCGCATCTATGCACGCATCATCCTTCCGCTGTCGAAGCCGGCCCTCGCAACGCTCGCGGTGCTCCACTTCATGACGCTATGGAACGACCTCCTCTGGCCGCTTATCGTGACGAGTTCACCAGATATGCGCACCCTGCCTGCCGGTCTCACGCTGTTCGGAGGCCAGCACGTTACCGACCACGCGGTTCTTCTAGCCGGTGCCACGATCTCACTGCTGCCCCTCGCCCTCGCCTTCTTCCTGGCGCAACGGTTCTTCGTTCAGGGTGTCGCAACGACGGGTCTCAAGTGATCGGGCATCCGCTGTTCACCGAGGGTGCCGTCTCATGGATTCTCGGGATCGAAGACACCTGCGTCTACCCGCGCGACGAGCTGGCCCACGAACTCGACGAGCACGAGTTGACCGGTCACAACGCCAACCGCAATTCTGACCTGTTGCTGGCTCGGGACCTCGGCGCGAAGGGTCTTCGCTACGGCGTGAGCTGGCCGCTCGCTCACCGAGCTCCCGGCGTCTTCGACTGGACTGCGCTGGATGACGCCATTCCGTTTGCCGCGGAGCAGGCCGGGCTCACCCTCATCATCGATCTCGTGCACTACGGAACTCCCGTCTGGCTGGAGCACTCGTTCGCTGATCCCGGTTACCCCGCCGCGATCGAGGAGTTCGCGGCCGCCTTCGCCGACCGGTATCGCCAGTGGGTGAATCACTTCACCCCCCTCAATGAGCCAGTGACAACCGCGTCCTTTTGCGGACTACGGGGCGTGTGGCCACCGGCGATGAGCGGGTGGGGAGGCTGGGTCGCGGTCGCCATACCGATGGTGCTCGGGATGTCTCGCTCGATCTCAGCGATTAGGCAGGCCAATCCCCAGGCTGTGATCATCCACGTAGAGGCCGCAACTCTCGTCGTCAACCTCGACGCCCAACTCGAAGAACACGCGGCACTGCTGCGTATGGTCGGTTGGCTCGCCACAGACCTGCTTCTCGGTCGGGTGGGTCCAGCCCACCCCGCCCACGATTGGCTGCTGAAACACGGTGCACGGATCGGCGACCTGCATTGGCTTGTCTCGAATCCGTCTTCACCCGACATCATCGGTGTGAACTATTATCCCGACCTGACTCCCCGTCGGCTCGGGGGTAATCACCGAAATGTAACCCAGCTCTCGCACGATCAGTGGACCGCTGGGCTTCGTGAGGTGCTGACCGCATTCGCCGATCGGTACAACCTTCCAATCGCGCTCACCGAGACCAGCATCGAGGGCAACGATGAACTCCGATCGCGTTGGCTCCTCGACTCGGTCGTCGAGGTGAAGCAGCTCGTCGAAGAAGGCATCGATATTCGTGGATACACCTGGTGGCCACTGTTCGACTTCGTCGACTGGTCCTGGGCCGCAAACGGCGCGAACGTTGAAGAGTTCATCGTTGCCCAATCCGGGGACGGGGGCACCAGTTTCGTGGGCCCGGCGCCCTCGCTCGGCATCCCTGCCGACGGCAAATCGGCGTTCTTGCGCCGCATGGGCCTTGTGCGTCTCGAAGAACAGCCTGACGGCGGGCTCACCCGGGTTGTTACGCCCGCGGCACTCCAGTTCGTGCAACTGTCGAAAGGCACAGCATGAGGGACGCGCCAGCCATCGACACCTACTTCGCCGACCCCTTCGTTTTGCAATTGCCCGACGCCAGCTTCATCGCGTACGGCTCGGCAGATCCGGCAGCTCAGGGCATTGCACAGCTGATCGTAGAGGCCTACACGTCAGCGGATCTACTCGAATGGAAATCCGTTGGGCCGGTGCTCGAAAGAGGCGATCCTGCCCTCGGGGACGCCTACTGGGCACCAGAAGTCATTCAGGACGGCGGGGCGTACTGGATGTATTACTCAGTCGGACAGGGGATTCGCGGGCATCACCTCCGAGTCGCTAGATCCGAATCGCCCCTGGGACCATTTCACGATCTGGGCCTGAACCTCACACCCAACGAATCCTTCGCGATCGACCCGCATCCATTCCTGGCAGAGGATGGCACTCTGTACCTCTACTTCGCTCGCGATGTGCTCGAGTCCGAACGCCCGGGAACCCATCTCGCGGTCATGCCGATGAGGTCACCCACCGGGCCCTCCCATTCACCCTCCGCTGTGCTCGCCCCGAACGCCGACTGGCAGATTTATGAACGGCAGCGCCCGATGTACAGCGGCGTCTACGACTGGCACACGCTCGAGGGACCATCCGTGGTTTACCGGAGGGGCAAGTACTGGATGACCTATTCCGGTGGCGCCTGGACCGGGCCGGACTACGCGGTGTCATGGGCCAGTGCAGGGTCGCCCCTCGGCCCATGGACGCCTGCGCCGCTCGCAGACGGTCGGTTGCTGCAATCGACGACCGGAGGACTGATCGGCCCGGGGCACAACTCCCTCACCCGCGATCTCGCCGGTAGGGACATCATCGCCTTCCACTCCTGGGATGAGGGAGTAGCCATGCGGCGCATGCATCTCAACTTCATCTCCTTCGGACCGGATGGGCCCCGGGTCGGCGGCCCGATCCGGGACTCATCCCCACTGCTCCCGGCATAACAGCGCCGGGTGCGGTGCCGGTCGGCTCGCGACAGCCTCAACCGAAAAACCTGAGCCGCGTGGAATTCGGGAACCACCCAACCCGGCGCTGTGCCCATGCGCAATCCGCGACACGCACAATACTTTGAACGTCGATGCGGGAGCCTCGCTTGATCAGTGTTGCCTCGAGTCCCGATTCCGGTGGGGCCTGGCGCAGCCGGATGACGGCCTGGGCTGAATCGACCCGGCTGCCCAGCCCCGCAACTTTCGCGCGGCTCGCAGCGCGACGCGGCATAATCGGGAAGGAATTCGCCGAAGCGGCGTTGAAACCCGTGTAACCGAAAACTGTCGTCGCTCAAGTGACTGCGGTCTGGCCAGGAACAGGAAGCGAACCCCCATGCCGCAACGCGTCTACAACGACATCACCGAAATCTTTGGCAACACTCCGCTCGTGCGGCTCAATAAGGTCACTGAGGGCCTCGGAGCGACGGTGCTCGCAAAGCTGGAGTTTTACAACCCCTCTGCGAGCGTCAAAGACCGTCTCGCGGTCGCCATAGTCGATGCGGCCGAAAAGTCGGGCGAGTTGAAGCCCGGCGGCACGATCGTCGAGAGCACCAGCGGCAACACCGGCATCGCGCTCGCCATGGTCGGTGCGGCCCGCGGCTACAAGGTGATTCTCACCATGCCGGAAACCATGAGCAAGGAGCGGCGGATGCTGCTGCGTGCGTACGGCGCGGATCTCGTGCTGACCCCCGGCCCCGGTGGTATGAAGTCCGCCGTCGATCGTGCGGCCGAAATCGTCGCAAGCACCCCCGGAGCCGTCTACGCGAAACAGTTTGCGAACGCCGCGAATCCGGCCATCCACCACGCCACCACCGGTCCCGAGATCTGGAACGACACGGAGGGAGCGGTCGACATTTTTGTCGCCGGCATCGGCACTGGCGGCACCATCACCGGCACAGGAAACTATCTCAAGGAGCAGAAGCCGGGCGTCATCGTTATCGGCGTCGAGCCGGCTGAGTCGCCGATCCTCAACGGGGGAGCACCAGGGCCGCACAAGATCCAGGGCCTCGGCGCAAACTTCGTGCCCGAAGTTCTCGACCGCGAAGTCTACGACGAGATCATCGACATCGACATCACCCGCTCCGTCGCGATGGCACGTCGTCTCGCAGCGGAGGAGGGCATCCTCGCCGGGATTTCCTCCGGGGCGAGCGTGCAGGGTGCCCTCGATCTGGCCGCGCGACCGGAGAACGCGGGCAAGACCATTGTCGTGATTATCGCGAGCTTCGGTGAGCGCTACCTCTCGACAGTGCTGTACGAAGACCTCGTGGACTGAGCAGGTGCCTTTCGGGGGCATTCGTGAAGACATCCGGATGGCGCGGCAAAATGATCCAGCAGCGCGCTCGAATGCCGAGGTATTCCTTGCCTACTCCGGCCTGCATGCGGTGTGGGGCTATCGTGTCGCGCACCGCCTGTGGAAGTGGCGGCTGTTTCTCGCGGCCCGCGTGTACTCGCAAATCGTGCGGTCATTTACCGGGATAGAGATCCATCCGGGTGCGACCATCGGCCGCCGACTCTTTATTGATCACGGCATGGGCGTGGTGATTGGCGAGACCGCGATTGTCGGCAATGACGTGTTGATTTATCACGGCGTCACCCTCGGCGGCACGAGCTCAGTGCGCGAGCGCCGACATCCCACCATCGGCGACCGCGTGGTAGTCGGCGCGGGTGCGAGTGTGCTCGGGCCCGTAACCATCGGGCACGACTCGATCATCGGGGCGAACGCGGTTGTAGTGACGGATGCTCCGCCGCACTCGGTGCTCACTGGCATTCCGGCGCGCGTTCGTCCGCGAACCGCGTCATCCGCCGCCGATACATTCACGGACCCCGCGATCTACATCTGACTTCGCTGATTGCCGGAGAGGTCTACAGATCGAGCGTGTCTCCCGGCTCTAGCGCGACGTAGTCGCCGCCGCCCTGTTCGACAGCCCACTTCAGGCGGTCGCCACCCATTGCCTTGCCCGCGGTCGAGAGCACCATCTCATGGGTCGCGAAGGCACGGCGAGGTCGCACGGCAAGCACGAAATCGATCGCGTCGCCGATTTTCAGCCAGGGCGCGCCGACGGGTGCTGCGAGCACATCCACTTCGACGCCCTCCGGCACCGTGAACGAGTCGCCGGGGTAGTAGAGAGCGTCATTGACCAGCACGCCGACGTTGTCGACGATTGGAATCGAGGAGTGGATCACGGCGTGCTTCTCGCCGAAGAAGCGAAGTGAGAATGGCACGGCGTTAATCGTGTCGCCGCTTTTCACGATGGTGATGTCGAAGTCGGTGGCCGCGAGGGCCACGCCTTCTGGCCCGTAGAGCTTCGCATCGGGGCTGCTCTTGAGGATGCGGGTGAGCTGGTCGGCGGTCCAGTGATCGCCGTGTTCGTGGGTGATCACCACAGCGACGACCTCGGTGAGGCCGACGAGCGCGGTGGTGAAGACTCCGGGATCGATCACGAGCGTCTTGCCCGAGGATTCGAGGATGAGGCAGGCATGTTCTTGTTTCGTGATGCGCATTTTTCCGACTGTACTCGAAACCGTGCGGCTCGGAAGTTTCGCGAATGGCATCCGACATACTGGTGGAATGACGACACCGCTGCCGCTATCGTGACCGCTTTGCGGATTGTCGTCGCCATCAATCCGACCGCCTCATTCGGCAAGGGACGCGCGGTCGGCCCTACCGTCGTGCAGAGCCTGCGCGGGGCCGGCCATCGGGTAACCGCCCTGAGCGAGCCCACGATGGCAGACCTTCACCGTGAGGCCGAGAAAGCGGTCGCTCTTGCCCCGGATGCCCTCGTCGTTGTGGGCGGTGACGGCATGGTGAGCCTCGGAGCGAACCTCGTTGCCGGCACGCGCATCCCGCTCGGAATCGTGCCGTCGGGCACTGGTAACGACGTCTCCCGCGGCCTGCGGATTCCGATAAGGGATACGGATGCGGCAATCGACCAGCTACTCAGTGCTCTCGCGGGTGACCCCCGTGTGATCGATGCCGCGCTCATTCGTCGCGCGGGGGAGCCCGACCGTTGGTATGTCGGCGTGCTCTCGGCCGGATTTGATGCGCTCGTCAACGAGCGCGCGAACCTCATGCGCTGGCCGCGCGGTAAGAGCCGCTACAACGTGGCACTGTTTCGTGAACTCGCGATGCTGAAACCCACGACCTATCGACTGGTTCTCGATGGTGTCGAATGGAACACAGCGGGCACACTCGTCTCGATCGCCAACAACACCTCGTTCGGCGGTGGGATGCTGATCACCCCCGATGCCCTGCTCGAT
>JANYEI010000089.1 GCA_025363205.1 Frigoribacterium sp.
CGTCGAGCCGACCCAGGAGGTCTACGAGGGCATGGTCGTCGGTGAGAATTCGCGAGCCGACGACATGGATGTGAACATCACCAAGGAGAAGCAACTCACCAACATGCGCCAGTCCACCTCGGACACGTTCGAGCGGATGACCCCGTCGCGCAAGCTCACGCTCGAGGAGTGCCTCGAGTTCGCCCGCGAAGACGAGTGCGTCGAAGTCACCCCCGAGTTCGTGCGTATTCGCAAGGTCGAGCTCGCTGCCGGTGACCGTGCCCGCCGCGTGTCGCGCCTGAAGAAGCAGAACGCGTAGCAGCACCTTGGTGAGACATGTCCCCGGTCGTAGGCTGTAGGGCATGTCTCACCTGGTTAAGCGCATCACCGTTCCCGTTGCCCTCGCGATCGCACTGCTCGCCGGCCCGGCGCTTGCCGGATGCTCGGTGCAGAACCTCGTTCACGACGTCACCGGGGGCAAAGTGGATGTTCCGGGCAAGAGCGTGCCCAAGGACTTCCCGAGCGAGGTACCGCTTGCCTCCGGCGAAGTGCTTTCCGGCGCCGGGATAGGAGACGCGAAATCGAAGATCTGGAACGTGAGCGTGCGCGTCACGGACAATACGGCGATCGATGAGGTGCTCAAAACACTCACCTCCGCTGGCTTCAACTGCAAGACGCTTACCGCGACCACGGCTGACGGTGGTGCACTCGTCGGCGACAAGGGCAACCTCAACGTCGCCGTCGTCGAGATCAAGGACGACAAGGGCTTCGTGCTCAACTACACCGTCACCAAGAGCGACGGCAAGTAGAGTCGTTCAGCTCAGCGGCGCGGTGCCCCGCGCTGGGGTAAATTCACTAGGTGGAATCAGACTCTATTGCCGGTGAACCGTTCCCGGTCGAGCGCGTGCTCTTCGTTCACGCGCACCCCGACGACGAGAGCATCACGACCGGTGGCACGATTGCGCTGTTGGTCGCGCGAGGGTCGCAGGTCACGGTCGTCACCTGCACACGCGGCGAACTGGGGGAGGTCATTCCGGCAGATCTGGCCGGGCTCGAAGGAGATGGGGCTGCCCTCGCCACCGTTCGAACGGGTGAGTTGGCAGCAGCGCTGACGGCGCTCGGTGTCGTCGATCATCGCTTTCTCGGCGAGCCCAGTGCCCGATGGATCGAACGCGAGCCGCGACGCTATACCGACTCCGGCATGCGGTGGGGAGAGAACGGCGCCGAACCCGCCGAATCCCTCGCGCCGGACGCCCTCTGCGCCGCTGATCTCGGGGAGGTCGCCGCCGATCTGGCGACCGTGATCGACACCGTAAAGCCCGGGGCTGTCATCAGTTACGACTCGAACGGTGGCTATGGACATCCGGATCACGTCAGGGCGCATGCCGCTGCCCGGCGCGCTGCGGATGTCATGGGAGTTCCGTTTTGGACTGTCGACACCGATGCCGAGACCTCGTCCCTGCGTGTCGACGTCTCAGCCGTGCTCGACCGCAAGACCGCGGCTCTCACCGCGCATCGCACCCAGATCGTCGTTGAGGGGGAACGGTTTTCGCTGTCAAGCGGGCCGAGCCGCCCGATCGACCGCACGGAGGGCTTCACGCGAGTCCACAGCGCCGCGACGGGAGTAGTGCCGTGGAGCGACCAGAGCGTGGCGATCAGAGTCTCCGTGTGGGTTCTCGCCGCCATCGTGGGGGCGGCGCTCGGCGGGATCGCGGTGGTTAACCATCAGTTCGCCCCGCAGGTTCTCGGCGGCACGCCACCGGTCGGCATCATCCTCTCATTGCTCATCATCACCTCGCTGCTGGTTGGTCTCCGCATCGTCTTCTCCGGGCGTGCCGTGACCGGATGCGCCGCGGTGGGGCTCCTTGTCGTCATCGGCCTGCTCTCGGTGCGATCGACCGGGGGGTCGGTGCTCGTGCCTGCCAATGCGGCCGGGTACGCCCTCACCTACGGTTCGCTGGTGATCGTGGGGCTCGTGCTCGCGTGGCCGAATTTCGGTACCTTTTCGAGGGATAGGCTGGGATCCAGGACCAAATCGAAAGGACCGACCCGAACGTGACTTATGTCATCGCCCTCCCGTGTGTGGATGTCAAAGATCGAGCGTGCATTGACGAATGTCCCGTCGACTGCATTTACGAGGGCGACCGCATGCTCTACATCCATCCCGATGAATGTGTCGACTGTGGTGCGTGTGAGCCGGTCTGCCCGGTGGAGGCCATCTACTACGAAGATGACGTGCCGGAGCAATGGGCCGAGTACTACAAGGCCAATGTGGAGTTTTTCGACGAGGTCGGCTCCCCGGGCGGAGCGGCGAAGGTCGGCGTCATCCACAAGGACCACGCCATCATCAACGCGCTTCCGCCCCAGGTTCCCGCGGCGTAGCGGTGGCGCTCAGCCTGCCCGACTGGCCCTGGGATGCCCTCGCACCCTATGCGGTTCGGGCCAGGGCGCATCCACAGGGTGTGATCGACCTGTCGGTCGGGTCGCCGGTCGACCCAACGCCCGCGATCATCCGCGAGTCGCTCTCGGCGGCAACCGATGCGCACGCCTACCCGCTGACCGCCGGGACTCCGGCGCTCGCCGGAGGCATCGTCGACTGGTTCGGTCGTCGTCGCGGTGTCGACGATCTCAGCGCCGCGAACGTGATGCCCACGATCGGCTCCAAGGAGTTTATTGCCGGACTCGCACTCTGGCTTGGGCTCGGCCCGGGAGACATCGTGGTGCAGCCCTCCCTTGCCTATCCCACCTACGCGGTTGGCGCTGCTCTCGTGGGTGCGACCGTTGTTTCCAGTGACGATCCGGTCGAGTGGCCGGAGGGCACACGGCTCGTCTGGATAAACAGCCCCGGCAATCCGAACGGACGCATCCTCTCGGTGGAGCAGCTGGCCGCGGCGGTCGCCCGTGCGCGCGAAATCGGTGCCGTCATCGCGAGTGACGAGTGTTACGCCGAGCTCGGCTGGGACGACGAGTTCGACGCGGTTGCGACTCCGAGCATCCTCGATCCCCGGGTCACCGGGGGGAATCGCACCTCGGTGCTGTGCGTCTGCTCGCTCAGCAAGCAGTCCAACCTCGCGGGTTACCGTGTCGGCTTCGTGGCGGGCTCCAGCGACCTCATCGGGAGGTTGCTCACGGTGCGCAAGCATCTCGGCATCGTTCCGCCAGCGCCCATCCAGGCGGCGATGATCGCCGCCTTGGCTGACGACACTCACGTGCGTGCCCAGAAAGCCGTGTATCGCTCACGGCGTGACCGCCTCCGGCCCGCACTCGAGCGCGCCGGATTGCGCATCGACCACAGCGAAGGCGGCCTCTACCTGTGGGCCACAGCGGGGCAGGATGCCTGGGCCACGGTGGGTCGGATGGCCGATCTCGGCATCCTCGTCGTGCCTGGCACGTTTTACGGGGCAGAGACTTCGCAGCATGTGCGGATAGCCCTCACTGCCTCCGACGCGGCTATCGATTCGGCCGTTGATCGGCTGACCACCGTCCATTTCTAGCGATTTCCTCCAATTGGCTCAGTGATTCCTTAGCTGTTGTGGCTATCGACCGCGGTGTCAAACCTGTGTCGAGAGCCAATTAGGCTGTAGGCGTGAACGCTGCCGCCAATGACCCTGCCGCCGACAAGGCCACCCTCCACTTTCCGGGCGGTACCGCCGAGTTCCCGGTTGTGATGAGTGTGGATGGCGCATCGTCGATCGACATCTCCACTTTTACGCGCCAAACGGGGTACACGACTCTCGACCACGGGTTCGTCAACACCTCGGCGACCAAAAGCGCCATCACCTACATCGATGGCGAGAAGGGCATCCTGCGCTATCGCGGTTATGCCATCGAAGACGTCGCGGCCAACTCCACTTATCTCGAAGTGGCCTGGTTGCTCATTTACGGCCAGCTGCCTTCTGCGTCGGAGCTCGATGCGTTCGAGGACCGCGTGCGCCGCCACACCCTTTTGCACGAAGACCTGCGCCGCTTCTTCGACGCCCTCCCACTCAACGCGCATCCGATGTCTGTGCTGTCGAGCGCTGTCTCGGCCCTCTCGACGTTCTATGAAGACTCGCTGAGCGTGCACGACCCGGAGCAGGTCGAGCTGTCGACCATCCGTCTGTTGGCCAAACTGCCGGTCATTGCGGCCTACGCCCACAAGAAGAGTCTTGGTCAGGCCTTCCTCTATCCGGATAACTCGCTCAGCTTCACGGACAACTTCCTCAAGCTCAACTTCGGCACGATGGCGGAGCCGTACGTGGTGAATCCGGTGGTTGCGAAGGCGCTCGAGCGCCTCCTCATCCTGCACGAAGACCATGAACAAAACGCGTCGACCTCCACGGTGCGACTGGTCGGCTCGACCGAGGCGAACATGTTCGCGTCCATTTCGGCCGGTATCAACGCCCTTTACGGTCCGCTGCATGGTGGAGCGAACGAGGCCGTGCTCAAGATGCTCGGTGAGATCAAGGAGTCGGGCGAGTCGGTGGAGAAATTCGTCGAGCGGGTCAAGAACAAGGAAGACGGCATCCGCCTGATGGGCTTCGGCCACCGGGTGTATAAGAACTTCGACCCTCGAGCCAGGCTCGTTAAGGAGAGCGCGGACGAGGTGCTGGCGGCCCTCGGCGTGAAGGATGACCTGCTCGACATCGCCAAGGAGCTCGAGGCTGTCGCCCTGGCCGACGATTACTTCATCGAGCGCAAGCTCTACCCCAACGTCGACTTCTACACCGGCGTCATCTACAAGGCCATGGGATTCCCGCCGCGGATGTTCACCGTGCTCTTCGCAATCGGGCGTCTGCCCGGCTGGATCGCACACTGGCGTGAGATGAACAATGACCAGTCCACCAAGATCGGTCGCCCGCAGCAGCTCTATGTGGGAGAGCCGCGCCGGGACTGGCCCGCGCGCTAGGGGTCTGTGCGTCCGTCGCCGTTTGCTTTCGCGGTCTCGGCGGCCATGTTCGCGGTGAGGCTGGTGCGCGCCGCTCTGGCGCTGGGCTGCGTTGCGTTGCGCTGGGCTGCATTTCGTACCTCATACGTGACGGCTGACCTGTGAACCGGCGCATGTCTGACCGCTTTCTAGGCGTGCAGACGGTGATCCCCGTGGCCGACCGCGGCGAGGATCGCCGCCTCGACCGAGGGCCAGTTGTGCATAACCTGGCTGTAGCTAAAGCGCAGCACCCGGTAACCGAGCGCAGTGAGCCGCGCGTCCCGGATCCGATCCCGCTCGAACGCCGCCGGGTCTGAGTGGTGCTCCCGACCGTCAACTTCCACGACGAGCGTCTCACCGATCACCAGGTCCACGCGCAGACCGGGTGCAAGAGTCACCTGAATTCGCACGCGCAACCCCACTGCGCGACATCGAAACCGGCTGAGGGACTCGATAATCGATTCGGATCGGCCATCGACATCCGCCAGTTGTAGTCGGAGTTTCAGAGGCAGGTCCGCCAATGCACTGTGCCACGCTCCACGACTGATCAGGCCCGCATGAAGCGCACTATCGACCGCTGCCACGACAAATTCGGGGGATTCGCACTGGCACATGTCAAGGAGGCAGGTCAGCGGTGACTCCACGAATGCGCCTCCGGCGCGGGGAGGTCGCCAGTGGATGACGGCGCCAGATTTGGACGTGAGTCGGCAACGCATGTCGGAAGGGTCACGAAGACGGGATGCAGTGGGCGGAACGGCAATGTGAATCAGCCGGGTTGAGCGAGTCGAGAGGCCGAAAAAGGTCGCACCGCTCACGCAGGTGAGTCGCCCACCCACACGCCACGCCGCGAGATTGTCCGCGGACTCGAATGCCGAGGCGTACCAGCCTTGCCGCACCCGCACGATCGTGCCACGGTGAACAGCTGCTGCCAGTGCCCGGCCGGTCCATCCCATTCGGAGGAGCCTGAAGGTGGGTGCCACTCCGCCGAGTGAACGAATGCAAGCCAGGAGTTCCATGAGGGCGACTGTCGCTCACCCGAATGCCCTCGATGATCCGGCGCGGGTTATCTGTGGAGACCCTGCTGCCGCCAGAATTGAGGAGGAGTAGCCGTGGGCGCAGTTTCGTTCGAAATGCAGGACTCCTCGTTACTGGTGTGGCAGTTGAGGCACACCCGCATCATCCGTCACGGCGAGTCCTGCATTTCGTGCATTTCGTGCAGGGCGGGCAGGGCGTGCAGGGCGGGCAGGGCGGGCAGGGCGGGCGTGCCTGGCAGGCAGGCACAGCCAGGCCAGCACCGGCGCGCGTGGCTCAGGCGTGCAGGGCGGCGTTCAGTTGGATACCGCGGCCACTGCGGGCGAGCACCTCGACGGCGCCGGTGAGCGAGTTGCGCCGGAACAATAGGCCGGGCACGCCGGAGAGCTCCACGGCCTTCACGGTGCGAGCAGCCGCCCCGAGCACAGTCAGTTTCGTACCGGCCGTGAGGTAGAGCCCCGCCTCGACGACCGAGTCGTCGCCGATCGAGATGCCGATACCGGAATTCGCACCGAGTAGCGCCCGCTTGCCGACGGTGATGCGCTCGGTGCCGCCGCCCGAGAGCGTGCCCATGATGGACGCGCCACCGCCGACATCCGATCCGTCGCCGATGACAACACCCTGCGAGATGCGCCCCTCGATCATCGACGATCCGAGCGTGCCAGCATTGAAGTTGACGAAGCCCTCGTGCATCACGGTGGTGCCGGGGGAGAGGTGGGCGCCGAGGCGCACACGCGAGGCATCCGCGATGCGCACCCGGTCGGGCGAGACGTAGTCGGTGAGACGCGGGAACTTGTCGATCGAGTGCGCTGCGATCCCGAGACGCTGCAGGGTGAGACGCTGGTCGGCATAGTCGAGTGGATGTACCGGGCCAGCGTTAGTCCAGGCCACGATCGGCAAATGGGCGAAGAGCCCATCGAGGTTGATGGTGTTCGGCTGCACGACGAGGTGGCTGAGCAGGTGGAGACGGAGGTAGGCGTCCGGGGTGGATGCCGGCGCGGCATCCAGGTCGATCCCTACCATCACGAAGTCGACTGAAACATTGCGCCGCGCATCGCGGCCAACGACAGAGGCGAAATCCGCCGGAGCGATGTGCGGATCGCGCCCGGCGGGAAACGAGCCGAGCGCGGGAGAGCGGAACCAGGTGTCGAGCACCGTGCCGTCGGCGGCGATGGTCGCAAGTCCGTAGCCCCAGGCTGCTCGATCAGTCATGGCTCAAGATTAGCGAGCGGCGACTTATAAACTGACCGCATGCCCGCCACCCAGACCACCATTCCCGTGATCGACCTGACGGCATCCTCGATCACTATTACCCGGCAGCTCTGTGACATCGAATCGGTCTCGGGAAACGAACGCGCCATCACTGACGCGATCGCCGCCGCTCTTGCCCCGTTCGACCACCTGGAAATCACTCGGGATGCCGATGCGATCGTCGCCCGTACTACTCACGGCCGCGGTCGCCGCGTGGTGATCGCGGGGCATACGGACACCGTTCCGCTAAAGAACAACTTGCCGACCCGATTGGAGTCCGAGGCCGATGTCGAATACCTGTGGGGACGCGGCACTGTCGATATGAAGGCGGGGGTGGCCGTGCAGCTCAAGCTCGCCGCTGAGCTCGTGGATACCGCCGTCGACCTCACCTGGATCTGGTACGACAACGAGGAGGTGGCCTCCGACCGCAACGGACTCGGCCGCCTCGCCGCACACCATCCGGAGCTGCTCGCCGGTGACTTCGCGATTCTCGGAGAGCCGACGAACTCCCTCATCGAAGGGGGCTGCAACGGCACTATGCGCGTCGACCTCCGTACCACCGGCACGCGCGCCCACTCGGCCAGGGCCTGGGTCGGCGTCAATGCGATCCATGCTGCGGCACCGATCCTCGATATCCTTGCCGCGTACCAGCCCCGGTCGTTCGAGGTCGACGGCCTCGTCTATCGAGAGGGCCTCAACGCCGTCAACATCACCGGGGGAGTGGCTGGCAACGTGATCCCCGACGAGTGCGTTGTGACAGTGAATTACCGGTTCGCTCCAAACAAAACCGGCGCGGAGGCGGAGGCTTACCTTCGTCAGGTATTTCCCGGCATCGACCTCGTGGTCACCGACAGTGCGGATGGCGCCCGTCCCGGTCTCGACGCCCCACTCGCGCTGCAGTTCCTCGCGGCGGTAGGCGGGGAGGCGAAGCCCAAGTACGGCTGGACGGATGTCGCCCGCTTCTCTGCCCTCGGCATCCCGGCGGTCAATTACGGGCCGGGCGACCCGCTCCTCGCCCACGCGGATAACGAGCGGGTGCCCGTCGCTCAGATCATCGAGTGCGAACGGGGACTGCGGGCGTGGCTCGAGCAGCGTCAATTCTGACCGCCCCAATTCTGACCGCACGAACACCGCGGGTGAAGTACACTCTCACGCCCTGGTGGGCGAAAGTGGTGGTTGTCTGGGCGGTGTCGCGCGTGATCACCACCGGCCTTCTGCTGTTTTTTGCGAGTCGCCAAGAGCGGAGCCCCTTCTCTGGCGCGCATCCGTCGTATCTCGCCTTCGCCCAGTACTGGGACAGCACCTGGTACCACATCGTTGCGGTGAGCGGATATCCGGCGACGCTCCCCCTGACCGCCGACGGCCACGTCGCCGAGAACGCCTGGGCCTTCATGCCGGCCTATCCGATGCTCGTGCGTTTCTTCATGCTGGTCACGACCCTGCCCTGGGAGCCGGTATCTGTCGCCGTCTCGCTCGCGTTCTCTGTGCTCTCGGCGCTCATGATCTACCGGCTGTTCCTGTTACGACTGCCGTCTGAGACCGCGCTCTTCGCGGTGGTGCTCTGGTGCGTCGCACCGCTCTCGCCGATCCTGCAGGTGTCTTACGCGGAGTCGATGCACGCGTTCTTCCTCGCCCTCGCGCTCTATCTGCTCCTCGAACGTCGCTACGCCGTCCTGTTTCCGGTGGTGGCGATCCTGTCAGTCACCCGACCGAGCGGGCTCGCATTCGCTCTCGCTCTCGTAGTACATCTGGGTCACCGATGGTTCACCCGTGCACGGGATCCCTTCCCGACAGCGGAGCGGATGCTCGGGGCTGGCCTCACCGCGTTCAGCCTCGTGATGGGCCTCGTCTGGCCCCTTACCGCCTGGGCCGTCACCGGATCAGCCTCCGCCTACACCGACACCGAGCTCGCCTGGAGGTCGCCCTACATCGGCTACCTCGATCTGCAGCCCTTTACCCCGTGGTTACAGGGCGCGCGCTTCTGGGGCGACCAGTGGCATTTCGGTGGTGTCGTCCTCGCACTGCTCGCGTTGCTGGTCGTCGCTTTCGCCGCGTCGCTGTTTACGCCGGCGGTGCGTCGGCTCGGCCCCGACCTGCGATTCTGGTCGGCAAGCTACGCGGTCTACCTTTTGGCGGTGTTCTTCCCGCAGTCGAGCACTTTCCGGTTGCTTGTGCCGCTCTTCCCACTGCTCGGGGCCGTGGCGCAGCCCCGATCACTGGTGTACCGGATCAGCATTGTCGCGGCGTGCATCGTCGGCCAGTGCCTCTGGCTCGCGGTCTGCTGGTGGGTCGATGGGTACGACTGGACACCCCCGTAAACGTGTGGGAGGAGCCCCCGTTTTCTGGTTAGCGCCCAGTTACGGGATAATGGGAGTCATTCCACGAAAGGGGATCCATCATGGCAGCCATGAAGCCGAGGACCGGAGACGGACCAATGGAGGCTGTTAAGGAGGGTCGCCTTATCATCGTGCGTGTCCCACTCGAAGGTGGGGGTCGCCTCGTCGTTTCGGTCAACGATGCCGAAGCAAAAGAATTGCACGACGCTCTCGCCGGGGTTGTCGCCGCGGCCCACTAGGGCCGTCGTGCCGGCCTGCGAGGCCGGCTATCGCTTTATCAGCTGCAGCAGCCCGTCGCCCACCGGTGACAGCGCGCTGATCACAGCCGAAGATTCTGCGATTTCGGCGAGGAGCGATCGAAATCCGGTAACCGTGTCATCTCTCTGTGCTGGATCAGCGACTCGACCGCGCCAGAGGGCGTGCGCCACGAGCACCGTTCCTCCCGTTCGTGCGAGCCGCAGGCCGTGCTCCACATACTGGATCACGCACTGTGGGTCGGCATCCACAAGGACCACATCGTAGGACTGCTCGTTCATGCGGGGCAGCACGTCGATGGCACGCCCCGCTATGAGCCGCACCCGGTTCGCCGGGATACCCGCATCAAGAAAGGCCTTTTTTGCGGATTGCTGGTAGTCGAGTTCGAAATCGATCGAGGTGAGGGTGGCTTCGGGGGCACCCGACAGTAGCCAGAGACCGCTTACGCCCACGCCGGTGCCGATCTCGATGATGTTCGTGGCGGCCGTCGCTGCCGTGATGACCGCGAGCTGGGCGCCCATGGCCGGGCTCACCGCATCGATTCCCAGTTCGATCGAATGCTGCCGTGCCTGCGCTATTTCGGCGCGTTCTACGATGAAGTCCTCTGCGAACTTCCAGCTCGACTCTTTGTTTGCCAAATTCTGCTCCTCGTTCACAGCCCAGCGTAGGGGAGGGTTTGCGGCTGGGAGCGTTAGTCTGAACGAGTGTTCGGCGGCCTGACTATCGACAAGTTCCTCGTGATCCTCGTGATCGCGGTTTTCCTGCTTGGCCCGGAACGCATCCCGCACTACGCCGCGCAGCTCGGTCGCCTGGTGCGAAGCATGCGCGACATGGCAAATGGCGCAAAAGAGCGGCTGCGTGAGGAGATGGGCCCGGACTTCGACGATGTCGATTGGAAGAAACTCGATCCGCGCCAGTACGACCCGCGCCGCATCATCCGCGAAGCCCTTCTCGAGGACTCGGACGATCGGGTGGACGTGCCCCTCACCATCGTTCAGCCGGGTGGCGAATCCGCGTATGCAAAGCGCAAGCGACTGATGGCGGAGAGCGGCGAAACCCAGCCGCCAATTGCCCCCTTTGACACCGAGGCGACCTGACCAGTCCAACGACATCAGGCGCGGTCCCAGATTTGGCCCCTAGAGTCCTGCTATGAGTGAATTAGAGGGATCTGTCGTGCTCGTCGTCGGGGCGTCCGGGGTGTTGGGTGCGGAGATCGCGCGACTTCTCGAGGCCAAAGGCTCGACGGTGGTGCGCGCCGGACGAAATCCAGATCACCTGACCGGGTCGGATACCGTGCTTGCCGACCTCACTGACGAAGCGGCCGCCGCGACCCTCGTCGCCGCGGCTGTGCGCGCCCACGATCGGCTCGACGGGATCGTCATCGCCGCGGGCGTGGTGGCTTTCGGTCCTGCCAGCGAGGTCACGGATGACACTCTGCGTCGGCTCTTTGAGGTAAATGCTCTCGGGCCGATTCGACTGATCCGAGAGGTGGCACCGCATCTCGCAGCATCCGCCACCGCCGGTCATAAGCCTTTCATCGTGACGTTTAGCGGCATCGTGTCTGAGACTCCGACTGCGGGACTCGCGGCTTACTCTGCCTCGAAGGCGGCGTTGGCGGCCTTCATGCAGGCCTCATCTCGCGAGCTGCGCCGTTCGGGAATCCGGGTGGTTGATGCCCGTCCCGGTCACACCGAGACCGGCCTCGCGACGCGGGCGATCGCCGGCACAGCCCCGGCATTCCCGCCTGGCCTCGTTCCCTCGGCTGTGGCGGAACGGATCGTGCGCGCAATCGTCGACGACGAGAAGGACCTGCCGAGCGGCGCATTCTGACTTGCAGAAACACGACCGACATCGGCTCCGGTGACCAAGCCGGTCCGATGAACGCGGATGGTGCAGTCCCGCGAAATTGCCTTCGAACACAGCCCCGCGCCCAGGAGTGACACGCGCGCCGAAATTTGCGGGTGCGAGTGTCACTCGTGGGCGCTGAGCTTGCGACCGGGAGCCGATCGGTCAGCCGGCCGGCTGGTCGGTCAGCTGACGCTCAAGCCGAGTTTTCGGCCGGCAAGGCCGCGACCACGGCTCGCGAGCTGATCTGCCACTGCGAGGATCGCCACGGATGCCGCATCCAGCGGGTCTGACAGCACGATCGGCCGCCCCGTATCTCCGCCTTCGCGCAGCGCGACACTGAGCGGGATGGCGGCCAGCACGGGCACGGGCTGTTCCTGTCCGACCGAGAGTCTCGCCGCGACATCCGCCCCGCCGCCCGAGCCGAAAAGCTCAAGCACGGTGCCGTCAGGCTGGGCCAGCCCCGACATGTTCTCGATGACTCCGATTACGTGCTGGCCCGTCTGGCGTGCCACGGTTGCGCTTCGTTCGGCGACCTCGGCCGCCGCCCCCTGCGGGGTGGTGACGACGATGACTTCGGCGTGCGGCAAGAGCTGCCCGAGTGAGATCGCCACGTCTCCGGTGCCCGGGGGCAGGTCAATCAGCAAGATGTCAAGGTCGCCGAAGTACACGTCGGTAAGGAACTGCTGGATCGTGCGGTGCAGCATCGGCCCACGCCAGGACACGGCGGCGTTGTGCTCCACGAACATACCGATCGAGATCACCTTCACGCCGTAGTTGATGGGCGGCAGGATCATCTCGCCGACTTTCGTGGGCTTCGCTCCGGAGAGCCCGAGGATGCCGGGGATCGAGAACCCGAAGACGTCCGCGTCGACGAGACCAACAGCCAGTCCGCGCGCCGCGAGCGCAACGGCGAGATTTGCGGTGATCGTCGACTTGCCGACACCCCCCTTGCCGCTCGTGATCGCGATGATTCGGGTGAGCGAATCCGGGCCGAATTGCAGGTCACGCGATCGACCACCCCGCAGCTTCTCGGTGAGAGCTGTGCGTTGCTCCCGTGTCATTATGCTGACATCGACTGTCACTGATGTCACACCTTGCACGGATGCTGCGACCTCACGCACGTCGCGCTCGATGCTGTCGGCGGCGGGGCATCCCACGATCGTCAGTGTGAGACCGACCACCACGGCTCCGTTCGCTGAGGCGGTGATGCTCCCGATCATGTCCAATTCGGTGACCGGCTTGCGGAGTTCGGGGTCGATCACCCGGGACAGGGCGTTCCGCACCTCTTGGTCGAGGTCGGTGGGCATGCTCACCCTGCGGTACCGCCTTGCTTCCGATCCCTCTCCAACTCCTCGAGAAGGGCCCGAAGCTCGGTACGAATGAAGTCCTTGGATGCGAGTTCGCGCACCGCGAGCCTCAGCGAGACAACCTCGCGGGCAAGGTACTCCGTGTCGGCGATGTTGCGTTCTGCGCGCTGGCGATCCTGCTCGAACTGCACCCGGTCGCGGTCGTCCTGGCGATTCTGCGCTAACAGAATGAGCGGCGCGGCGTAAGAAGCCTGCAGCGAAAGAATGAGCGTGAGCAGCGTGAAGTTCGTGATGCGCGGGTCGAACTGCGTGCCGGCGGGCGCATAGCTGTTGAAGGCGAGCCAGATCACGACGAATGCGGTCATTCCGATAAGGAAGTACGAGGTGCCCATCGCGCGGGCGAAGCCTTCGGAGAACCGCCCTACCCGGTCCTGGCCGCCCATGCGGGGAACGAAGCGATTACGCAGCCCCTTTGGGGTATCGAGGGAGTCAGAGCGACGAGCCATTGAGTGACCTCCTTGCGGCAGATGGGACTACGGGGATGGTGCTGGCAGTCGCCGGCGCAGGATCGTCGTCGTGACTTCGCCAGTCATCGGGCAGAAGGTAGTCAAGGACATCGTCAATGGTCACCACCCCGACCAGTCGATGGTTGTCGTCGACAACTGGAAGTGAGACCAGGTTGTAGCTCGCAAGGGTGCGGGCGACTTCTGCGGCGGATGCACTCGCCTTGACCGGTTCGAGCTTCTGGTCGAGCAGGGTACCGAGGCGTTCCATGGGCGGGTAGCGCAGCATCCGCTGAAAATGAACCATTCCGAGGAACCGGCCGGTCGGCGGTTCGTAGGGCGGGAGCGTCACGCAGACGGCTGCGCCAAGCGCGGGCGCGAGTTCATGGCGGCGGATCAGGGCGAGACCCTCGGCCACGGTGGCGTCGGCAGAGACGATGATCGGCTCCGGCGTCATGAGACCGCCGGCGGTGTCCGGCGCATAGGCGAGCAGCATTCGCACGTCTTCGGCCTCTTCGGGCTGCATGAGGTCGAGTAACACCTCGCCCCGCTCGTCGCTGAGTTGAGCGATGAGGTCGGCCGCATCATCCGGCTGCATTTGATCGAGCACATCGGCGGCACGGGCGTCGTCGAGCTGGTTGAGGATGTCGACCTGCTCGCTTTCCGGCATCTCTTCAAGAACATCGGCGAGACGTTCGTCGCTCATTTCCTCGGCGACCTCGAGCATCCGCTGCTCTGGCAAATCCAGCATCGCATTGGCGAGGTCGGCCGGCAAAAGGTCTTCGTAAGTAGCCAGAAGCTGGGTGGCGGATTGCGGAGCGCTTGTCGAGCGCTCGCGCATGCCGGCCCAGGGGGAGAAGACCGTCTGCCCTTTGGCGAACGGTGAGGCGCTGGTCTTCGGCCGACGGAGGAATAGCTCGGTGACGGCCCACTCGCCGGGACCGCTCTCTTCGATCGCCACATCCTCGATCGTGGCACTGCCCGGCTTGTCGACGAGGGTGACCTCGCGGCCGAGCATCTCGGCGATCATCCGAACCTCACCGCCGCGCTGTTCGAATCGACGCATGTTAATGAGTCCGGTGGTGATGACCTGGCCGGAACCGAAGCTTGTCACCCGTCCAATCGAGAGGAAGACACGACGCTTGCCCGGTACCTCCACGATCAGGCCAACGACGCGGGGCGGGTCCTTCTGTCGGTACACCACGAGTGCATCGCGCACCCGTCCGACCTTGTCGCCAGCAGGGTCGAAAACGGAGCACCCGGCCAGTCGGGCGACGAAGACTCTCGCGGCGCTCACAGAACTAACTTAGACCTTGGGGATGCACGGAGAGGATAATGACACCATGACCAACCAAAGCCCTCTCGCACGCCGTGGCCGTCTCATCCCGACCCTTCCGAAGGGCGATGTACTCGGCACCTACGACACCTACTTCGAGGCCCAGGCGGTTGTCGACCGTCTTGCCAAGGCAGACTTCCCGGTCAAGCAGGTCTCGATCGTCGGAAGTGATCTCAAGACCGTCGAACGGGTGACCGGCAAGCTCACTTACGGTCGTGCAGCGGGAGCTGGTGCGGCGAGCGGCACCTGGTTCGGACTCTTCATCGGCGTGCTCTTCACCTTCGGCGGCACTGGCACGGTGCTTCAGTACGTGGTCGCGGCGATCATCATCGGAGCCGGTTTCGGGGCGCTCTTCGGTGTCGCGGCTACCGCCGTCACCCGTCGCACGCGCGATTTCACGTCTACCCACCAGGTGCTCGCCAGCCGTTACGAGATTGTCGTTGACCCCAATCTGCTGTCGAAGGCGCAGGATGTGCTGTCGCGCCCCGTTGCAAGCTAGCGGCAGGGTATCGGCCCGGAAATGGGTCATTAGCAGGCTTCGGCGCGGCTGAGGCCGCGGCGTCAGCGCAGCCAGGCCTCAACGTCATCGGTGGTGCGAGGGATTGCGATCGATAGATTCTCTGCGCCCGTCTCGGTGACCAGGATGTTGTCTTCGATACGCACCCCGATGCCACGGAACTCTTCGGGCACAGTGAGGTCGTCGGGCTGCAAATAGAGACCGGGCTCGATGGTGAAAACCATCCCGGCCTCGAGCACGCCGTCGAGATACAGGTCGCGTCGTGCCGCCGCGCAGTCGTGCACGTCGAGGCCGAGATGATGCGAGGTACCGTGAACCATGTACCGCCGGTGGAACTGGTTCTCCGGCTTCATCGACTCCTCCGCACTCACCGGTAGGAAGCCCCACTCCGCGGTCTTCTGCGCGATGACTCCCATGGCGGTCGCATGGATTTCGCGGAAACGGATGCCAGGGCGCACGATCGCAAATGCGGCATCCGCTGCCTCGAGTACGGCTTCGTACACGAGCCGCTGGGTTTCGCTGAAGACCCCGTTCACGGGCATGGTGCGAGTGATGTCCGCGGTGTACAGGCTGTCCAATTCGATGCCGGCATCCATCAGGATCAGGTCACCCGGCACGACCGCGCCGTCGTTGCGGGTCCAATGCAGGATGCAGGCGTGCGCGCCAGAGGCAGCGATCGTGTCGTAGCCGACCGTGTTGCCCTCCGCGCGCGCCCGACGATTGAAGGTGCCCTCCACGAGGCGCTCGCCCCGCTCGTGGGCCACGATGGCCGCGCGATCCGCGATCACGTCGTCGAAACCCTTCTTGGTCGCAGCGACGGCGTGCCGCAACTGCTCGATCTCATAGGCGTCTTTGACCAGGCGGAGTTCAGAAAGGTCGCGTGCGAGTGCGATGTCGGCGTCGATCTCGAGGCTCTCGGCATCAGAAAAGAGCAGTCGTCGTCCGTCGACCTGGTCGGTGAGATCACTGTCGCCCTCGCGCAGGATGATCGTGTTGGCGTCGACAGCGTCGAGTACTCGCTCAAAGTCCGCGAGGTCGACGGTGAGCAGACCGAGGTCGTTTGACACCTGGGACAGTGAGGGACGGGGACCAGTCCAAAATTCGCCGATCTCCGGGTTCGCGTAGAACTCGTCAGAGTCGCGGCCAGCCGCCTTGCGAAAGTACAGAGTGGCGTCGTGGCCCTCGACCGTCGGTTCGAGCACGAGCACACTTCCGGGCACCGAATCGCTCGCCCAGCCGGTGAGGTGGGAAAACGCCGAGTGGGCACGGTAGGCGTAATCGGTGTCGTTGGAGCGCACTTTGGCCGCCCCCGCCGGGATGATCAGGCGACTGCCCGGGTACAGCGCTGAGATCCGTGCCCGGCGAGCGGCCGCCCATGCGGATTGTTCGCGCGGCCGGGGGTCGTTTTCGGTGCGTTCGGCCCAGTGGGACGAGATGTATTGCCGGAAGGCGTCGGAGACGGGCACGGTGGAACGGTTAGAGGTTGCGCGGGGCGCGGATGCATTCTGGTCGGCCATGCGTCCATTCTCCACTGCCGCGATGTCCACCGCAGCAAGGTGCGCGTCAGACAGCGAGTGGAGTCAGCTTGCTTGGCGGTACGGACGCGCGCGGAGTCCGAAAGGCCACAGTGGTTTTGCTGGTACGAGGGACTCACGACTCGCCGTCGACCGCGCCACGTGATCGAACGATGAGACCGGAGCGGGAAGCTCCGAAACGTCGAGCGTGATCATGCCCGTGTCGAGCGTGTTGTCCTGTGTGCGTGTCGCCCCGCTGATGAACCGCACCTCGGTGGCGTCGGGCGAACTGCTGATGACATCCTCAAAACTCTTCATTGCTCTGCCCCTGCCTGTGCGCTCGTTACCGGTGATGTAGATCCTTTAGTCCAACAGAGACTGCACGGTCTTGTCTATGACGCGCCGAACTCCTTGACGAACGACGATAAAGAGAGTATGCAGACACGAGCGCACGCAGGCAGGTCGACACAGACCCCGCAAACCTGATCGGGGGTAGAAAGTCGTGTCAAGCACTGTCTCGACCCCGGCGGTCCCGGCGGCTTCATCGCCCGTCCGAGCCCCGGCTTTCGCTGACGCCCACGAACGCATCATCCAAGCCAGCTATCGGTTGTTCAGCCGCCGGGCGGTGCGGGATGTCGCGATGGACGAGATCGTGATGGCATCCGGTGTCGCCAAAGCCACGCTGTACCGTCACTTTGCGACCAAAGACGACCTCGTGCTCGCCTTTCTCGCTCGCCGCGAAATGGACTGGACATTCGACATCGTCGAACAGGGCGCCCGCTCTCGCTCATCAGACCCCGAGGAGCGGTTGCTTGCCATCTTTGACGTCTTTGATGACTGGTTTCAGCGAGATGACTTCGAAGCCTGTTCCTTCATCAATGTGCTGCTGGAAATGGGGGCCGATCACCCGCTCGGTCGCGCAAGCACCGTCTATCTCGCAAACATTCGCTCGGTGGTGAGTGGCTTTGCCGCAGAGGCCGGGCTAACGGAGCCCGAGCAATTCGCCCTGTCGTGGCACATCCTGACGAAGGGATGCATCGTGCAGGCGGCCGAGGGAGATCACCTCGCCGCCCGTCGCGCACGCGCGCTCGGTGAGCTGCTGATTGCGGCGAATCGAGCCGCTGCATCCGCGTCGGGCTAGGACGCCGGACGCAGCCGCGCGACGATCGGCCGGTGGTCGCTTCCGGCGGCATCGAGATTCTCGATCACCCGCATCCCGACGACTTTCCAGTTTTTCGTCGTCATCACGTGATCGATCGGCGCACCGAGAAGTGCGGGAACGCCGGTGGGCCAGGTGCCTACCGCTGCGGAGTGCGCGCGGAGGGCGGCATCCGTGCACGCCCCGACGGTCGTTCCGGGTGCCGTACCCAGACCGGCCAGGTGGTCGAGAGTGGCATTGAAATCACCGGCAATGATCACATTTCCCGAGGGGCAGGCACCCGCGAGCCAGCGCAGGTCCCCATTCCAGTTCTGCAGTTCACTCGGTAGCGGGGCCACCGGATGCGCGGCGACGATTGTCGGACCGGTTCCGCTGTCGGGCACCATCACGAGACTCGGAAGGGTCGAGGTCGATCCGGCTGCCTTATCGAGGTGATAGCCGCCGAGGGTGGTGCTGATGAGCACCGAGGTGGAGCGCGCCGGGGAGATGCGCCCGTGCGCAACGGTGTGCGAGACCATGGGAAGCCCTGCCGCCGTCATCCGCTCGGCCACGGCCTTCGCTGTCGCCTCGGTCGTCTCGGGGAGGGCAACGATATCCGCGTCGGAGTCGATGGCGAGCGTCGCGATAGCGTCGGGTCCCGGTGCGCCGCCGAGGGTATTCCAGGCGACGACCGTGACGTCCGTCGACGCTCGAGCGGGCAGCGCGCTGCCGCCGAAGCCACGGCTGGTGAGCACGGCAGCGTTGAGAAGGATGAAGACCAGCGCGAGTGCCGAAAGGCACAGGCCGAGGCGCCGGAATCGTCGGCTCGCCGTCGCCAGCACCAGGAGCACGACGAGAAGCGCGGCGGTGCCAAGGGTCGCCGCCCCTCGCAATGACGCGAGCTGGGCGATGCCGGCGACGCGGTGCAGCGAGAAGAGCTGCGGCCAACTCAGCACGAGCACGGTCGCCGCGATAAGGATCAGAAGCAGAGCGGCGAGCAGGCGGCGAAACATCGTGCCCCAGACTAACCGCAATAGAGTTGCAGGATGCCCGGACCGATCGACCTGCACACCCACAGCAGCGTCTCCGACGGTACCGAGACCCCGACCGAGCTGGTGAAAGCGGCAG
>JANYEI010000112.1 GCA_025363205.1 Frigoribacterium sp.
TGATCGACAGCGTGAGAAGATCCTGAACCCGGTTGGGCAGCGACCACTGGCCGAGAACAGGCGTGAGCGCACGCACCACAAAAATGGCGGCAATGCCCGCGAGCCCAACCACAAGACCCACGATGGTGGGCGTCCGGACACTGCTTTGCTTGCGCTCTGCTACCCGGATGCCCACCTGCGGAATCCTACGGTGTGACGGTCACGACGCCACATCGGCACGCTACACGGTGCGCGAACCCTCGCTCGAATCGGATGTACGCACTGTGCCGGCGCTGGACGCACGGCGAGATACCCGCGAACGCCCCTGCCCCGGCTGCTTCGGTTCGGGGAGCGCGTCGAGCACGGAGTCGAGGATCTGCTCTGCGTCGTGGGTGGAGATCCGTCGCGGGCCTCGCGAGTTCTTCTTCACCGGAATATCGAGGATCTCCACTGCGGCTTCCCCTGCAGCTTCAACGGCGGCTTCCACGGCAGCATCCACCGCGGCGACCGCCACCGATTCGACCTTCGTCGCCTCGGTCGTTGCCGCGGAGTCTGTGGTCTCCCCTGTCGGGACAGCGGATGCTTCGGCCTCGGGACGCTCATCGACCGGCGCATGTGCGATGGTGGACGCCGCGATCTGGGCGAGGGCGTTCTTCACGTCGTCAGTGATGGCATGGGTTCCGCCATTGGGCTTTTGCCCCCCGGACGAACCATTGTTCGACGCTCCGCCCGAGCGCTGAGAGTCATTGCCATTGCCGTTGCCGTTTCCGCCCTTGCCGCGACCGCGGCGCGGGGTCTCCGGCTGCGGCGACTGGCGATGCCGGGTGACCGGATCGTGGTGGATGATGATACCGCGACCCGCGCAGAACTCGCAGGGCTCGCTGAATGACTCGATCAGGCCGAGTCCGAGCTTTTTCCGCGTCATCTGCACGAGCCCGAGCGAGGTGACCTCGGCGACCTGGTGCTTGGTGCGATCACGGCTGAGGCATTCCACGAGGCGACGAAGCACGAGATCACGGTTCGACTCGAGCACCATGTCGATGAAGTCGACCACGATGATTCCCCCGATGTCACGAAGGCGCAACTGACGCACGATCTCTTCCGCGGACTCGAGGTTGTTCTTCGTGACGGTCTCTTCGAGGTTTCCGCCAGAGCCGACGAACTTACCGGTGTTCACGTCGACGACCGTCATCGCCTCGGTGCGGTCGATAACCAGCGAACCCCCCGAGGGTAACCAGACCTTCCGGTCGAGAGCCTTCTCGATCTGCTCGGTGATGCGGTATTCGTCGAACGAGTCGACGGTTCCCTCGTAGGTCTGCAGCCGGTCGACGAGGTCGGGGGCCACCTGGGAGAGGTAGGTCGTTATCGTCGATTCGGCATCCGCGCCCTCGATGACAAGCTCGTGGAAGTCTTCGTTGAAGACATCGCGCACGATCTTGACCAGAAGATCAGGCTCACTGTGCAGCAGCGCGGGAGCCTGGACACTCTCGAGAGTAGCGCTGATCGCGGCCCATTGTGCGGTGAGGCGATTGACATCCAGCGTGAGCTGTTCGTCAGTTGCGCCCTCGGCCGCTGTGCGCACGATCACGCCGACGTTCTCGGGCAGTACCTCTTTGAGGATCTTCTTGAGACGCGCGCGCTCGGTGTCGGGCAACTTGCGGCTGATTCCGTTCATCGACCCGTTTGGCACGTAGACCAGGTAGCGTCCCGGCAGACTGACCTGGCTGGTGAGACGGGCACCCTTATGGCCGACCGGATCCTTAGTGACCTGCACAAGCACCTTGTCACCGGGCTTGAGGGCGAGTTCGATGCGACGGGCCTGGCTTTTGCCGTCGGCGGAGTTCTCCGCTGCGGCCTCCCAGTCAACCTCCCCCGAGTAGAGCACCGCGTTGCGGCCCCGTCCGATGTCGACGAACGCCGCCTCCATGCTCGGCAGCACATTCTGCACTCGACCAAGGTAGACATTGCCGATCAGGCTGGCGTCCGCGGCTTTGGCGACATAGTGCTCGACAAGTACACCGTCTTCGAGCACGCCGATCTGGATACGGTCGAATTTGGAGCGCACGACCATCTTGCGGTCGACGCTCTCGCGGCGGGCGAGAAACTCGGCCTCGGTGATTACCGGGCGGCGGCGGCCCGCGTCTCGACCGTCCCGGCGGCGCTGCTTCTTCGCCTCTAGCCGGGTAGAGCCGCGCACCTTCGTCGGCTCATTGCTCAGCTCGGGCGCGGGGCGCGGGGCGCGCACCTTGACGACCGTGTTGGTCGGGTTGGAGTTGCCGGTGTTCGGGATGCCCGAGTCGCGGTCTTCGTCGCCGGCGCGCCGGCGCGAGCGGCGACGGAGTGTCGTCTGCTCGCCGTCGTCATCCCGGCGGTCGCGGTCGCTGTCTTCGGTGCGATCGCTGTTGCGTGTGTTTCGGGAGTTGCGCGGCGGGCGGCTGTCGCGGGGCTCGTCGTCGAAATCATCGTCGCGCGCTCCCGATCGCGGGGGAAGCACGGGGAGATCCGGTGCCTGGAACAGCAACGAAGTCGTCGGGCGGGCGAGGGGCGCCTTCTTCGGCGCGGTCAGCGGGGCTTCGACCGCGGGCCTCTCCTCGAGAGCCGCAGCATCAGGCTGTACAGGGTCTGTTTTGGTGGCGTCGAGTTTGGCGGCGTTTGGTTTGACAGCGTCTGGTTTGACAGCGTCTGGTTTGGACGAGGCGCGGCGGGTGGGTGCACGCTTCACGGGAGCGTCGGTATCGATCGGCACGGCATCCGTTGTCGGCTGCTCGGCTTTCGACGGCTCGGCTTTCGCTTCGGACGACACCGGCTGTTCGGCCGCCGATGGTTCCGGTGCAGCATACTGCGGCGGGACTACCGGTTCCGGAGCCGCAGGCTCGGGAATTGCAGTGACCTTCGATGCGCGACGCGAGCCGAAGAGACGCGAGCGTTTCTTCGGTTCGTTCTGCGCCGAACCGTCGTTGTTATGTGTAGTTTTCTCCACCATCGCTGGTGCGCTCCTAGCCCGGAACAGGAAGCCGCGCGGCCCGTCGGGTACTCTCTCGTCGCGGTTTTCGACTCTGGCAATTTTGGCTTCGGTCGATGTGCCGCTAATTCTTCGCTTGGAAACCGGCGCCGGCCCCCGGTCGCTGTGACACGCTCGGGCTAGCTCTGGTTTCGTTCGCTTGTCTTGGTGGTTCTGTTCGGAACTCGCTATCCGACACGCTCTCGATGGGCAATGACCGTTGTCAGATCGAAGCCGATTCAGCGCGGCCCGGTGTTGTATTCGGCAACCCTCAGGTTTCGTCACACAGTGCCCGGTAAGCATTCTTGAGCGTCATATCGAGCGCGGCTCGTATGACTCACCTAAATTATCGCATGCCTTGCCAGTTACTCGACATTTGGCCCATGCAATAATCCTCAGGGTGACCACGACATCGCCGACTCTCCGTCTGCGGCGTGGCATTCTCGCCCTCACAATAGTTGGCGCACTCGGGGTGACGTTATCGTTCGCAAGCACGGCGGTCGCCTTCGTCAGCATCGAGTCGGCGAGCGGCATCCCGAAGCTCACCGGGGCTGACATTGAGTTGGGCTATCCGTCGTCCGCCTTCTCGATGGCGCTCTTCGTGATCGCCCTCACGGTCGGCTGCGCACAGTTCGCGGGTGCCGTGATCTCCCCCGCCTGGTGGCGAGCACTGGCGACTGTGTTCGCGGTTGGAGTGGTCTTCCAGGTCTGGGCCGCTTACCTCGCCTTCACCTGGCTGCTTGCGGCGCAACTCGTGCTGATGGCGGTCGTTTTCGCCCTCACTATCCCCCGGCTCCGTCGAGACGGGCGTCCGCTCGAGCTCGGGATCTTCCTAGCAGTAGCGTCTGTTGCCGGATTCTTTGCCGCGTTCCGGCTGACCGTCGACAAGGTGGGCACCTTCACCAGCCCGGACATCGCGCCCTCCTGCAACATCAGCGTTCTTGTGCAGTGCGGCACAAACCTCAAGTCCTGGCAGGGCTCACTCTTTGGCTTTCCGAATCCACTGCTCGGCGTGGGCGGATGGATGGCGCTTTTCGTGATCGCAGCGCTCATCATCAGCGGAGTTTCGTTCGCGCAGTGGTTTTGGATTGCGATAAACGCGGGAGTGGCGCTCGCTCTCGCGTTCGTGGTCTGGCTCATCTACACCAGCATCTTCGAGCTGCACACCCTCTGCCCCTGGTGCATGGCGACATGGTCGGTCGTGATCCCCTGCTTCTGGTTGGTCACCTTCTACAACCTCAGAAGCGGGCATATTCCGGCGCCGGCATCGATCCGTCGAATTGCTGCGGCCGCGTATTCCTACGTACCCCTGATCACGCTGCTGAGCTACCTCATCGTGGCGATCATCGCCCAATTGCGACTCGATCTGATCAATCACCTGTAGTCGCTCACACGGCAAACACACAGCCGTGACATCGACGACTTGTAGCTTTATTCTGTAATTTCCTTTCACATCCTTGCCATTTACACAGAATGTTGGTCACGCACACATGGTTCCCACCGGCAACACGAATTCGGCCCCGGGCAAGAAGGATCGTCGGGAGGCTGCCCGCGAGACCGCCCGCAGCGAACGCGAGGCGGAGAAGAAACGCCAGCGCCGCAACCGGATCTTCCTGCAGGGGGGGATTGGTATTGCGGTGATCGCGATCGTCGCCATCGTCGCCGTGGTTGTGGTCGGGGCGAACCGAGGATCCGGCGGAGGAGTGGGACCCCGCAACATGGCCAGCGCGGGCATCCTGTTCACCGGCAAGTCCGGGGCGGTCACTCCCACGAAGACAACGGCGGCACCGGCCAGCGGCACACTGACCCCGACCAAGGCCGACACTGCCGCCAATGTGGCACGCATCGTCACCTATGTGGACTGGGCCTGCCCGGCCTGCAAGAGCTTCGAGGCGTCTTATGCCAGCAACATCTCGCGCCTCGTCGCGAGCGGAGGAGCGACTCTCGAAGTACACACGATCGCCATCCTCGACCAGAACTATGCCGGGAGCCGCTACTCGAGTCGGGCGGCCAACGTCGCCGCGTGCGTGGCCAATTACGATCCGGCCAAATTCCTCGACGCCCAGGCAGCCTTCTATTCCAACCAGCCAGCGGAAGGATCCACCGGCCTCTCAAACTCGGCGATGAAGACGCTGCTCTCGAAAGCCGGGATCACAGACCCGAAAATCGACTCCTGTATCGATAACGAGACCTACAAGAGCTGGGTGGCGAACGTGACCCGCGCAACGACGACCGATAAATCCCTCGTCAGCCCGACCTCGGGCTCTTTCGGCACTCCGACCGTTTTCGTCAATGGCAAGCGCTGGAACAACTCGACCGACTTCCCGACTTTCGTGGGTCAAGCTACCGGCACCACGGGATCAACGACCCCGACGCCATAGCCAGCGGGAAAGTCGCGTCGATTTCCGCACGCCTCGACGGGCGCAAAAGCCAGATCAGTCGAACCAGAGGGCGAGCTCGCGCGCGGCGGACTCGGGCGAGTCCGACCCGTGCACGAGATTTTGCTGCACGCGCAGCCCCCAGTCACGGCCGAGGTCTCCGCGAATGGTGCCGGGTGCCGCAGTTGTCGGGTCCGTGGTGCCGGCGAGGCAGCGGAAGCCCTCGATCACACGCTCACCGGTTACCCGAAAAGCCACAATCGCGCCGCTCTCCATGAACTCAACAAGGGGCTCATAAAACGGCTTGCCGAGGTGCTCCTCGTAGTGTTTGGCGAGCAATTCGCGGCTCGCCTGCACGAGCTTCACGTCCACGAGCTGGTACCCCTTCGCTTCGATGCGGCGCAGGATTTCACCGGTGAGGTTGCGGGACACGCCGTCCGGCTTGACCAGGACGAGTGTTTCTTCGGTGCTCATCGGACTCCTAATTATTGGGTGACACGGGCTGATCGGTGGGTAATGCGGGGTTGTCGCGCAGGTAGGCCGCCTTCTGGCGGTCGAGACGCCGACCGGTGATGAAGCAGTAAATCCAAATAGCGGCGAAGATCGCGCCAATGAAGTACATCAGGGGTAGCCGGATGCCGATGGTGATCAGCGCGGCCTGAAGCACCCAGCCGAGCCAGACCCCCGCTGAACGGCCGGCGAGTCGACCGGCGACGAGAAGCAAGACGACAAGCAGGGCTCCCCCACCGAACACCGCTCCGGGAGGGAGCACCTTGAGGCCGTAAGCCACCATGACCACGAAGAAGACCAGCACGGCCTCAAGCAGTAGGGCAATGGAGAGCAGTGATTCGCTGGCAGAGCGCAGGCGCCGCACCCGCGTGCGGCGGCGGCGTGTGCCATCCGCCTCGGTCACCGCTTCCATCCTTCTGCCGCCGCGAGCACAAGGGCGTCACCGATGAGGGTGATTGAACCGGTGATGACGACCCCGCGGCGGGGTGCTTTCGCGGCCCAGGCCCGCGCGGCCGCGATCGCTTCGCTTGGCGTGTCGTAGTCGTCCACGGAGGTATCGGGAGCAACCTCGCGCACGATCTCCGCGAGGTCGTCCACGGCAATGGCGCGCTCTGAACTCGAGGCGGTGACGAGCACGACCTCGGCCACCGGCGCGAGGGCCGCAACGATGCCACGGGCATCCTTGTCCTCGAGCACGCCGAGCACGATGGCGACCTCGTCGAAGGTGAAGTAGCTGCCGAGAGCCGCCGCGAGCGACCGGGCCCCATCGGGATTGTGCGCGGCATCAATGATCACCGTCGGCTCGATACCGATCACCTGCAGGCGCCCGGGTGAGGTCGCCGTAGTGATGCCTTCGGTCAGCACGTCGCCCACCAACATCTGCTTCCCTCCCCCCAGGAACGACTCGACGGCGGCGATCGCGACCGTGGCATTCTGCGCCTGGTGATCACCGAAGAGCGGAAGGAAGAGGTCGTTGTAGGTTCCGGCGAGTCCGCGCACCGAGATGACCTGGCCGCCCACCGCGACGGTGTTTGAGAGCAACTCGAAGGCGTTGCCCTGCACCGCAAGGCTCGCCTCCATCAGGTCGCTGGCGCGCTCGAGCTCGGCAAGGGCTGTCGAAGGCTGTGTCGCGGTCACGACCGCCGCAGTTGGCTTGATGATGCCCGCCTTCGTGGCAGCGATGAGCGCGACGGTATTGCCGAGGCGCGCGGTGTGGTCGAGCGAGATCGGGGTGAACACCGCTACCTGGCCATCGCCCACATTGGTGGAGTCCCATTCGCCACCGAGACCGACCTCGACCACCGCGACATCCACCGGGGCGTCGGCGAAGCTCGCATAGGCGAGAGCGGTGAAGGCCTCGAAGAAGGCCAGAGGCGCGTCGCCCGCTGCTCGGAGTTCGGCATCCACCATGTCGAGGTACGGCTTGATGTCGCGGTAGTTGGCGACAAACGCCTCGTTCGTGATCGGCTCTCCATCGATGAGGATGCGTTCATTCACCCGCACGAGATGCGGGCTGGAGAAGAGTCCGGTGCGCAGCCCGTAGGCGCGCAGGATGCTCTCGGTGATGCGGCTGGTCGAGGTCTTGCCGTTCGTACCGGTGACATGGATGATCGGGTACGAGCGCTGCGGATCACCAAGCAGCTCGACCACACGCCTGGTCGCCGCGAGACGCGGTTGCGGATGCCCCTCGCCGATGCGTGCGAGCAGCTCCTGGTAAACGCGGTCGGCATCCTTCTGAAAGAGCGCGTCGTCGCCAAGCTCGGGATCGGTGTTGTCGGGAGTGGGGTTCTTAGACATCGATTGCTGCTCCATGGATCGTTACTTCGACGAGCACGTCGCCGCTGTTCGCGTATTGTCCGGCCCGGATGAGAGAGCGGAATGCGCCAGCGCGCCCGTGCTGCGCAGCGTACGCCTCCACACCTCCGTCGGTCTCGACAACGGTGATCGCCAGTGCGAGGGTCTCTTCGGCGATGGTGTTCTCGAAAGGCTCGACTCCGGCCCGCTCTGACGAGGACTCGAAGTAGAGCCTGAGGTCGATGCGGTCGCTCACTTGGAAGCCGGCCGCCTTCCGCGTGTCCTGCACCCCGCGGATGAGGTCGCGGGCGAGGCCCTCCGCCTCGAGTTCCCAGGTGGTCTCGGTGTCGAGCAGCACAAAGCCGCCGCCGGGCAGGAAGGTGATCGCCTGCGCGTCATCCGCGGCCTGCAGCTGCAGCTCGAACTCAGCGGGCAGAAGTTCGATGCCGCCGACCACGACGGTGTCGCCGCTCGGAACCCAGTCGCCGGCCTTGGCCGCCTGAATCACCTGCTGCACCTGCTTGCCGATTCGCGGTCCGGCCGCACGGGAGTTCACCGTGAGTTTTCGCTGGATGCCGAACTCGGCGAGGCTGTCTTCGGCAAGTTCCCGCACCACAACGGCCTTCACATTCAGTTCGTCGCGCAGGATGTCGGCAAAGACTCGCAGGTCGGCCGAGTTCTGGGCGACGACGGTCAGCTCCGCGAGGGGAAGTCTCACGCGCAATCCCGTGGCCTTACGCAGGCCAAGCCCCGACGACGCGATCTCGCGAACGCGGTCCATCGTGGCGACGAGCGCGTCATCCTCGGGGAACATCGCGGCGTGAGGCCAGTCGGTGAGATGAACGCTGCGACCGCCGGTGAGTCCCTTCCAGATTTTCTCGGCGACGAGCGGGAGAAGCGGTGCTGCGAGCCTGGTGAGGGTCTCTAGCACCGTGTATAGCGTGTCGAAGGCGTCGGCGCTGTCGCCGCTCCAGAAGCGACCGCGACTGCGACGCACGTACCAGTTGGTGAGAACGTCGCCAAAATCACGGAGCGCGTTCGCGGCGAGCGGGCTGTCCAGGTTGTCAAGGTGCAGGGTGACATCGCCGATGACCTGGCGGGTTTTGGCGAGCAGATAGCGGTCGAGCACGTCGGTCGAGTCAGTGCGAAGGGTTCCGGTGTGTGCGGCAGCGTTGGCGTACAGCGTGAAAAAGTAGTAGCTGTTCCAGAGCGGCAGCATGAGCTGGCGCACTCCCTCGCGGATGCCCTCCTCGGTCACCACGAGGTTGCCCCCGCGGATCACCGACGACGACATCAGGTACCAGCGCATCGCATCCGCGCCGTCCCGGTCGAAGACCTCGGAGACGTCCGGGTAGTTGCGGAGCGACTTCGACATCTTCTGGCCGTCGCTGCCGAGCACGATGCCGTGACTGATCACGTTGCGAAAAGCGGGTCGGTCGAACAGCGCGGTCGACAGCACGTGCAGCATGTAGAACCAGCCGCGCGTCTGCCCGATGTACTCGACGATGAAGTCCGCGGGGTTGTGCTGCTCGAAGACCTGCGCGTTCTCGAATGGGTAGTGAACCTGCGCGAACGGCATCGACCCGGAGTCGAACCACACGTCGAGCACGTCTTCGATCCGACGCATCGTTGACCTGCCGGTTGGGTCATCGGGGTTCGGGCGCGTCAACTCGTCGATGTACGGGCGATGAAGATCCGTCGGACACACCCCGAAGTCGGCTTCGAGCTCGGCGAGCGATCCGTAGACGTCGACACGCGGATACTCCGGGTCGTCGCTCTTCCAGATCGGGATCGGTGATCCCCAGTAGCGGTTGCGCGAGATTGACCAGTCCCTGGCATTGGAAAGCCACTTGCCGAACTGGCCGTCTTTCACATTGTCGGGCACCCAGTTGATCTGCTCGTTGAGCTCACCCATGCGGTCGCGAAACTTGGTGACGCTGACGAACCAACTCGATACGGCCTTGTAGATGAGTGGATTCTTACAGCGCCAGCAGTGCGGGTAGCTGTGCTCGTAGCTCGCCACGCGCAGCAGACGGCCGTCGGCGCGCAGCTTTTGCACGAGCGGCTTATTCGCATCGAAGACCTGCAACCCCGCGACATCCGCGATCTGGGGGAGGAATTTGCCCCCGTCGTCGACGGAGATGATCACCGGAATGCCGGCCGCGGCGCAGGTGATCTGGTCGTCTTCCCCGTAGGCGGGCGCCTGGTGCACGATGCCGGTGCCCTCGCCGGTGGCAACGTAGTCGGCCACGAGCACCTGCCAGGCGTTCTCGGTACCCCAGGTTTCCGTGTCGGCGTAATAATCCCAGAGCCGCGCGTAGGTGATTCCGCCCATCTCGGCTCCGAGCAGTGTGCGGCTGATCGCCTGGACGGCGGCCTCGGCCGAGCCGTAGCCGAGCTCCTTCGGATAGTTCGCGACAGTATCTGCCGCGAGCAGGAACTCGGCCACCCCGTCCGCCGAACCATCGGATGCCCCGAGCGGTCCGCTCGGAACGACGGCGTACACGATGGCCGGCCCAACGGCCAGGGCCAGGTTGGTCGGCAGCGTCCAGGGCGTGGTCGTCCAGGCGAGCGCCTTGACACCGGTGAGCCCGAGGCTCTCCGCCTTCGCTCCGTCGAGGGGGAACGTGACGGTCACGGACTGGTCCTGCCGCATGCGGTAGACGTCGTCATCCATTCGCAACTCGTGGTTGGACAGCGGAGTCTCGTCATGCCAGCAGTACGGCAGCACACGAAAACCCTCGTAGGCAAGGCCCTTGTCGTACAGCTGCTTGAAGGCCCAGATCACGGATTCCATGTAGGTGATATCGAGGGTCTTGTAGTCGTTCTCGAAGTCAACCCAGCGGGCCTGGCGGGTGACGTAGTCCTCCCACTCGTGGGTGTATTCGAGCACCGACTCGCGCGCCTTTTCGTTGAAGGTGGCGATGCCCATCTCTTCGATCTGGTGCTTCTCGGTGATGCCGAGCTGGCGCATGGCTTCGAGCTCGGCGGGAAGCCCGTGGGTGTCCCAGCCGAATCGCCGGCGCACGACCCTGCCGCGCATGGTTTGGTAGCGCGGAAACAGGTCTTTGGCATAGCCGGTGAGCAGGTGCCCGTAGTGCGGAAGGCCATTGGCGAAGGGCGGACCGTCATAGAAGACCCACTCCGGGCAGCCCTCGCGCTGGTCGATGGATGCCCGGAAGGTGTCGTCCCTCTTCCAGAAGGCCAGGATGCCGTTCTCGATCGCCGGAAAATCCGGAGAAGCGCTCAGGCCGGCATCATCGGCACTCGAGCCGTCGGTCAGGGGGTAGGTCATGTCTCTCCAGGTCGCACGTTCAACTGGACGAGGACGCGATCTCGGAGTCGATTTCGGATCGCGCGGTACCACCCCGCTTGCCACCCTCTGCAGGGCGACCGCTTATTCGTTGGCAATGACGGGCCAGACCCGTTCGGTTCTACCCGGCAACCATCCAGAGACGGCGGCCGCTCTTCCGAAGACTCCCCGGTGATGGCCGGATCAATGTCGTTGGTTCTGATTCTACGCGACATGCCAGACTGAACCGATGACCGCATCTGCGCCGAACTCAGCCGCAGGCCGATCGCTCACCGTCGTGATTGCGCTCAGTGCCAACCTGGTCATCGCGATAGCGAAAACCATCGCGGCGCTGATCACCGGATCCGCGTCGATGGTCGCCGAGTCCGCACACTCCTGGGCCGACTTCGGCAACGAGATCTTTCTGCTCATCGCCGATCGACGGTCGATGCGGCAACGGGATGATCCGCATCCGCTCGGCTATGGCCGCGAGGCCTATGTCTGGTCGATGTTCGCGGCTTTCGGCATCTTCACTGCCGGTGCGGTGGTCTCGATCTGGCACGGCATCCAACAGCTCTTCGCGCCGGAAGATGCCACGGACTTCGGCATCGCCTATATCGTTCTCGCGGTAGCCGCCGTGCTCGAGGGCGTCTCTTTCACACAAGCGTTCCGCCAAGCCAGGGCCGGCGGCAAGAGGCGCGGCACCAGCACGGGTCTCTACGCCCTCACCAGCTCGAACGCTACGCTGCGCGCCGTGTTCGCTGAAGACGCCGCGGCTCTCATCGGCCTGCTGGTGGCCTTCCTCGGAATCCTGTTGCACCAGGTGACCGGACTCGCGGCTTTCGACGCAGCCGGTTCGATCCTGGTCGGGATACTGCTCGCCATCGTCGCCATCGTGCTCATTGACCGTAACCGGCGGTTTCTCATCGGCGAGGTACCCGATGCGCGGCTGCGCAACGAAGTGCTTGCCGGGTTGCTCGACCGCCCCGAGATCGAACGGGTGACGTACCTACACCTCGAGTTCGTGGGACCGCGGAAGGTGTTCCTCGTCGCATCCGTGGACATCGTCGGTGATGAGACAGAGACCCACGTGGCCTATGCGCTTCGCCGAGTCGAGGAATCCCTCCGCGACCACGAGTACATCGAAGAGGCCCTGTTGTCGCTGTCGACTCCCGACGAACCGTCACTGGTCGTGGCCTAGAGCTCACTCCTCGACGCTGTGGGCCTGCTGCGGGTAGTCCTCATCCCGGCGGGCATCCTCCACCGCCAACTTACGCGTGCGACTCACTCGGAAAATGTAGAGCGCGTCAAGCAGCCCCGCGGTATTGCTGAGCAGCAGCGCGATGAACCACGGCTTGCTGTCATCCTTCGCCGCGTGCCAGAGCGAAGCGCCCTTCCACGCGAGAGTCCAGGCCGCCAGCACCGAGATCAGCGCGATCTGGGCGGGCTCGGGTCGCTTGTGTTCCATCCAATGTCCCATGGCAGCAATTCTGCGCCCGCGATGCGCGGCGGTACAGGGTCAAACGTCCCGCCCGCCCCGTGTTCGCCCGCGCTGCCTCGAGAACGCGACGCTATTCGGCGAGCGACGTTCTACTTAGGGCGGTCTCGAGCCCTGCCGAGACCACGTCGAAGGCCTCAGCCATGTATTCGGCAAGCGGGCGGCGCCCGATCCCGTCTCGCGCCCAGACCGTCCAGGCGGCCGAAATCGCGCCGGAGAGCGCGTTGGCCGCGCTGAGCACGAGGAGATCGTTCGGGGAACGGTACAGCTGGCCAGCGAGGAAGTCGGCGATCAGGTCGGAGCGCCGGGCGAGCCGCGCGAGACCGGACACCCGGGTCTCCTCCGCGGTGCCCATCACATCGTCCTGGGTCAATGCGAGAGGCACCCGGTCCACTCCGATGTCCGAGACGACGCGGATGGTTGCCGCACGCATCTCGGCGAGCGCCGGGCGACCTCGCGGCACCGCCTGCAGCTCGAGGGCGAGGCGATCGATCGCGGCATCCAGCTCCACCCACAGCACGTCGCTCTTTGCGTCGAAATAATTGAAGAAAGTGTTGCGACTCACACCGGCGCGCTGCGTGATTTGCTCGATGGTGGTGAGCGCGTAGGTGTTCTCGAGAAACAGCTCGGCGGCGGCATCTTCGATGACGGTGCGAGACGACGCGCGCGGGCGGCCGACGGCATTCTGCGAGGCTGGAATCATCTGTTCCTCCGGACGGGCATAATATTGTACTGAGTCCAACAATAGAACCGAAAGAGTCTTCCGTCGTGAAACGTGTCGTCGCCCCCGTCTTCTTCATTCTCGCAGTCGCACTGGTCGC
>JANYEI010000147.1 GCA_025363205.1 Frigoribacterium sp.
GCGTTCCCGAGATCGCGGTGAACGGGTCGAAGATGACCACCTCTTGAATCCGCACCGCCCAGATCTCGCGAGCGAGCAGCCCCGCAGCCTGGAGCAGCATGCCGACCCCCGCACCCACATAGGCGGTGACGACGAACGCCAACAGCGTGCGCCACCAGCCCATCAACCTCTCGGCTGCTCCGACGAGCACGACGAGTGCCGCTACCGCGAGGAGCAGTTCGAGGGGGCCCGACGCGAAGAAAACAGAGGTAATGGGAGATAGGTAATTATGAGTATCGAGGAAGGCGTCGAGCCCCGTCCCCAACTTTGGCCTCAGCGTCAATCGCGGCCCACGCAGCAGTGATCCTGTCACGAAAGCAAGCGTCAGCATGAGAGCCGCGAGCGAAAGGCTGGCCCGCCGCTTAGCGATCCATCGTGCCACTACAGACCCCAGCGATCGCCTAGCAGAGGCATCGCTGTCCGGATCCCAAACTGCACCGTTTTCCAATCATGCGCGGTGCCCGGCGAGACCAAATGATGCATTGTCATCCCGGCAGCCTCCGCGGCTTTTGACACAGCTGAGGATGCCACCCCGAACCGAGCATCATTTTGACCGATCACGAAAATCCCCAGAGTGTCCGTCCACGGCGCGCCCGAGGCAAGTAAAGCCAGCGGCGTGGCGGCGGTGTACTGCGCGGCTGATCCGCCGAACGCGCTGGCAATCGTGGCCGGAATCGTGCCGTGGTGCGGTGCGAGTTCGCCGGCGATGTCCAGGATGCTGCCAAACAGCCCGCGATACTTCGTGCCGAGTTGAATCGAGCACGTACCGCCCTGCGAGAAGCCGCCGATGGCCCAGTCGGCTCCGCTCGGTAATATATGCAGGTGGTGAGTGATCCAGTTGGTCACATCCACCGTGAGGTAGGTCGCGGAATTACCGAGAACCGAATCGACGCACATCGGGTTGAGCTGGGGAGATCCGAGTTGATCAGGGACAACCACGATCGGGGCTAGCCCGTGGTGTGCCGCTGCGAACTGATCGAGAATCGACGCCATGGCACCAGAGGTGATGAGATTTGACGGTCCCCCTGGCTGACCCGAAAGTAACTCGAGCACGGGGAGGCGCGGGGCGCTTGCCACCAGCGCCGCAGGCGGCAGGTAGACCACGGCGTTGCGGGCGGCGAAGTGAGACACCGTTCCGGGGATGGTGACGTAGCCGACCGTTCCCACTTTGGGCAGGTCTGCCGGAGCGTGCCAGCTCTGAGCAAGGGTCTCGGGAATCGTACTCGTGGGTGTCGGCTGGGCTACGGGCAGGGTGAGCTTATGAATGGCGTTGACCCCGAGAGCCGAGCCGAGTGTCGGGAACTCCGCGACATCCACATTCACGCCGATCGCCCCCGCGAAAGCGAAGACGATAACGGATGCGCAGCCGACCACCACACGCCAGGCGCGAGCGCGCCAGAGGCCGGCTATCGCGAAGCCGATGCCGCCGACTCCGAGGGCGAACCACATCCGGGTGATCAGGGTGAGCGCCACCCCGAAGCTGTTCCAGACATCGCTCACCAGCCACGCGAGCATGAGGCCGATGCCTGCGCCAGCCAGTGCACCGAGCAACTGGATGGGCAACCAGCGACGAACGGGACGACGGGTCGCAAGCACCACAAGAATGGCGGCGGCCAGCGCGTAGACGATGATCGGGAATGGCCCAGTCTCAAGACGAAGGTCGAACAGTTGATGCAACATCGGTTTCCCCTCACACGCACGCAGCGATTGCGCGATCTCATTATGAGCACGTGACCGGGTGCGGAAACGGGCCTGGCGGCCTAACTGTGAGAGCCCTCAGGGAAGTCCTGCGGTTAGCTGGTCGACGGCTGTGCCCGCCGCCGACCACGCCATCCTATTCCGCCGCGAGAGCCGCCACCGGAACGATGCGAGTGGCGCGGCGCGGCGGGGCGACGGATGCCACGAGCGTGAGCACCGCGGCCGCCCCCGCCAGGATCGCGAGTAGTCCCACCGGGATCGCGGGGAGCACGAGCCCGGGTGACCCGGTGATCGATCCGAGCAGTGACTGGGCACCGGCCCACCCGTAGAAGGTGCCGAGCACGAGCCCGAGGAGTGTGGCCGCGACCGTCAGTTGGGCGCTTTCGGCGAGGATCATCGTGCGCACCTGTCGAGCGGCGAAGCCGAGCGCCCGCAGAAGGCCAAGTTCTCGCGTGCGCTGCAACACGCTCAACGAGAGATTGTTCACCATGCCGACGGAGGCGATCAGCGCGCTGAACCCCATGAGCGCTGAGAACACGACCACCGTGGCAGCCAACGTCTGCTCGACCCCCTGGTAGACCCCGGGCTGGGCTTTCTGGGCTTCTCGGATGATCACCTGGTAACTCTCGACACACACCGCGAACATGGTGACAAGGGTGACGCCGATGACCAGTCCGATGGTTGCGCGAGAACTGCGCTCGGGGAAGCGCACCGCGTTTTCCGCGGCGAGCCGTGCCGGGGCGCTGCGCCCGAACATCCGCCCGGTGATTCTCAGCGCGACCGGCATCACCAGTTGCGATCCGAGCACAACCCCGGTGAAGGAGAACAATCCGCCGACCACGCCGACAAGCACTCCGACAGGGTTCACCAGGCCGATGAGCATGCCGAGCACCAGTAGAGCACCGCCGAACGCAAAGAACACGACGGCGACGACGTTGCGACCACGATTGCCGGCCGCCTCATCGAGGGACTTTTCTACCGCTCCTCCCGTCGCCTGTATCGGAGAGACGTGCAGCACGCGCCGTGAGCCGATCCACGACGCGAGCCAGGTCGTCAGCACCACCGCGACGATCGGCAGCGCGATCACCGGCTCGACGAAGCGGTAATTCGCCGTCGGCATGAGCCCGGTCGCGACGGACACGGTGATGAGACCGACAGTGGTGCCGGTACCGATGAGAGCACCGAGCATGGATCCGACCGCTCCGACGGCCAGGCCCTCCCGAGCGGCCGCCCGCCGCTGGGCTGCCGCGCTCGAGCCGATCAGGCGGTAGAGCGCGATTGTACGGGTGCGACCGGCGATGATCGTCGCGAAGGTATTGGTGGTCACGATCGCGCCGACATACACCGCGATCACGATGAAAGCCGATGCCACGATCTGTAGGAACACGGCGACGATGTCGCGGGAACCCGTGACGCGGTCTGCTGAGATCACCTGCGCGAGTACACCCGTCGTCTCGAGCAGACAGACCCCGAAGGCTGCGCTGAGAGTGGCCACCAGAACGCTCGGAATGTGCTCGGCAAGCGGGCGCCTCATGCGGCCTTCTCCATCGAGAGCATGAAGCGCGAGATATCTTCGGCGGAGGACCGGGCACGATCGTCGACGACACGGCCATCGGCGAGGAAGAGGATGCGATCGGCATAGCTCGCCGCGATCGGGTCATGGGTGACCATCGCGATGGTCTGCCCATATTCGGTCGTCGCTGCCGCGAGTAGGGAGAGCACCTCCCGCCCGGTGCGGGAGTCGAGGTTGCCCGTTGGCTCGTCGGCGAAGACAAGGTCGGGTCGGGTACCGAGTGCACGAGCGAGGGCTACGCGCTGCTGCTGGCCACCCGAGAGCTCGTGCGGACGGTGCTTCAGGCGGTCGCCGAGGCCGAGCGAGTCGATCAATGTGTCGATCCAGGCCGACTCGTCGCGGGTAGGGCGGCGTCCGTCGAGTTCGAACGGGAGCAAGATGTTCCCTCTCACGTCGAGCGTCGGCACGAGGGAGAAAGACTGGAACACGAAACCGACCCGACGCCTTCTGATAACGGTGAGCACGGCATCCGGCAGATCGGTGATCTCGGTTTCTCCGAGCCACACCGCGCCTGACGTTGCCGTGTCGAGTCCGGCCATGATGTGCATGAGCGTAGATTTACCCGATCCACTCGGGCCCATGATGGCGGTGAACTCGCCCGAGCGGATGCCGATAGAGACATCGTCGAGTGCGGTGACCGTGTTGGAGGCTAACCCCTAGGACTTGGTGAGATGCGAGACCCGGGCGGCGAGCCCGGATTCGGAAGGGGTGAATGACATACTTCGACGTTAGGTTCGCGATGCGACGCGCGCATCGGCCGCAGGTCTCGACCGCCGTACATCGAGCGGACGATCTCGCTACTGCGCAGTTAGGTATTCAACCCGTTCTCGAAGGCAAAGACCACGAGCTGCACCCGATCGCGCAGACCGAGTTTGCCGAGGATGCGGCTGATGTGCGTCTTCACGGTCGCCTCACTCAGGTACTCCCCCGACGCGATCTCGGCATTGCTGAGTCCTCGGGCGGCGAGTTGGAAGATGTCCCGTTCGCGCGCGGTCAGCTGTTGGAACTCGGCCGGGGCCACGGGGCGAGCACCAGCGGGCGTGAAGTACTCGAACAACTCCCGGGTGGCGGATGCCGCGATCACGGCATTTCCCGCATGCACCGTTCGGATCGCCGCGAGCAGAAACTCGGGGTCGGCGTCCTTCAACACGAATCCGCTTGCGCCCCCACGGATCGCGCGGGTCGCCGCCTCGTCGAGGTCGAAGGTGGTGAGCACGATGATGCGGGGAAGCAGTCCACCGCGGGCATCCGCTCGCTCAAGCACCTCGGTGGTGGCCGCGATACCGTCCATCACTGGCATTCGGATGTCCATCAGGATCATATCGGGGCGGGCTTCGGCGGCCATCGCCACGGCCTCGATGCCGTTGCCGGCCTCTCCCACGACCTCGAGATCGACCTGTGAATTGACAAGCATCCGCACGCCGGCACGGAACAGGGACTGATCATCGACCAGTCCGACGCGGATGACGCTCACACTGCGACCGCCTCGAGGCTCAGGGGAATCGTTGCGGTGACGATCCACCGCCCGTCGTCGACCCCCGCGGAGAAGCTGCCGCCGACCAGCACCGCTCGCTCACGCATTCCCGCGAGGCCGTGGCCGCCCGGGTTGGCCTCTTCCGCGCCGAGCGGATCGCTGATCGCACTCGAAATGACGAGGCGAAGAGCATCGTTCTTCCACGCGAAGATGAGCCGCGCCTCCTGCTCGGTATCGCCATGACGCAGGGCATTCGTGAGAGCCTCCTGGGTGATGCGATAGACCGCGAGCTGCTGGGCAGTGCCGAGCGGTCGATCCTCGCCGACGGTCTCCCGGCTCACCACGAGACCGGAGCTGCGCAGTTGATCGACCAGCGCGTCAAGATCGACCAGCATGGGCTGGGGAGTCTCACCCTGGGTGTGGCGTAGCTGCCCCAGGAGGATTCGCACGTCACCGAGTGCTTCCCTGGCCGTCGTCGAGATGGTCGCGAGTGCCGCATCGACGGCATTCGGATCCGCCTGCCGGGCATACCGCGCCCCATCCGCCTGCGCGATCACCACCGCGAGGGAGTGGGCGACTACGTCGTGCATGTCCCGGGCAATACGGTTGCGCTCCTGCTCGACGATGACATCCCGTTCGGCGACAACCTGGGCCTCGCGACTCTGTCGGGATCGGCGCACCGCCCGGGCGAGGAGACCAAGGGTCCACGAAAGCCCGAGGGTGGCGAGGCAGCCGAAGAAGAGCAGCACTCCGCTCCACAGCATCGACGGCAGGCTGGACAGGTTGACACCGAGGGGGTTGCGTCCCCCATTGAAGAACACCAGGTAAAACGTCGCGATGATCGAGCCGAGGATCGCAGACGCGAGTCCTATCCAGCGCAGGACGGAACCTCCATAGGAGGCCGCGGCGAAGAGGATCGCAAGCACGGCCAGGTCGAATGGCTGCGGCGCTTCGAGTGTAAACGCCATTTGCAGGATGGCGCCGAGCCATGCCCCACCGAGTGCGAGCGCGGGGCTCAGACGACGAACCGCCAGCGCACCCGAGAAAATGACCACTAGCATCACGGATGCGAGGCCATTGCGCACGGAGAACTGGCTGGCGACCTGCACCAACAGGAATCCGCCAGCTATCGACAGGTCCACGATGACCCGGTAACGGCGGAGGGCGCGGAACATCCCTCCACCGTAGGCGGCTCACGCGACCTCCGAGGCCCTCCAGTGGGAAATCATCCTCGAGATGTAGCGCACCGAGTGGTCAGCCGCTCTGCCCTCAGAAGCCGAGTCGCCCCAGTTGCTTCGGGTCGCGCTGCCAATCCTTTGCCACCTTCACCCGGATCGACAGGAAGACCTGTTTGCCGACCAGCGGCTCGATCTCGGCCCGGGCGCGAGCACCGACATCCGCGAGTCTCGAACCCTGGTGTCCGATGATGATGCCCTTCTGGCTGTCGCGTTCCACGAAGAGGTTGGCGTAGATCTCCAGCAGATCCTTGTCGTCCCGCTCGATGATGTCGTCGATAGTGACCGCGATCGAGTGAGGAAGCTCGTCTTCGACGCCTTCGAGCACGGCCTCGCGCACCAGCTCGCTGATGCGCGATTCGAGGCCCTCCTCGGTCACCGCATCGGCCGGATAGAGAGCCTCGGAGACGGGCAGCAGCTTAATCAGTTCGACGGCCAGCGTATCGAGCTGGATGCGGCTGGCCGCCGACACCGGGATGATTGCCTCCCACTCACGCAATTCCGAGACCGCGAGCAGCTGCGCTGCGACCTGGGGCCGTGAGGTCGCGTCGATCTTCGTGACGATGGCCACCTTTTTTGCGCGCGGAAAGGAATCGAGCTGTTCGTTGATGTAGCGATCCCCCGGTCCGATCTTCTCGTCGGCTGGCATGCAGAAGGCCACGACATCCACATCGCCGAGGGTGGTCTGCACGATGCTGTTCAGGCGCTCCCCGAGCAGGGTGCGCGGGCGGTGCATCCCGGGAGTGTCCACGAGGATCAGCTGCCCGTTCGGGAAGTGAGCGATGCCCCGGATGGCGCGGCGAGTGGTCTGCGGCTTCGAGGAGGTGATCGCCACTTTCTCACCGACCAGCGCGTTCGTGAGCGTGGACTTGCCCACGTTCGGCCGCCCGACGAAAGAGACGAAACCCGCTCGAAATTCCGAGGGGCTGTCATTGGTAAGCGACACGCTCAATCACCGTCTTCTCTTGACTTGACTTCTCTGGTTCGGGTTTCCCGTGACCTGGCTTCTTTGGAGCTTGGCAGCCTGAAGGCAGCCTGTGCATCGCTCAGAGCCTGATCGCGCTCGACGAGGACTGTACTCAGGCGCTTGCGCCGACCCTCGGTGCGTTCGGCGGTCAGGATGAGTCCAGAGTAGGTCGCGACCGATCCGGGCAGCGGGAGTCGGCCGAGGGCCTTGGTGATGAGTCCACCGACGGAATCGACGTCATCGTCGTCAAGGTCGATCTCGAACAGCTCACCGAGTTCATCGACCGGCAGTCGCGCGCTCACCCGATAGCGACCATCTCCGAGATCCTCGTATTCGATGACCTCCTGGTCGTACTCGTCCGAGATGTCCCCGACCAGCTCTTCGATCAGGTCTTCGAGTGTCACGAGCCCGGCGATTCCGCCGTACTCGTCGACGACCATCGCGAGATGGTTGGACTCCAGCTGCATTTGGCGCAGCGTGTCATCGGCCTTTTTTGACTCGGGGATGAACTGGGCCGGACGCACCAGGGATTCGAGCGTCACCAAGTCGAGGCCCCTGGGTCGCTCGTACGTGAGGCGTGCGACATCACGCAGGTAAAGCACCCCGATCACCTCGTCGACATCGACGCCGATCACCGGCACGCGGGAGACACCACGGCTGAGAAAGAGTCCCATCGCGGCGCCGATGGACTCGTCGCTCTCGATGGTCACCATGTCGGTGCGCGGAATCATCACCTCGCGCACGACCGTGTCGTTGAACTCGAAGATGGAGTGGATGAGCGCGCGATCGTCCTCTTCGAGCACCTCGAGTTCGGTGGCCTCGTCCACCATGCTCAGCAATTGCTCCTCAGAGGAAAAAGTCGCGGTGCGCCCCGGGGTAACCCGGTTTCCGATGGCCACGAGGGCCGCGGCAATCGGACCGAGGAGCTCCCTGAGGGCGTGCACGGTCCACGCGCTCACTCGCACCACGGCCCGGGCGTGTACCCGTCCGACACTTCGCGGACTGGACCCCACGAGCACGAAGGAGGCAAGGGTCATGATGAAGGCGGATGCAAGCAGGGCCCACCACCACTCGGGGAACAGGTAGGCAAACGCGAGGGTCACGAGCACCGCGGCGGTGGTCTCGGCGACCACGCGCATGAAATTGACGGCGTTCACATGAGCCCCGACATCCGCCGCGATCGCCGTGAGAGATTTGCGGGCGCGGGAGGTCGACGCGATTTCGAGAAGGTCTGCGCGCGACAACACACCGAGGGCGGCATCGGCTGCGGCGAGAAACCCGGCGAAGACAACCAGCAGAACAGCCACGCTGACGAAGAGCGCAATCATGAGGAGACTACTTCGATCGACGTTCGGCGAGGTCAAACCCGGTGAGGATCTCCCGCTGGATGCCGAACATTTTTTTCTCCTCATCCGGTTCGGCGTGGTCGAACCCCAGCAGGTGCAGGATGCCGTGTGTCGTCAGAAGCAGCATCTCGTCGAGCGGGCTGTGGCCGGCGGTTTCCGCCTGCGATACAGCGACCTGCGGGCAGAGCACGATGTCGCCGAGGAGTCCTGCGGGCGTCATCGACTCCTCGGTTCCCGGGCGCAATTCGTCCATGGGAAAGCTGAGCACGTCGGTGGGGCCAGGCTCGTCCATCCACTGGAGGTGCAGCTGCTCCATAGCGCCCTCGTCCACGAGGACGATCGCGAGCTCGGCGTCCGGGTGCACGTACAGGTAGTCGAGGGCATAGGTGGAAAGGCGCTGCAGGGCGACCTCATCCACGGGAATGACGGACTCGTTGTTGATCTCTATGCTCACGGACGACCCCTGTTGTCGGAATTCTGGGCGGCCTCGCGAGTGCTGAGCGTGTTAAAACGCGCGGCCTGCCGCTCTGCATCGTACTTGGTGTACGCGTCGACGATGCGCCCGACGAGATTGTGGCGCACCACATCCTCGCTGGTCAGCCGCGCGAAATGGATCTCGTCGATCTCGTCGAGCACGCGTGTCACGAGCTGCAGACCGCTGGACCCGACGGGCAGGTCGATCTGGGTGATGTCGCCCGTGATCACCATTTTCGAGCCGTGACCGAGCCGAGTCAGAAACATCTTCATCTGTTCGGGCGTCGTATTTTGGGCCTCGTCGAGCACGATGTACGCGTTGTTCAGCGTTCGGCCCCGCATGTACGCCAAGGGGGCGACCTCGATCGTGCCAGCGGCGAGCAGCTTGGGTACGACCTCCGGATCCATCATTTCGTTCAGAGCGTCATACAGGGGACGCAGATAGGGGTCGATCTTGTCGGTGAGCGAGCCGGGCAGATAGCCGAGCCGTTCGCCGGCTTCGACCGCAGGGCGAGTGAGGATGATGCGCTCGACCTCCTTGCGCTGCAGTGCCTGCACGGCCTTTGCCATTGCGAGATAGGTCTTTCCGGTTCCTGCCGGTCCGATGCCGAACACGATCGTGTTTTCGTCGATCGCGTCGACATATTCCTTCTGGCCGAGAGTCTTCGGCCGGATGCTCTTGCCGCGGCTGGTGAGGATGGCCTGGCTGAGCAACTCCGCCGGGCTCACTCGCTGGTCGCTGGCGAGAATCTTCGCCGACTCGGTGACGCTGCGTTCGTCGAGCACATTCTCGCCGTGTTCGCGGTCGCTGCGCACCATCATGACTAACTCCTCGATAAGCCGCACGGCGGCGGACAGTTGACGGGCGTCGCCGTTCAGGGTGATTTCGTTGCCGCGCACGAGCACGGAGACTTGCGGATACTGTTTCTCAATCGCCTTCAGAAGACGATCCTGCGGACCGAGCAGTCGCACCATCGCGACTCCGTCAACTCGAATGACGGCGTGTTGCGGGGAGTGTGCCTCGGGAGATCGGGCAGACGTGGAATCGCTATTGGCCAAGGGATCCTTCGGGAAGAGGCCCACCGAGCAGGTGGGCGTGAACGTGGAAGATGGTTTGCCCGGCGAGCGGGCCGGTGTTGAAAACGAGGCGGTACTGGCCGCCGCAGTGCTCGTCGGCGAGCTGTTGCACAATCGCGATGACCTCGGCGAGCAGCGCCGGGTCTGCCGCGGCCAGCTCCGTCACGTTGGCGAATTCCGCGGTCTTCGGCACCACGAGCAGATGCACGGGTGCCTTCGGCGCGATGTCCCGAAACGCGATGATGCGCTCGTTTTCGAAGACGATATCCGCCGGAATCTCGCCCGCCATGATGCGCGTGAAAAGGGAGGGCACTGCTGTTGTCGACATGTCTCAAGGGTAAGGGACGCCGCCGACCCTCGACCGGAGTTAGCTGGGAACACTGCGACAGCGCCACGTGGTGAGCTGCTCGTTCTCTGCGTGGGAGTTCTGCCGTATTGCGCGGCGAAGTTGTGCGCTGCTCAGATGTGCCGTGGAGGGCCGCTCATCTCGAGTCCCCGGCGGGGGATCCGGCTGCCATCCCCCAGCGGCGAGAAACCCTTGTTCAGCCCGCGCGCAGCCCGCGCGCAAGGGAGGGACTTTTCCACAATCAACGCGAGAAGGAGGGAGTTCTGAGCGGATTAGCCATATTCCCCTCCCGCGGGGGTCGCGGAAACGCGGATGAACGGTGGCACGGAGCCGCGCGGGCGCGTGGCACACGGAGCTGCGCAGGCGCGAGGCACACAGAGCCGCGCAGGCGCGTGGCACGCAGACCCGCGGAGCGTGCGAGTGCTACCAGCGCCCGAGGCGGGCGTTCAGTACTGCGACCGCGGCCGGTCCGGCAGTCGAGGTGCGAAGAATCGTGTCGCCAAGCCGCACCGCTGTGGCTCCCCCGGCCTCAAGCCGGCTCCGCTCGGAAGGCGCAATGCCGCCCTCCGGTCCCACGACGAGCACCACATCACGATGATCGGGCTCGAGCGCGCTCAGCGCGAGTTCAGCGGTCGGCTCGAGCAGCAGCATCCGCGTGACCTTTGCCAGCCCCACGAGCACCGAGAGGGATGCGAGATCGCCGACCTCCGGGACCCACGGCCGTACCGACTGCTTGCTTGCTTCCCGCACGATCGCGCTCCAGCGGTCGTGGCCTTTGCGCACCCTCGCGCCCTCCCACTTCACGATTGAGCGCTGGGCCGACCACGGGATCACCCCGTCCACACCGAGTTCGGTGGCCTGTTGCACCGCCTGCTCATCGCGGTCGCCCTTGGCGAGAGCCTGCACGAGCCAGATCGCCGGAGAGGGCGGAGGCGTCTCGACGACCGTCTCGACCTCGACCACGAACTCGGTGTGCTCCGCCGAGACCACCGAGCCGGACACCATGAGTCCGGCGCCGTTGCCGATCGAGATCGAGTCTCCGGCCGCGATGCGACTCACCGTGACAGCGTGCCGTGCCTCGGCCCCGCCAACGGTCACCCGCTCGCCGACCACGGCCGAGACCAACGCTTCGCTTAGGTAGAAGTGCGCCATGCGATCAGATGTTGAGGAAGCGGTCGCGCAACTTTTGGAACAGACCCTGCTGGAAGTGCGTGAGGGTGGGCGCCGCTCCCTTACGAGTGGTCGCGAACTGCTTGATGAGATCCTGCTCCTTGTGATTAAGTTTCACGGGAGTTGTCACCTGCACTCCGATCTTGAGATCTCCACGACCACTGCCGCGAAGGTGGGTCACTCCTCGGTCCTTGATCGTGATGACTTCGGCGCTCTGGGTGCCCGGGCGGATCTCGACCGAGACATCGCCGTCGAGGGTCTTGAGCGAGGTACGGGTGCCGAGGATGGCATCCGTCATCTGCACCTCGAGGGTCGCGAGCAGGTCGTCACCATTGCGACTGAATACATCGTGATGGCGCACCTTAATCTCGAGGTAGAGATCTCCGGCGGTGCCCCCGGCCGGGCCGACCTCGCCCTGGTTCGGCATCTGCAGTCGAAGGCCGGTGTCGACACCGGCCGGAATGTCGACCGGGATGCTGCGGCGCGCACGCACACGACCCTGGCCCTGGCAGGTGGGGCAGGGGTTGGGGATGACGGTGCCATAGCCGCGGCAGGTGCCACAGGGACTTGATGTCATGACATTGCCGAGGAGGCTGCGAACTGTGCGCTGGATCTGGCCGCTGCCGTGGCAGATGTCACAGGTGACCGGTGTGGTCCCTGGGGCGCAGCATGACCCGTCGCAGGTCTCGCAGAGCACGGCGGTGTCCACCTCGATGTCCCTGGTCGTGCCGAAGATGATCTCATCGAGGTCCACCTCGACGCGCACGAGTGCATCTTGGCCGCGTTCTCGACGCGAGCGCGGACCGCGGGTCTGGCCACCGCCGAAAAAGGACTCAAAGATATCGCCGAAGCCACCAAAGCTCGCTCCGCCCTGGCCGCCGAAGCCCGTCTGCGGCCCGAGGTCGTACTGCTGGCGTTGCTGCGCATCCGAGAGCACGTCATAGGCGTGCGTGACGAGCTTGAACTGCTCCGAGGCATCCGCTCCCGGGTTTACGTCGGGATGCAGTTCCCTGGCAAGGCGACGGTACGCCTTCTTGATCTCATCGGTCGTCGCACTGCGATCGACACCGAGTACTTCGTAGTGGTCGGCCACTCAATTTCCTTCTGATCTTTAGTCCTCGCCGAGCAGGCGGGACAGGTAGCGGGCGACAGCTCTCACGGCCGCGATGTTGTTTGAATAGTCCATGCGGGTGGGGCCGATCACGCCGAGACGTGACACCTCTCCACCGGAGGTCGCGTAGCCCGTGGTCAGTACCGAGGTCTCCCCGAGGCCGAACGACGCATTCTCTTTGCCGATCGACACCGAAAAGCCGTTGTGATCCGGTTCCATCTCTCCGAACAGGCGCAGCAGGGTCACCTGCTCCTCGATTGCCTCGAGCACAGGGTAGATGCTGCCGCTGAAGTCTTCCTCGGTGCGCACGAGGTTTGCGGTTCCGGCCATGACCAGCCTGTCCTGGCGATTCGCCAGTACCTGCTCGATGAGCGCGGAGGCGATCCGTCCGACTGCAGGTGCCTGGTCGGGCGGAAATTGCTCAGGAAACAGGGCGAGCTTCTCAGCCGCTTCTGCGAGCCCGAGTCCTCCCAGCGTGGCATTGAGGCGAATTCCGAGGTTGCCGAGAAAAGACTCCTCAAGCTCATCGGACACGTCGAGCAGACGCTGCTCCACACGACCGGTGTCGGTGATGAGCACCGTCATAACTCGGGATGACGCCAGTCGCACCAGTTCGACGTGACGGATGCGCGAGCGAGACAGCGAGGGGTACTGCACGAGCGCCACCTGGTGGGTGAGCTGGGAGAGCAGCCGCACGGTGCGGCCGAGCACCTGGTCGAGATCGGCGGATGCTCCGAGAAAGGTTTCGATGGCGGTGCGCTGGGCCGGGCTGAGCGGACGGAGGTCGGCGAGCTGGTTGACGAACACGCGGTACCCCTTATCAGTGGGGATGCGGCCGGACGACGTATGCGGCGCCGCGATGAGCTCTTCCTCTTCGAGCAGAGCCATGTCGTTGCGGATGGTCGCTGCTGAAACACCAAACGAATGCCGGTCGACGATCGATTTCGACCCGACCGGTTCGCGTGAGGCGACATAGTCCTGCACGATGACGCGAAGCACGTCGAGGCCCCGTTCTGACACCATCCCGACCACCTCGCTCTCTGTGCCACGCCGATCCCCTTTGGGGTGGTTGGCACTCGCTACTACCGACTGCCAATTCTACCGTGACACACCATGGCCAAGGCATTGCACGCACCGCGACCGGGGCGCTACCTTATGCATGTACTCGCGCACTGCTTTCGATCGAGGGCAGTGCGAGATCACGCACAACGTCTGTCCTGGCAACATGCAGGATAGACCCGCTCACCGAAAGGCTCTGCACATGACCGACCCCTCCTACCAGCCAGCCGCGCCGCAACCGGCAGATCCCCTTACCGAAGCGGATGACCGTCAATGGGCTTCGTTCGCCCACCTCGGAGGTATTCTCGGCATCCTGCCCTCCCTCATCATCTGGTTGGTCTTTAAGGACCGCGGCAACTTCAGCAATGTCGAGGGCAAGGAGGCGCTGAACTTCCAGATCACGCTCCTGATCGCCGAAGTGGTCGGTTACCTCATGACGGCCATCCTCATCGGATTTCTCATCATCCCGGCTGTCTACATCGTCAGGGTCATCTTTTCGATCATCGCCTTTTTGAAGGCCAAGGACGGCATTTCCTACCGCTACCCGTTCGCCCTTCGCCTCATCAAGTAACCGCCTCTTTCACCAAGCCCGGTCGCACACGCGGCCGGGCTTGTTGCTTTAATGGTCGGATGTCAGAAAACACGCCAAATCCGTACCAGGCAACGCAGCCGCTCAGCCCGGGCGATGAGAAACTCTGGGCGACGCTCGTACACCTCGGCGCGATCTTCTTCCATTTCCTGCCCGCCCTGATCGGCTACTTTCTGCTTCGGGACCGCGGTCCGTTCATTCGGGAACACACCCGCGCCGCTCTCAACTTTCAACTCACCGTATTGCTCGGCTACATCGTCGGGTTCTTCACACTCTGGATCTTTATCGGCTCACTTGTGCTGATCGCGGTCGGCGTGCTCAACGTCGTGTTCAGCATCATCGCCGCGATTGCCGCCAATCGCGGGGAGCTGTACACCTACCCGGTTGCGCTCAAGTTCGTCTCGAGCTAGTCCCCTGCTGCGAGGCGAAGCTACGCGAGCAGGCGTCGAACAACGCCATCTGCGAGCAGTCGTCCGCGCAGGGTGAGCACCAGCCTGCCGCGGATTGCTGATGCCCCGTCGACCAATCCGTCGCCGATCAGGCCGGCGACGGCCGTGCGTGCGCCAGCGGGCAGCGTTGAAATGACCAGCCCATCACGGATGCGGGTTCCGAGCAGCACTCTTTCCACCTGTCGGGTCTCATCGTCGAGCGTTTCCCGCCCGGCTCCCGGCGACAGGCCCGCGCCGATGCGGTCGCCGTAGGCGGCAGGGTGCTTCACATTCCACCAGCGCACCCCCCCGATGTGGCTGTGAGCCCCTGGTCCGATTCCCCACCAGTCCTGCCCCAGCCAATAGGCAAGATTATGGCGGGAGCGATGCTCCGCGACATCTGAGTTCGACTCGCGCGACCAGTTGCTCACCTCGTACCAGTCGTAGCCGGCGGCGCCAAGCAACTCATCCGCCAGCTCGTACATGTCGGCCTGCAGGTCTTCGTCGGGCTGCGCCACCTCGCCTCGCCGGATCTGCCTGGCGAGCTTCGTGCCGTCCTCCACGATGAGGGAATACGCCGAAAGGTGATCCGGACGCTCTGCAATGGCGTGTTCGAGCGACTCACGCCAATCGGCCAGGGATTCCCCGGGCGTTCCATAGATCAGGTCGAGACTCACGCCGAGGCCGGCGTCCCGAGCCCACTGCACCACGAGCGGCACGCGCTGGGGATCGTGAGTGCGCTCGAGAGTCGCAAGCACGTGCGGCACGGCCGACTGCATGCCGAACGAC
>JANYEI010000152.1 GCA_025363205.1 Frigoribacterium sp.
TGGCCCCGCAGCATCCGCAGCACCCTGCGCTCGTTTTCGATCGCGTCGTCGCCGTCGAGCCGCGAGGCAAGCCCGCGCTGCTTGACGAAGACGACGGGGACACCATGCCGATCGAACCGATGGACGACGTTGCTCCGGGACTGCGACACGACGACGACCGATCCGTCCAGCACCTCAGAGGGGTGGAGGAGGCCGGCGCGGATCGCCGCGGCCGCCATTCCCGGAGCTGTGGTCATTCCGTGCCCTCGTCCGACAGGTCCTCAAGCGCGGCGAGGTAGCCGGCCCAGTAGGTACTGTCGTCCTCGAACTCTCCGGTCGAGTACTGCCCGGCATAGGGGTCGGTGTAGTCCGCCTGGAAGCCGGGGAACCGACCTCCGGGCATCTCGATTGGCCCGCGAGGGTTAAACGGGTCCGAGGGATCGTTGCAGGCCCGCGAAAAGATCGGCCCGGGCGGGCAGGCCGGGCGGCTATAGACCATTTCGCAGATCGGGGTGCGGGTGATCCGGCAGATGATCGGCCTCGTCGGGAGGCAGACCACCGACCGCGTGAAGCGGCACATCACCGGCGACCGGGTGAGGCACGTGGTGGTCACCCGGGTCGGGCAGAGCACCGGCAGGCGAGTCGGCGGCACGCAGATGATCCGCACGATCAGGTCGACCCCCATCGTGTCGAGAACCGTCGCGATCGGGTTTGCGAAGGTCATCGATCCGTCGTTGGAGCCGGCGAAGAGTAGGCCGACGACGTGCCGGCTCGCGTTCACGACCATCGACCCGGAGTCGCCGTGGTCCGAGAACCGCGTCGACTTCGTCGTGTCGGTGTTGAGGCGCAACTGGTGCTTGAGCGTGCGAACGCCGATAGCGCCGCCGTAGTTCACGCTCGCGGTGAAGTCAGTGGACGCGACACTGCCGAAGGTGAGCTCCGTCGTGCGACCACGCTTGCGCACCGACTCTCCAACGATCGCGTCGGCGTGGCCGGCGACCCATCCGATGCCGTGGATGCTCGGCTCCCACGCCTTTCCGGCGTCGAGGGTGACAACCGCCGCATCCACCTGGTCGGTCAGTGCCCCACGCGCGAGACTGCCGAACTGCACAGCGGAGCCTCCGCCGTCCGGGATGGACGGCTGTACCATCCGGTCCCCGGCCGTCCACGAGTTGTTGAGACACGCAACATGGAAATTGGTCAGAGCCATCGTGGCCCCGGATGCCCGGTCGCGCACGAGTGCACCGAGGGTGCCGGAGAAGACGTATTGGCCGCTCGTCGCAACATCCGGTGGATCGAGATGGATGCTGCGCACCGGCCCCATGCTGATGCCACCGGTGAGCGTCGGATAGACGGTGGCGTCGACGAATGCCGACCCGTCTGCGAGCTCGTAGGCGGGCTGAAGATCAATTATCAGCTCCTTGACATCGGTCTTAATGCCGTCGATCTCGTCTGGAATGAGCTGGTCTTTGGGCAGTGCACTCTTCGGCTTCTTTTTGTCGACATAGACGACGATGCTCAGCTCGCCTGTGTTCACCCCCTTTGACACCTTGTGGCCGATGTCGACGGCGACGACACCCGGTTGGGCGATCAACGCGTCTTCGATCCGCTCTTTCACCGGGCGGATTGCCGCTCGGGCTTCGTTCTCTGGCTCGGGCGCCATGAGTTACTCCTCCATACGGGCGGCCCCATCGGTTGGAGTCGCTACCAATACAGGAGCAGGAAATCCCGGTAGAGATACCTCTTTGCCCGGGAATTTCGAATGGTTCAGGAGTCGAGTCCCTGCAGCCAGTCGCGAGCATCGGTGAAGGCCCGATCGTCGTACCGCGGGGTCACCGTGATGGCGAGCTTGTCGGCGCGGGGATACGACCCGAGGAAGATCACCTTGGGGCTAAAACGCTTGAGACCGAGGAGGGCCTCAGCGACCCGCTCGTCGTGAAGGTGGCCGTCGAGATCGATAACGAAACGGTAGCGGCCGAGGGCGTCTCCGATCGGACGGGAGGCGAGCAGGCTCATGTTGACCCCGCGGGTGGCGAACTGCTCAAGCATCTCAAGCAGGCGGCCGGCCGTGTCATCCGGAAGCTCCACGATCACGCTGGTCTTGTCCGACCCGGTCGGCGCGGGCAGGCGAGTCGTGCGGCTGACGAGCACGAAGCGGGTGACCGCATTCGGATTGTCGCCGATCTCAACGCTAAGCACCTCGAGCGGATAGTGGCCGGTGATTCCGGGGGGCGCGATTGCGGCATCCGCCGTGTCGTCAGCCAGCAGCGATGCCGCCGCCGCAACGTTGGAGGTGGCCGGCAGGTGGCCATGCGCGGGCAGGGTCGCGTCGAGCCAGATGTGACACTGCGCGTAGGCAACCGGATGCGCGTTGACGACCCGCACATCCGATAGCCGGGTGCCCGGCCGTGCCACGAGCACGAAGTTCACCGGCACGAGGTACTCGCCGATGATGCGGAGGTTCGGGATGTTGGCGAGCGCATCCTGGCTCGCAGTAACGCCGCCCTCGATCGAGTTCTCGATCGCGATCATGGCCGCGATGCTGCGCCCCGACACGACATCGTCGAGGGCCTGTCCGATGTTGTTGACCGGCTGCCAGGTCTTGCCGACGGCATCCGTCACCTGGGCGAGAGCGGCCTCCGTGAAGGTGCCCGCCGGACCAAGGTAAGAATAAGTATCTTCGGCGTGAGTCAGATTCGGCATAGCGCCGAGTTTATTGGCTCGCCGCGGGGAAGGAACGACGTCTAACTCCTGCCGACCGACGTCCCGCGGGTGCAAGACTTGGTGCATGAACGCTCGCGCAGGACAGCCAGCCCAGACCTCTGATCTCGTCGACGTGCACACGCTGCTCGCGGCCTACTACGAGCGTGTGCCCGACGTGAGTATCGCCGAGCAAAAAGTGGTGTTCGGCACCTCCGGCCACCGCGGTTCCAGCCTGGACAGTGCCTTCAATGAGACCCACATCGCGGCAATTACACAGGCCATTGTGGAGTACCGCGCGGGGAAGGGCATCACCGGTCCACTCTTCATCGGCGGCGACACCCATGCCCTGAGCCGTCCGGCCGAGACCACCGCACTCGAGGTACTGATCGCCAACGGGGTGGAGGCCCTGGTCGACGAGTTCGGCGACTTCGTGCCCACACCGGCAATCAGCCACGCAATCATCAGGTACAACGCTTCGATCGCCCCCGGCGAGCCGCAGGCCGACGGAATCGTCGTGACCCCGAGCCACAACCCGCCACGCGATGGCGGCTTCAAGTACAACCCGCCACACGGTGGACCGGCCGACAGCGACGCCACCAACTGGATCGCGAACCGAGCGAACGAGATCATCGCCGAGGGTAGCCATGCCGTGAAGCGGGCCGAGCCCTCGGGCGTCGGCACCTACGACTTCCGCGGTAACTACGTGAATGACCTCGAGAACATCATCGACGTGGAGGCCATCAAAAAGGCGGGCGTCCACATCGGCGCCGATCCCCTCGGCGGCGCGAGTGTTCACTACTGGAGCGCGATTGCCGAGCGCTATGGACTCGACCTCACCGTGGTCAATCCCGGGGTCGATCCGCAGTGGGGATTCATGACGCTCGACTGGGACGGCAAGATCCGCATGGACCCGTCATCGGCATCCGTCATGGCCAGCGTGCTGGTGCATAAGGACGACTACGACGTGGTCACCGGCAATGACGCCGACGCCGACCGGCACGGCATCGTTACCTCGGATGGCGGGCTCATGAACCCGAACCACTACCTGGCTGTCGCCATCCAGTACCTCTATAGCCATCGCCCGCAGTGGAGCGCGGATGCCGCGATCGGCAAGACGCTCGTCTCGAGTTCCATGATCGACCTCGTTGCCGAATCGATCGGCCGCCGCCTCTGGGAGGTTCCGGTGGGCTTCAAGTGGTTCGTGCCCGGGCTCGTCGACGGCTCCGTCGCGTTCGGCGGCGAGGAATCTGCGGGGGCGAGTTTCCTCCGTAAGGACGGGACAGTATGGACCACCGACAAGGACGGCATCCTGCTCGCCCTGCTCGCGAGCGAGATCATCGCGGTCACCGGCAAGTCCCCCAGCCAGCTCTATGCCGAGCTCACGGCGAAGTTCGGCTCGCCGGTGTACGAGCGGGTGGATGCCGCAGCTTCGAAGGCGCAGAAGGCAGCACTCGGAACTCTCACCGGTTCCTCGATCACCGCCACCACCCTCGCAGGGGAACCGATACTTGCGAAACTGAGTGAGGCCCCGGGTAACGGTGCCGCCGTCGGCGGAGTGAAGGTGGTCACCGAGCATGCGTGGTTTGCGGCCCGGCCGAGCGGCACCGAAGACGTGTACAAGATCTACGCGGAGTCCTTCCTCGGCCCAGAGCACCTCGCACAGGTGCAGCACGAAGCCAAGGCCATCGTGGACGCGGCGCTCGGAGGTTGACTGATCGTCCCCCCCTGGGGTGCGAGCAGGGAGCCCGGCTGGCAAGTCGCACGAAAAGACTCGGCGGATGCGGTGCCGCCTGGCACGGACCTCTAAGGTTATGGTCTGCTAAGAGAATTGATTGAGTGTGGGGACGACCGATGGAACGTATAGCCAATTTGCGACGGGCCGTTGCAATCGCCGGAGCGACGGCGCTTCTTGTCGTACTTGTGGGATGCAGCGCCGGTATGCGCGACGCTTCGGCGCTCACCGTGACATCCGCACCGAAGCCCACCGCGACTCCCTCTGCAACCCCCAGCGCGGCGCCGGTGGCAGCCGCACCGGCTCCGGTCGCGAAAACCGTTGCCGCGCCCGCGCAGCCCGCGACTCCGATCGCGTCGCCCTGCGCCGGAACGCCAGCCGGAGTCAAACACATTTATGTGAGTATCGGTGAGCAGCACCTGTGGGCGTGCACCGGTGACGCACTGCTCATCGACAGTGCCATCACGACCGGCGCATCAGCGATAACGAACGCGCGGTACACGACCCCCCTCGGCACCTCGCACATCACCGGCAAGAAGCGCAATACCGTGCTCGCTGGCAAGGACGTCAACGGCCCATGGAACGATCCGGTCGAATATTGGATGCCCTTCGACGGCGGTATCGGATTCCACGACTCGTCATGGCAGACCTTCCCCTACGGCAGTTCGCTCTACACGACCCAGGGCTCCCACGGCTGCGTCCACGTACCCGTTGCCGTGATCGCCACTATTTTCGACTGGGCACCGGTCAGCACCCTCGTCACCGTCCGGAGCTGATGCAGCCCGCTTGTCAAGCTGGCAGTTTGCCTTCTCCGTAGGATTTCGTCGAATTTGCGCCGAAACCGACTTGCGAAATGCTTGCCCTGCGTGTAACTTTGCACAGCACGCAAGATTTTGCGCCACTGAAGAACGCTCGTTCTTCAGTGGTGATTTCAGTTAAGTCACCCTTCGCCACACAAATCGAGGATCCATGTCACGCGTCGACGCAGCAACCCGGGCCAAAGAGGTCCACGAGTCCGGGGGGATCATGACCCACCGCCAGATTCTCTTTGTGCTCTACGGCCTGATGGCCGGCATGTTCCTCTCCGCCCTTGACCAGACCGTGGTCGGCACCTCCATCCGCACCATTGCGGATGACTTGAACGGCCTCAGCCAGCAGGCCTGGGTCACCACCGCCTACCTGATCGTCTCCACCATCGCGACACCGATCTACGGCAAGCTCTCCGACATCTTCGGCCGCCGACCGCTGTTCATTTTCGCGATCTCGATATTCATCATCGGTTCCGTCGCGTCGGGCTTCTCCACCTCGATCCTCGAACTCGCCGGATTCCGCGCGATCCAGGGCATCGGTGCCGGTGGCCTCATGGCCCTCCCCCTCGCGATCATGGGAGACATGCTCGCACCGCGCGAACGAGCCAAATACCAGGGCTACTTTCTCGCCGTCTTCGGCATCTCGAGCGTCATCGGTCCGCTCATCGGCGGGCTGTTCGCCGGCGCTCCCTACATCCTGTTCATCAACGGCTGGCGCTGGGTCTTCCTGATCAACATCCCGATCGGCATCATCGCTCTCGCAATGGTGTTGCGATTCCTGCACCTGCCGAAGCGCAGTATCAATCGCAGGGTGCGTATCGACTGGTGGGGGGCGACCACCGTCATCATGGCGGTTGCGCCCCTCCTGCTCGTCGCCGAGCAGGGTCGAGACTGGGGCTGGGATTCTGCGGGATCCGTCGCCTGCTACATCGTCGGAGTGCTGGGAATCATCGCCTTCATCGTCTCCGAACGGCTCATGGGTGATGACGCACTGATCCCACTCAAACTGTTTAAATCGCCCACCTTCTCGGTCGCGACCATCCTCGGCGTTCTTGTCGGGTTCGGGATGTTCGGCGCCATTTCCACCGTGCCGCTCTACTTGCAATTGGTGAAGGGCTCCACCCCGACCGAGAGCGGATTCCAGTTGCTCCCGATGATCCTTGGACTCATGATCTCCTCGATCGTGAGTGGCCAGCTGATCTCCCGCACCGGTCGCTACAAGATCTTCCCAATTCTCGGTACCGGATTCATGGTGGCCGGCTTCCTGATCTTCACCACGATCACAGCAGACTCCAACTACCTCGTACTCGCCAGCGCGATGCTTCTGGTCGGCCTCGGGCTCGGCCAGCTCATGCAGACCCTCACCATCGCGAGCCAGAATTCGGTCGGGCCGCGCGATATCGGTGTTGCGACCTCGTCGTCAACATTCTTCCGACAGGTCGGTGGAACTCTTGGGGTCGCCGTGATCTTCTCCGTGGTCTTCAGCGTGGTCGGCGGCAACATCAAGTCCAACTTCAGCAACAGGGGCACCCTGCGCGCCGCGCTCGACGCCGCTCTCAACCCGGCCGTTGCAAGTGCCCCCAACAACCGGGGCATCATGACGAAAATTTACAACGCCATCGTGGACCCGATCAAGCAGAACCTTCCGGCCCAGGTGGACCTGTCAAACGCAGGGGCACGCCGCCAGGTCGTCGACAGTGTGCTCGCCAGGATCACTCCCGGCAGCACTGGTGGAGGCGGCGCCACCACGTCGCTCGATGGCAACACCTCGTTCCTCAACAATGCCAACCATGCACTCGCTGCGCCGTTCCTCAACGGCTTCTCCGACGCGATGGTACGCGGCTTCTGGGTGAGCCTGATCGTCGTGCTCGTCGCCTTCGTTCTGAGCTTCTTCCTCAAGGCCACTCCGCTTCGCCAGAAGTCGGCCATCCAGGAGGTCGCCGACCAGGACGCCGCGATCCTGGCCACGCAGGCGGCCGAAATGATGGGCGCACCACTCGAGCCCGATACGAGTGAGCGTGACACCGACGGTGTGCGGCCCGGAGACGGATCCGCCGACAATCGAGTCGGCGCTTCGCCGAAGCCCTAACGCACCTTACCTCGCTCAAAAGACGGTTCACCAGCATTTCTGGTGGACCGTCTTTTTTCTTGTTGACAGAGTGCATCACGAATGCCTATGGTTAGCGCGACTGCTTGGGAGCGCTCCCACGACCTAGAATGGGAGCGCTCCCATCAGTCTCCCGCATTTCCCTTCCCACGCACACAAAGGAGTGACCGTGAAACTTTCACGACGCACGACCGCCGTTGCCGCCATTGCCGGTGCAGCAGCGTTTGCCCTCATCGCCACCGGATGCTCGGCCGGTGGTGGCACCTCGGCGGCCGAGACCACCAAGCCGATCACGCTGACCCTCGCCACCTTCAATAACTTCGGCTATGACGACGCTCTGCTTGCCGAGTACCACAAGCTCCACCCCAACATCACTGTCGTGCAGAACAAGGCAGCGACCTCGGATGCGGCGCAGACGAATCTCTTCACCAAACTCGCGGCCGGTTCAGGTCTCGGCGATGTCGAGGCCGTCGACGGCGACTGGATGCCCAAGGTACGCAAGTACGGGAATAAGTTCGTCGACCTCGCCTCCGCCGACAACAAGGGCCGCTACTCCAGCTGGAAGACCGCGGGCGGCACCGCGGACGGAAAGCAGATCGGCCTCGGAACCGACATTGGCCCGGAGGCCATCTGCTACCGCTCAGACCTCTTCGCGAAGGCAGGTTTGCCGACCGACCCCGACGCCGTCTCCAAGCTCCTCACCGGCGACTGGAAAACCTACTACGCCGCCGGCAAGACCTTCGCCGATGCGAAGACCGGTGCCGCCTGGTTCGACTCGGCCGGAGCCACCTTCCAGGGGCTCGCCAACCAATACAAGAACTTCTTCGAGAAGAGTGACGGCACGGTCGTCGCTGCGACCAACCCCGATGTGAAGGCGGCGTTCGAGTCCGTCTTGAAGGCGAGCTCGACCCAGTCCTCGCACCTCACCCAGTGGAGTAACGACTGGTCGGCCGGCATGGCCAACGGCGCCTATGCGACGATGCTGTGCCCGGCATGGATGCTCGGAGTGATCCAGGGCGATACCCCCAAGGCGACCGACTGGAAGATCGCCAACGTGTTCCCGAACGGCGGAGGAAACTGGGGAGGCTCATTCCTGCTCGTTCCCACCCAGGGCAAGCACACCGCTGAAGCCAAGGCTCTCGTCGACTGGATCACTGCACCGGCCCAGCAGATCAAGGCGTTCAAGGTCGCTGGCACTTTCCCGAGCCAGGTCGCGGCATACACCGACCCCACCCTCACGGGCGCGACGAACGCCTTCTTCAACAATGCGGCGATCGGAAAGATCTACATCGATCGCGCCAATGCGGTGAAGGTGACCCCCTTCAAAGGCACCCAGTACGGATCCATCATGACCGCCGTGCAGAACGGTCTCACGCGAGTTGAGACCGGAACGCAGTCCGTCTCGGACTCCTGGACCCAGGTAGTCTCCGACATCAAGGCGCTCGGCTAGGTCGTCGACCACCACCCGGGTCGCCCGATTCCGCGGGCGACCCGGCCCTCGTAGGCCGCAGTATTTCGTACCTCTAGGACTCGCACCATGACAACCTCCACGCTCCGGGTGGCGCAACGCACCCCTCGCAGGATCGCCCTCAGCCAGAAGCTTGGTCGCTGGGACATCCGCTTCTCGCCCTATCTCTACATCTCGCCGTTCTTCCTGCTCTTCGCCGTCGTCGGCCTGTTCCCGCTGCTCTACACCGGCTGGGTATCACTCCACGCCTGGGACCTCATCGGCGGCCAGGGCGCCTTCATCGGCGCTGACAACTTCTTCTGGGTTCTTCAGCAGCAGAAATTCTGGATCGCCCTTCGCAACACCTTCAGCATCTTCCTGCTCTCATCGGTGCCGCAGATCATCATCGCCCTCGTGATTGCGGCGGTGCTCGACACCAACCTGCGAGGCAAGACGTTCTGGCGCATGGGAGTACTGCTGCCGTACATCGTGATGCCCGTGGCGGTCTCCCTCATCTTCAGCAACATGTACGGCGACAAGTACGGCCTCGTCAACACGCTGCTCGGGTACGTCGGAATTCCGGGCATCCAGTGGCACTCGAATCCGCTTGCGAGCCAGTTTGCCATCGCCACCATGGTCAACTTTCGGTGGACCGGATACAACGCTCTTATTCTTCTGGCAGGCATGCAGGCCATCCCTCGGGACTATTACGAAGCGGCGACCATCGACGGGGCTGGAGCGCTGCGTCGCTTCTTCTCGATCACCGTGCCGCAGTTACGGCCGACGCTCATCTTCGTGATCATCACCGCCACGATCGGCGGGCTCCAGATCTTCGACGAACCACGCCTGTTCGACCAGTACGGCACCGGCGGCGCTAACAGCCAGTGGCTCACTCTCACCATCTACCTCTATAACCTCGGCTGGGGCCAGCTCAACTTCGGCCGTGCCGCCGCGGTCGCCTGGCTCCTGTTCCTGGTGATCGTGCTGATCGGACTCGTGAATCTCGGCATCACTCGCCGGATCGCCAGCAACGAAGGACGAAAGTCATGACCGCCTCCTCCCCTCTCCGACCACGCGGGCGCTTCCTCACGATCGGCCGACCGAGCCCGATCGTCTACGCATTCCTCGCGGTCGTGATGTTCGCGTCGGTGTTTCCGCTTTACTGGTCGTTTCTCATCGGCAGCGGGGATTCCTCGACGATCAACGACCCGAATATGTCGTGGTGGCCGGGAGGTAACTTCATCGCCAACGCGGCATCCGTCATCAACAACGAGAGTGTCAACTTCTGGAAGTCGCTCGGCAACAGCGTCATCGTCTCTACCGTCGTCTCCGCATCGGTCGTCTTCTTCTCCACCCTCGCCGGCTACGCATTCGCCAAGTTGCGCTTTCGTGCCAAAAGGGGCCTGCTGGTGTTCGTTATCGCCACCACCGCCGTACCAACACAGCTCGGAGTTGTGCCCCTCTTCATCGCGATGTCGGCGTTCGGCTGGACCGGCACGCTCGGCGCGGTAATCGTGCCGGCGCTCGTGAGCGCCTTCGGGGTCTTCTGGATGACCCAGTACATCAGCCAGGCGCTGCCCGACGAGCTGGTGGAGGCCGGCCGTATCGACGGCGCCAACATGTTCCAGACCTTCTGGTACATCGGGCTGCCGTCCGCCCGGCCGGCGGCGGCGATGCTTGCACTGTTCACCTTCATCACCACCTGGACCAACTTCTTCTGGCCGTTCATCGTGCTGAATGCGAGCAACCCCACCCTGCCGGTGTCGCTCGCGACGCTGCAGGCCAACTATTTCATCGACTACTCCATCGTTCTTGCGGGAGTGCTGCTCGCCACCCTCCCGCTCATCGCGCTGTTCGTGCTCGCGGGACGGCAGCTGGTGGCAGGGATAATGCAGGGAGCCGTAAAAGGATGACAAGCACTCGGATGACAAGCACTCGGATCACAAGCACTGAAGGGATGGCCCTCGTGACCATCGATACCGCAGCACTGGCCACAACAACCAGAAGCGCCCGCGCGTTTCCGCCGGACTTCCTCTTCGGAGCCGCGACGGCCGCCTACCAGATCGAGGGAGCGGCCCACGAAGACGGCCGCACCGATTCGATCTGGGATGTCTTCTGCCGCGTTCCCGGCGCGGTCGTGCGCGGCGACAACGGCGACGTCGCCTGCGACCACTACCACCGCTTTGCGGATGATGTGGCGCTGATGGCCGACCTCGGGTTGCAGGCCTACAGGTTTTCCACCTCCTGGTCGCGGGTGCGTCCGGACGGTGGGCACGTCAACAAGCAGGGTCTCTCCTTCTACTCGAAGCTGGTGGATCAGCTGCTCGAGAAGAACATCACACCGTGGCTCACGCTCTATCACTGGGACCTCCCGCAAGCGCTCGAGGAGAAGGGCGGCTGGGCCAACCGGGACACCGCCTACCGTTTCGCTGAATACGCCGCGACCGTGCACGATGTGCTCGGTGACCGCGTGGAGTCCTGGACCACTCTCAATGAGCCGTGGTGTGCATCCTTTCTCAGCTATATCGGCGGAGAACATGCGCCGGGTCGCCAGGACGTGCCCGCCGGGCTCGCCGCCGCGCATCACCTGCTGCTCGGTCACGGACTCGTCGTACAGGAGCTCCGCAAACGCGACCCCAGCCTGCAACTGGGTATCACGCTCAACCTCACGGTGGCCGACCCGGTCGATCCGTCCGATGCCGGGGACCGTGATGCCGCACGACGTATTGACGGCCAGTTCAACCGGTTCTTTCTCGATCCGATCTTCCGGGGCGAGTACCCGCACGATGTGCTCCAGGATGTTGCAGGCAACGGATTCGAGGCCGTCGTGCACCCCGGAGACCTCGGGATCATTTCGACTCCGATCGATGCCCTCGGCGTCAACTACTACCACGGTGACTTCGTGAGCATGCGGCCCGGCGCGGACGAGACATCCACCGCCGCGCCATCCGAACGACCCAAGCGCTCGCCGTTCCCCGCTGCGGACGGTGTGCACTGGCGCTCACGCGGACTGCCGCTCACCGCGATGGACTGGGAGGTGCAGCCGGAGGGACTCACCCGCCTCCTGCGCCGGGTACACGACGAATACAGCGGCCCACTTGGAGTCGCCCTCTCGGTGACCGAAAACGGTGCGGCCTATGACGATGTGGCCAACGCGGATGGTTCGGTCGACGATGTCGACCGCCGGGACTTCCTCACCGCTCACCTCGACGCCATTCTGGATGCCGTCGATGGCGGAGTGCCAGTGAAGGGGTACTTCTACTGGTCGCTGCTCGACAACTTCGAGTGGGCCTGGGGCTATGACAAGAGATTCGGCATCGTACGGGTGGACTACGAGACCCAGGCGCGCACCCCGAAGGCCAGTGCCATCGAGTACCGTCGCATCATCGGCGAACGCGCCCTCTAGGCGCATTCGGACCACCCGGCAGCACTGGCAACACTTCGGCTACTGGCTAGACTTCGGGCAGATGACAATCACGCCGTCGGCACGACGCGTCGCCCCGACCCTCGAGGCCGTGGCGGCGGCCGCTGGCGTGTCCCGATCTACCGTCTCCCGGGTGGTCAACGGATCGAGCCAGGTGAGCCCCGAGGTGCTCGCGGCCGTGCAAGACGCGATCCGCTCCCTCAACTACAGTCCCAACCGAGCCGCCCGGTCCCTCGCCAATAATCGCACTCTCGTGATCGCGCTGGTGATCCCGGAGGAGGCCAGCCGATTCTTCGGCGACCCGTACTTCGCGGCGATCGTACAGGGCATCACCCGTGAGCTCGACAACAGCGACTATGTGCTCACCCTGCAGCTGGCGCAGTCCCGGCCGAGCGAGAAGACCACCCGCTATCTCACTGGCGGCAACGTCGATGGCGCGCTCGTGGCATCCCACCACTCCGGAAACGCGTTTCTCGAGACGCTGCAGGAGACCATGCCGGTGGTGTACAACGGGCGTCCGATGCGCTTCGACACCGGGCCAGCGCTCACTCAGCCGGCCTACTTCGTGGATGTCGACAACGCGGCCGCGGCCGCCCGCGGCACGCAATACCTCATCGATCGCGGCCGGGAACGCATCGGCATCATCGCTGGGCCGCCCGACATGCCCGCGGGTGCCGACCGGGCCGAGGGCTCCCTCCGCGCTCTCTCGGCGGCGGGTCGCGGCGTCGAACGAGTGGCCTACGGCGACTTCTCGCAGGTGAGCGGCGCTCGCGCCATGCGCGAACTCCTCGACCGTTTCCCCGATCTCGATTCGGTGTTCGTGGCGAGCGACCTCATGGCCACCGGCGCCGTCTCCGTGCTGCGTGAGCTCGGCCGCAGCGTGCCGGGGGATGTTGCGGTGGTGGGGTTCGACGATTCCCCGGTGGCCTCGCGTGGTGACATCCAACTGACCACCGTCCACCAGCCTTCGGAAGCTATGGGCGCCAAAATGGCGCAGATGATGCTGAGCCTGCTGCGGGGCGAACCCGTGGAGCACCAGTGCATCATGGAAACGCACATTGTGGAGCGCGACAGCGCGTAGCCGGGGTTTCGCGGCTCGCTCGCCAGGGCGCCAGTGTTCGCTATCGCAGGATGAATATTCCCTCCGCAACATCTGATCGTGGGGAGTCGCCCGGTGCCGTGTACACGCTGACGGACCAGGCGGAGTCCTCCCGTGAGAAACGACCGAGGTGCCAATCAGAAAAGCGATTGGTGAGCGTGAGACCGGCACTGTCCGCCGCGAGGTCCTGGTCCAGCGGACCTCCCCTCGGCTTGCTCGAGGTACCCACGATAAAGAATCCACCGGGGCTCAGAAGCGCTGAAACGGAGCCGAAAGCACGAACGAGACTCCCCGGCGACAGGAAAGCAGGAACATTGCCTGTCATCATAATGGCGTCGTAAGAGCGAGGTATTCCGAGGTCGGCGAGCGCCCGTGCGGAAAGGGATTCGACAGCCAGTTCGCGAAACCACGTGGGGTCGAAGGTATCGAGGGCCACATTGAACACCACGCGAGTGGGATCGATGCCAAAGGCAGAGTGCCCCCGCGCACGAAGTCCACTTACTGCCGACCCGTGCCCACACCCGATATCGAGCACGCTAGAGCGCCGGCCGACGAGCATATCGACGAAACGGGCCTCGGCCTCGAGATCAGCCCCCTCCGCGATGAGCCGCCGCATTTTGGCCGCATATCCCGCATATTCAGCGTTGGTCGTCATAGTCCGAGCCTGTCACGCGCACCGGGCGCCCTGCGACGCGGTCGATTTGCTGACGCAGGCTATCTGAATCCAGACCGTTGAGGACCCTCTGCAACGATCACGCAGCACTAGCGCCTCCGTTCCGACGGCTCATCTGCCCCGGGGCCGTCTTCTCACCCCTGTCGTCGTTCCCTCTGCGGGTCGCCATCGCCGTCGGGTAAAGTTCAGCCCCCAACCCCATCATGAGCAGTCAGAAAAGATTGGAGCATTCAATGTCGAATTCATTAACGATCGGGGACCGCGTCTCCTGGTCCACCTCACAGGGTCGGACGCACGGCACAATTGAGGAACGTCGCACCAAAGACTTTCAGTTCGACGGTCAAAAATTTCACGCCTCCGACGACGAACCCGCCTTCATCGTGAAATCTGAAAAAACCGGCGCGACCGCCGCGCACAAAGGCTCAGCACTGCGAAAACTCGCTGCCGACTAAACGCTGGAGACGACACCGCGTTGCGTGCCGCGCCGTGCCTTCGCATCGAGCAGCTCAGCCGTTCGCGTCACTGCCGAGACGGGCTCTGGCAGCAGGGTCGATCAGCGTGGCGACGACCCAGTCGAGGCTGTGATTTCACATCGTGGTGCCGCTCGAGATTAGCTCCAAGATCAGAACCGAGAGCAGGGCTCAGGGCTCCGTCGGGAACATGGTGGGGAATCCCCAACATTGGGGGACTAACCCCTCGGTTTATTCAGCGACTGGGAGTAAGTTTTGCGAGCCAGCACTGAGAAAAACAGTTTCTCGCGGTGTTCTGGTCAAATATTCCTCGCGGACCCAACAGTCCGCTCACCTTGGGAGCCAGAATGCAGATCAGTCGACGCCAAGTACTGGGGGCGGTCGGCGCTTTCTCGCTTGGCGCCGTGCTCACGAGCTGCGCTGGGTTCGTGCGCCCCGCATCGACGCCTGCTACGGGCGAATTGACCTTCACCACCTGGGGAAGCGACAGCGAGCTTGTCGGCTTCCGGAAGGCGATCGCGGGATTTGAGAGCGCGAATCCGGGCGCCAAGATCACACTCAATGTGGTGCCCTACCAACAGATTTACCCCACGGTGGATGCCCAACTGCAATCCAACACAGCCCCTGATATTTTCCGTGTGGACTACCGCAACTTCGGCAGATACGCGGGGAGCAAGCAGTTGCTCAATCTCGAACCATTGCTCGATGCATCCGTGGGCGCATCGTTCACCGATGCTCTGTGGCGGGCCGTACAGTTCGATGGCAAGCCCTACGGCGTGCCCCACCACACAGACACGACCGCCATTCTGTACAACAAGGCGGCCTTCGCAGCGGCGGGCATCACCTCTGTGCCGACTACGCTCGAAACGGCATGGACCTGGGACGAGTTCGAAAAGGTCGCGCTCACGCTCCAGCGCAAGCTTCCGGTAGGAAAGTATCCGTTCGCCTACAACTGGCAGGGCCAGGGAGCGGCTCGCTGGCTCAACTGGCTGTTCCAGGCGGATGGCCGCTTCCTCGACAAAAAACTCCGCTCTCCGGCCATCGATTCCGAGGCGGGGCGGGCCGCAATCGACTTCACGAAAAGCTTCTTCACGAGAAAACTCGTGCCGGCCAACAACTCGGTCAAGTCGTCGACCTATGCCAGCGACCTGTTCTTTTCCGAGACCGTGGCGATGACCTTTGCCGGGGCATTCCTGATTCCGGATGCAGCAAAGCTTGCGAACTTCGAGTGGGGAGCCACCTTCTCCCCTCGTGACAAGCGCGGTGGAGGCGATCTCGGCGGAAACGCTCTGGTCGCAACGGCCGGCACCACCAAGAAGACCCTGGCTGCGAAGTTTCTCGCCTACATGGTGGGGCAGAAGACGATGCGCGACTTTTGTGCGACATCCAGCCTTTTGCCCACACGCAAGGATCTTGTCGCCAAGGGAATCGAATTCACCGTTCGCCCCGAGCTCTCGAAAATATTCGTTGGGCAGGCAAGCACCGTGCGAGCGGCGGACACCGCCCAGGTGGCGTCGCCAGCCATGGGGGCGATCACCACCGTGCTCAGCGACCAACTTGAGCAAGCCTTCATCGGCGGGCAGAGCACGAAGGACACCCTCGCCGGGATGACAGCGGGAATCACGCAAGCACTCAGCAGATGACCATGCTGAACCCCTCGCGGCGACCCCGCTGGGTGCGTTCCACCCTCGCGGGCTACGCCTTTCTCGCACCGAGCCTGGTGTTGCTTGGATTGTTTGTCTTTCTGCCGCTTGGGTGGGCATTCGTCATCAGCCTGAAGCAGACCAACGGATTCGGCGATGGCGCCTTTGTCGGGCTGGCCAATTACGGGCGACTCCTCACTGATCCGGTGTTTTGGCGGGTGACCCTCAACACCGCGCTATTCACGATCATTGTCGTACCCGTGAGCATGGCGCTCGGCCTCGGCCTGGCGATGCTGATGAATTCGGTACTCCCCGTCCGGGCACTGTTTCGCACCATCATCGTGCTGCCAATGGTGATCTCCGGAGTGGCCACCGCCCTCATCGGCGTGCTCATTTACGACCAGAACAACGGCATCGCGAACAAGCTGCTGCGGGTTATCGGGCTCGAAGGCATTCCCTGGCAGTCGAGCGGGCCCGGCGCATTCGCCTCCGTGGTGCTCGTCACCCTCTGGTGGCGCATCGGATTCAACATGATCATCTATCTCGCCGCACTTCAGGGCGTATCCCCCGAGCTCTACGAGTCGGCGCGTATCGAGGGCGCGAACGGTCGCCAGCAACTGCGCTATATCACCTGGCCGATGGTAGGGCCCTCCACCTTCTTTCTGTTGATCATGAATGTCATCCATTCGTTCCAGGTCTTCGACGTGATCTTCGTGCTCACCCAGGGAGGGCCGGGTAACTCCACCTCGGTGTTGGTCACCTATGCGTACACGAACGGATTCCTCATCCGCGACCAGGGCTATGCCACTGCGATCGGAATCTTCCTGTTGGTGATCACCCTGGTGTTCACCGCCATCCAATGGCGCGTCAGTCGCACCCGGGATCTGGTCGAGTGAAGGACACCGTGACAACAACCGATCGCCTTCGTCGGGCAGGATCGAAGTCGATGAGCCGAGGGCGGTACTACGGCCTTCGTGTGGCGGTCGCCGTTGCCTGCTCCCTCATCCTCGCCTTCCCTCTGTATTGGATGATCGTGGTGGCGTTCTCCCCCCGCCAGGAACTGTTGACCACCGATCTGCGGCTCTGGCCGCAGCACTTTACGCTCGCCAATTTCGATCGAATTTTGGCGTCGTTTCCGATCCCAACCTGGTTTGGTAACTCGGTTGCAATCGCCGTCGTGGTCACGGCACTCACGGTGTCGGTGAACCTGTTAGCCGGATACGCCTTCGCCCACCTGCGCTTCCGCGGCAGCTCCGTCGTGTTCCTCGTTCTGTTGAGCACCCTGATGCTCCCCCTCCAGGTGATCATGGTCTCGGAGTTCCAACTCATCACCGCGCTCGGAATCTACGGCACCTACTGGGCGGTCATCCTGCCCACCGCAGCGTCGGCGTTCGGCATGTTCCTCGCCCGCCAGTTCATCCTCGGAATTCCTCGGGAAATCATCGAGGCGGCTCGGGTGGACGGTGCCGGTTCGCTCCGTGTCTTCCTGCAGATCGTGCTACCGCTGTGTAAACCACTCATCGCGGTACTCACGCTGTTGACCCTGCTCTCGACCTGGAACGACTTCGCGTGGCCGCTCATTGCGCTCAAGCAGAACGAACTTTTTACACTCCCGATCGGACTGCTCTACCTGCAGGGCCAGTTCGGCTCGGACTACGGCGCAACAATGGCGTTTGCCCTGCTGTCGGTGCTGCCAATGGTGATGTTATTCGTCGCCTTCCAGCGCTATTTCGTGCAGGGTTTCGCCAGAAGCGGCATCCGCTGAACCCGAGCCACTTCAGTTGACGAGGCGGGCGTCGGTGGTGCCAAATGAGGGCTTGCCATCGTCACAGGTCACTCGTCACTCGAACGCGACGCCCGCCTTCGTGAGCCGCGCGCGGATCACTGCCAGGGCATCCGCGTTCTCGTCGACGAGAACGAACCGTCGGCCAAGGGATGCGGCGACCGCGCCGGTCGTGCCGGAGCCGGCGAAAAAGTCGAGCACCCAGTCTCCCTCGCGCGTTGAGGCCTGGATGATGCGGCGCAAGATACCCTCGGGCTTTTGCGTCGGGTAGCCGGTCTTCTCGCGGCCGGTTGGCGAGACGATAGTGTGCCACCAGACATCCGTCGGAAGCTTGCCGCGCGCTACTTTCTCCGGCGTGACGAGACCGGGGGCCATGTAGGGCTCGCGGTCGACGGTAGTCGAGTCGAAGTAATAACTTTTGGGGTCCTTCACATAGACGAGGATCGTGTCGTGTTTCGCCGGCCAGCGGCTCTTCGACTTCGCACCGTAGTCGTAGGCCCAGATGATCTCGTTGAGAAAGCTCTCGCGACCGAACAGTGCGTCGAGCAGCACCTTGGCGTAGTGGGCCTCGCGATAGTCGAGGTGCAGGTAGAGCGTGCCGTCGTCGGCGAGCAGTCGCCAGGCTTCGGCGAGGCGCGGTTCGAGAAAGGTCCAATAGTCCTCGAAGTGGTCGTCGTAGCTCATCAGGTCGCCGCGGATGCGCTCGTACTGCTGCCCCTTGAACCCACGGATCGGACCGGATGCCGAGCGCACGCTCGTCGTGGATTGCCGAGCCTGGGACCGCCCGGTATTGAACGGCGGATCGAGGTAGACCAGGGTGAAGACCGCGTCGGGCAGTCCGGCGACGGCCACGAGGTTGTCGTCGTGGATCACGCGGTCCGGCGATTCGGGCGTCCAGGCGGCGGGCATCTGCCTATTCTCCCGCACCCGCGGGTTACTCTCTTTGCGCAGCGCGGTCACCGAACGTAGTCTCATGTGATGTCACGTGTTGTGCAGCACCTCCCCGGGCAGAACCGCTACGTCTTCGCGAACGACGGTGTGGAGGTAGGCTTCACCGACTATCAACTCGTTGATCGAGACATCCACGTCACTCACACTGAGATCGACCCGATACTGCGCGGGACCGGCCTCGGTGCCGAGATGGTGCAGGCGGTGTTGGATACGATCCGCGATGACAGCGATTACCGGGTTGTGGCAGAGTGCCCATTCGTGGTGTCCTGGCTGCGGCATCATCCCGAGTACCAGGAAATCCAACAGCGAGCCTGATCAGTTCTGCGAAGAACCGTTCGTCAGGTCGATCGTCACGCGCCCGTGGTAGATCCCCGTCTCTTGTGAGGCACGCAGCGGATCTCCGGCGAGCGGTGCCGGGGCGGGCAGGATCGTTTGGCGGTCTAATTCCATCGCCGCTTCGTGGCGGGCCGGGGCGAAGACCTCGTCGCCGATTCCGATCAGGCCGGCGCCGTTACCGGCGCTGCGGGACTTGCTTTTCCCGACGATGTCGATGAAACCGAAGCGCTGACCGAGGATGCCGAACAGCGCACAGCCGACGGCCACTCCTCCGAAAATCCACCAGTTCACCCGATAAGGCTACGCGACGACTCCGACAATGAGGTCATCCCCCCGGCGTAGATCGATGGCGAGGATCTTCCGGGCTCACGGCACCCGGTAGAGCCATTCCTCGGTCGCGAACTTCTCCTCCACGAGCTGCTGCGCCCGGGCGAGTTCGGCAGGGGTCACGTCGTCAGGAGTCGCGCCGTACAGGCGAGTGAAGGTCTGTTCCATGCGTTCGATGATCGCCGCCCGGCTGAGCCCGGTCTGGCTGCGCAGCGGATCCACGCGCTTGTTCGCGCTTTTCGTGCCCTTATCGCTCATCTTCTCGCGGCCGATGCGCAGCACCTCCACCATGCGATCGCCATCCATGTCGTAGCTCATGGTCACGTGATGCAGCACCGCCCCGGTCCCGAGCCGCTTCTGGGCCGCGCCTCCGATTTTGCCGCTCGGGCTCGTGATGTCGTTGAGCGGCTGGTAGGAGGCGTCGATGCCCAGCGATTTGAGGGCCGTGATGACCCATTCGTCGAGAAAGGCGTAGGAATCGGCGAAGGTCAAGCCGTGCACAAGATCGGTGGGCGCGTAGATCGAGTAGGTGATCACGGAGCCGGCTTCCATGAACATGGCACCTCCGCCGCTCACCCGTCGAACCACCTGGAAGCCATATTTCGCGGCGCTCTCGAGGTCAACCTCATTCTTCACCGACTGGAAGCTGCCGATGACGACCCCCGGCTCGTTCCATTCCCAGATGCGCAGGGTCGGCTGGCGACGGCCAGCGCCGACCTCCTCGGAAAGCACCTGATCGAGTGCCATTTGTACAACGGGTGGATAGGCGGCGCCGTGGATAATCTGCCAGTCGTAGTCCGTCCAGGTCGTGGCCCGGGCGAGTGAGCGGCGCACGGCCACTGCAACGGCGTCCGGCGAAAACCCGAGCAGCATGGCATCTTCGGGCAGCGCGCTCTGCACCGCAAACGAGATGGTGGAGGCATCGCTGCTTTCCGACAACCCGTTGACCGCGTCGTCGATGAGGGCGAGGGCACTGTCTGGCTCGAGAAAGAAATCGCCGGCCAGTCGAAAATTGGCGATGCGACGGTCGATCACGTCGAGGTCGACGACCACGAGCTTGCCGCCGGGAACCTTGTACTCACCGTGCATTGAGAGGCCTTTCGTTGGGTCGGTTTCAGCCTAGGCCTCGGCCAATGGAGATTCTGATGCGGATGCCGCTCCCGCGATCATCGCCGCATCGATGAGGATCTCGGCGGCACGACGAGCATGCACCGCTGCCTCCGGGGTACCTGCGATTGCCGCTGTCGTCTGGGCGCCCTCCGCGAGAATTGAGAGTTGCGGAGCGAGGTCCTGGTGGGCTCCGGCATCGGCGACGAGACGCGCCACGTAGGACTGAAATCCCGACTTGTGATCCCGAGCCCGCTCTGCGACTTCGGGCGAGATCGAGCCGAGCTCGGCGAAGGCATTGATGAATCCGCACCCACGGAAGGTGTCATCGCTGAACCAGTCGGACAGGTAGTCGTAGATCGCGAGCAGCTTGGCCCGCGGTGTCTCCGCTCTCGCGACGCGTTCGGTGACTCCCGTGTTCCACATCGCATGGCGGCGGTCGAGCACTTCGAGCACAATCGCTGCCTTCGAGGGAAAGACCCCGTAGAGGCCCTTCAGCGAGACCCCGGACGCGCGTCGCAACTCGTCCATACCCACCGACTGGATGCCCCGCCCGTAGTACAAACGGTCGGCCGCGTTGAGCACTCGCTCTCGCACCTGTTCATCGATCATCCGTCCAGTCTACTTGCTTTGAGAACGTTCGTTCTCTATAGTGAAGGTAATGAGAACGATCGTTCTCTCGCTATGAAAGGAACTTGTCATGTCGACAATCACCGTGGGTACTGAGAACAGCACCTCCATCGAGCTGTACTACGAAGATCATGGATCGGGCCAGCCTGTCGTGCTGATCCACGGCTATCCGCTCGACGGGTCGTCATGGGAGAAGCAGACGCACGCGCTTCTCGAGGCCGGCTACCGGGTCATCACCTACGATCGTCGCGGATCCGGCAAATCCAGTCAGCCAACCATCGGGTACGACTACGACACCTTCGCCGCTGACCTCAAGGTCGTGCTCGACACTCTCGACCTCACCGAGGTCGTACTTGTCGGCTTTTCAATGGGCACCGGTGAGGTCGCCCGGTACATCGGTAATTACGGCTCGACTCGTGTCGCGAAGGCCGTCTTCCTCGGATCGCTCGAGCCCTTCCTGTTGCAGACTGACGACAACCCGACCGGTGTGCCGCAGGAGGTCTTCGATGGGCTGCTGAAGGCCGTGAAGGCAGATCGCTTCGCCTTCTTCACCGGTTTCTACCAGAACTTCTACAATCTCGATGAGAACCTCGGCAGCCGGGTCAGCCAGGAGGTCGTTAACGTGAGCCAGTCGATCGCCGCGGGTTCGTCCTTCTACTCCTCGGTCGCCGACCAGCCGACCTGGCTCACGGACTTCCGGGGCGACATCCCCAAGATCGATGTCCCTGCCTTGATCGTGCACGGCACCGCCGACCGGATCCTGCCCATTGATTCGACCGGCCGCGTCTTCGCGAAGTCGCTCCCGTCGGCGGAGTACGTGGAGATTGAGGGCGCCCCGCACGGCATGCTGTGGACACACCACGCCGAGGTCAATACCGTGCTGCTGGCTTTCCTCGCAAAGTAGCGTTACTCGGTGGTCGAGTTCTCACCACGCTCCGCGTGCGGAGCTACTTGACCACCGGGTCGCCCGCGAGGCGCGATGACAGCCACTCGATCGTGTCGGCGAAGACCTCTTCTCGGTTCGTCTCGTTGAAGACCTCGTGGCGGGCATCCGTGTAAATAATCAGTTTCACGTCACTGAGCTTCGACCGGGTGAGGTACCCCTGTGCGAGCAGCTCGGCGCTGTGCACCCCTCCGAGCGTGTCTTCGCTGCCGATCTGGATGAGCACGGGAATGTCGTTGGTCATGTTCTTCGCCGGCCGCCCGAGCAGGCGCAGGCTGTCTACGACGCCGAATAGCTTCATGCCGTTGGCCTTGAAGGTGAGTGGATCGTCGAGAAACGCCTGCCCGACCGACTGATCGCGGCTCAGCCACTCGTAACCGGTCGAGCCGAGGTGCGCGTGCTTTTTCGCGAGGTCGCCGCCGTTCATATGGAGAAGGGTGCGGTAGGCAGTACCGGTGAGAATCAGGGCCTCGTAGTCATCCGCGTGCTGATTGATGATCGACTGCGCGATGAGTGAGCCCCAGCTGTGACCGAGCAGCGCGAGGGGTAGCCCGGCATTCTCTTCGCGAATAATCGGCAGCAGCTCGCGCACTGAACGAATGGTGGAGCGGATACCGCCCGGGCCAAGTTTGCCGAGCTGCGAATGGTCTCCGCCCCACTGCTCGAGGCCGGTTTGGCCGTGTCCGCGGTGATCGTCGGCATAAACCGAGTATCCGGCGGTGACGAGCCGCTGGGCGAGGTCTTCGTAGCGCGCCGCGTACTCACCGAGACCATGGGCGATCTGCACGACCCCGATCGGCATGCCGGCTTTCCAGTAGAAGAAGTGGATCGTCACGCCGTCCGAATCGACGAACGTGCGCTCCTGTCGCGCGGCGGTGAACTGGACCATCGATCGAGCCTCCTGGACACGGGCGTATTCCCGGGTGCTTCAGTGTAGAGCCGGGCGAGGCCGGGTGCCGGGAAGAAGGGAGCGACTGCCAGGCGCGCCCGCACCGCCGGTGCACCCCTGCCCTCCCGGGGTTCTTCGTGCACGCCGGTGCATGCGCGTGCGCCAACTCCGCGCCCGCGAGTGACACGCGCGCCCGGCTCCGCGCTAAAAAGTGACACGTGCTCCCGGCCCCGCGTCGACGAGTGACACGCGCTCCCGAATATGCGGGCACACGTGTCACTCGCGGGCGCGGAGCGTGCGACGGGGCCGCCGGTTCGATGCGGAGTGTCGGACTCGGCACCGTCGATAGTGGTCATGGTGTCCCCCTGATCCGGCCCACTGGGATCCGGCCGCTAGGACCAGAGCTCACTGGCTTTGCGCCTCGACAAGTTGCCGGTACCGGCCATCGAGAGCGAGGAGTTCATCGTGCGAACCGACCTCCGCGATACTGCCGTGATCGAGCACCACGATGCGATCCGCCGATCGGATCGTCGACAGACGATGGGCGACGATGAGCGTCGTGCGCCCTCCGATCAACCTCTGGAGAGCCTGCTGCACCTGGCGTTCCGACTCGCCGTCCAGCGCAGAGGTCGCCTCATCCAGCAGCAGGATGCGAGGATCGCGGATCAGAGCGCGGGCGATAGCGAAGCGCTGGCGCTGGCCGCCCGACAGCCGTGATCCGCGCTCACCGACGATCGTGTCCCAGCCCTCGGCCATGTCGGCCACGATCTCGGTCGCGTTGGCGTCGGAGAGGGCCTGCCGCACCCCCTCGTCGCTCGCTCCCGCCAATCCGTGGGTGATGTTGTCGCGCACCGTGCCCTCGAACAACACCGAATCCTGGGGAACCACCGCGACGAACGCCCGAAGGGTGCGCATGTCGAGCTCGGCCATGTCGCGGCCGTCGAAGAGGATTCGCCCCTCGGTCGGGCGCAGGAAACCGAGCACGAGGTTCAGAAGTGTCGATTTGCCCGACCCCGACGGACCAACGAAGGCGATCGTCTCTCCCCGACGGATGTGCAGATCGATGCCGGCAAGCACGGGACGCGTGCCGTCCGCATGCTCGAACCCCACGTTCTCCAGCCGCAGGTCGCCGTCGAGGCTGGAGACCACCGCCTTACCGTTGTTCGCTTCGATATCCGGCTCTTCGAGAACGTCGCAGATCGACTTCACCGACTCGATGCCTCGGGTGATTATCGGCGCAAGCGACAACAGCGCCACGATGCTCCCGGTGAGAATCGTGAAATAGGTGCTGAGTAAGACGACTTCGCCCGGGGTGATCGGGATGAACCCGGTGAGGGAAGCGAGCGCCGCCCCGGTGAGACAGAGCACTCCGAGCGACTGATAAGAGATCCAGCTCAGGGCACCGAAAGATCCGTTCAGCCGGTCGAGTTTGAGGCCGGCTTCGCGTACCCCCTCTGCACTCCGACCGACGCGATCGGCCGCATCCGATTCGAGTCCGTGGGCTCGAGTGATGGGCATCAGCGTCGACATCTCCCCCACCCGCGCCGATAAGTGTTCGACGGTATGACGAAACTGCTCGTTGCGAGCATTCGACCGACGGCGAAGCCCTCGAACCAGAAGCGCGGCGACCGGCACCGCGATGAAGAAGACG
>JANYEI010000159.1 GCA_025363205.1 Frigoribacterium sp.
GCACCGGGCCGACGACAGTAGCACCGGCACGGGTCACCGTGTCGACGATCTTGCGCGCCGAGCTGTCGATGACCTCGTGGTCATACGACTTAAGTCGGATGCGGATCTTTTGTCCCGCCATGTGTGACTCACTCTCTTTAAGGCATCGTGGCTTTGCGCGAGGCGCTCGGCTATTGGATGCTCGGTTTGCTCTGCGACTGCTCACTGCTCAGCTGCTGCGCACCACTGTTTTTGTGTCAAGTACTACGTGCTTTTTACCGACCCCCGCGCTCGGGCGTGTCGCCCTCGCCGGGAGCATGGTTTTAGGCAGGCATCCCGGGGATTCGATTAAGTCGTGTTCTGCTGCCCGCGGCCCAGATGGTGACGCTGTGTGTAACCACACGGTCTCGCATCTGTGCACTGCCTGGAAGTGATCCCGGCGCGTGGCCGGTTTTATTGAACTAGAAGAGTCTGCCACAGGTTTGAAGTGTCTGCAACCCGGGCGTGTCACTGTGCGGCGTGTCGCGCTCCTCGCCAGAATTCGGCAGTCAGGCAGGGCGACGGTCCGCCGTCACCAGAGTGATCATTCCGGCGGTAAAGATGACCGTTCCCGCGAGCAGGGCGACCGCCCCACCCAGCCAAGCCACGCAGAGTGCGCCAATCGCCGCGCCGATACCCATCGCGATCACGGCGGCAAGACGCGGAAACCAGTTCCTGCCGGTTCCGCCGGCGAGCCGACTGTCGCGAGCGAGATTGGCGAGGGTGTTGGTGACGACGATCGTGGTCACGTCTGAGTTGCCGATTGGCTTCACCGCTGACACTTGAGCTCCCATGACGATGGCGAGAAGTGCGGTCACGATCAGAAGCGCTGGGTGGCTGAGATCGCGAACAACGAGCCAGTAGGTCGCCAATCCGACCATGATCACCGCTCCGCCCATGAGCACTCCCCGGCTGGACCACGGAAGCCCCTTCGGCGCTGATGGGCCGACGATCCGGCCACCGATGATCGATCCGAACACGAATCCGAGCAGCGCGATGACGTTATTAAGCAAAGGAGCGACACCCGACCCGACCAGGCTGAACCCGATAAAAAGCACGTTGCCGGTCATGTTGCCGGTGAAAACCTTGTCGAGCGCCAGATAACTGACCGCGTCGATGCATCCGGTGGACGCGGTGAGCAACAGGAGGCCGGTGACGAAATGGTGGCCAACGGGAAGCAGGGGGGAGCGCGCCATTCCTCTAACGGTAGCGGAATGGACTCTCCTTCGACCGCTACTGCGCGTTCGCGGGGACATTCACTCGAAAAGAAGTATTCGCAACTCCGATTCCGCCGCGCTCACTCGGGCGGGGTCAATGGTGATTCCTGCCCGATAGTTGTCGACGAGCCGTGGATCCACGTAACTTTTCTTGGCGATGGATGGGGTGTTGCCGAGCACCTGGGCGGCATCCCGCATCGCCTGTGCCAGCGCGCGATCCCGCGCTGCCTTGCGCTGCTCTACACCGTGCTTCGCCAAGCTGGTCGCCGCTGCGACTGTGCCGTGAAGCGTGCGAAAGTCTTTGGCGGTGAATTCCCCACCCGTGCGCTCCTTCACATAGGCGTTGATATCGGCGGCGACCACCGGATGCCAGCTGGATCCGTCTTTCCAGGCCAACAACCGCGCGTTCGGGCCGCGCCGCTTCAGAGCTCGAACCCCTGCGGCGAGGTCGGCATCCGTGATCTCGGACTGCCATTCCTGGCCGGTCTTCCCCGGAAACTTCAGGGATACCGTGTCGCCACTGACCGTGGCGTGCGAGCAGAGCAGCGTGGCAAGGCCATGACTGCCATTCGCCTCGGCGTATTGCTCCGATCCGACGCGGAGCGAGCCGGTGTCGAGCATGCGGAACGCGGTCGCGAGGGCACGCTCGCGCGTCGGCTCGGGCGATCGCAGGTCCATCGTGACCCGGCGTCGCGCGGCGGGCAGTGACTCGGCGAGGCTGAGCGCCCGATCAAACTTCACGCGGTCCTTCTGCTCACGCCAGCCCGGGTGATAGAGGTATTGTCGGCGACCGGCAGTATCCACGCCCGTCGCCTGGATATGTCCGTTGGCATGGGGAGCGATCCAGACGTCCGTCCACGCCGGAGGGATGGCGAGCTGTTCGATGCGAGCCCAAAGCTCTTCGTCGGTGATGGGATGCCCACCCGTGTCGGTGTAGGAGAACCCGCGACCGGCCCGCGTGCGGTGCAATCCGGCAGCAGAGGAGTCGCTCCGGCGCAGTCGGGGCATGATTCCACCCTAGGCAGCGGAGACGTGGCGACAAGCGGCTTGCGCACAGAGGTGATCCGTGTTGGCGTATGGTGAGCCGGCCCGAGATGCCACTTTCTGTTGCTCTCGTGCGTTAGAACAACAGAAAACGGCATCTCGAGGCGGCCGAGGCGCCTGGGCGGGGAACGACAAAGGGCCGCACCCCTTCGGATGCGGCCCTTCGTTTGCGCTTGAATCAGCGCCGAGCTGGTACTACTTGAGGATCTTGATAACCGTGCCGGCGCCGACGGTGCGGCCACCCTCGCGGATAGCGAAGCGGAGGCCCTCTTCCATGGCGATCGGCTGGATCAGGTTGACCGTCATCTCGGTGGTGTCACCAGGCATGACCATCTCGGTGCCCTCTGGCAGCGAGATGACGCCGGTGACGTCCGTGGTGCGGAAGTAGAACTGCGGACGGTAGTTCGCGTAGAACGGGTTGTGACGCCCACCCTCATCCTTGGACAGGATGTAGGCGTTCGCCTCGAACTCGGTGTGAGGCGTGACCGAACCAGGCTTGACAACAACCTGGCCGCGCTCGACGTCTTCGCGCTTGGTTCCCCGGAGCAGGAGTCCGACGTTCTCACCGGCGCGCGCGTCTTCGAGGGTCTTACGGAACATCTCGATGGCGGTGACGATGGTCTTGGAGGACTTCTCCTTGATTCCGACGATCTCGACCTCGTCGTTCGGGTGGAGGATTCCACGCTCGACACGACCGGTGATGACGGTTCCACGACCGGTGATCGTGAAGACGTCCTCGACGGGCATGAGGAAGGGCTTGTCGGTCTCGCGAACGGGCTCCGGGACGAACTCATCGACCTTGTCCATGAGGTCGGCAACGGTCGCCGCCCACACGGGGTCGCCCTCGAGTGCCTTGAGCGCGGAAACACGCACGACGGGAGCGGTGTCGCCGTCGAACTCCTGGCTCGAAAGCAGCTCGCGAACCTCGATCTCGACGAGCTCGAGGATCTCTTCGTCGTCGACCATGTCGGTCTTGTTCAGCGCGACGACGATGTACGGCACGCCGACCTGGCGAGCAAGCAGCACGTGCTCGCGTGTCTGGGGCATCGGGCCGTCAGTGGCGGCCACGACCAGGATCGCGCCATCCATCTGGGCAGCACCGGTGATCATGTTCTTGATGTAGTCAGCGTGGCCGGGTGCGTCTACGTGTGCGTAGTGGCGCTTCTCGGTCTGGTAC
>JANYEI010000178.1 GCA_025363205.1 Frigoribacterium sp.
CGATCCGGTCTTGTCGGCGAGTACCTGGATGTAGTGGTCGATCGGGTCTTCGCCGTCGCGCGGGCCGATCGTCTCGTGCAGCTGGCCGAGGCAGAGACGCTCGAAGGTGTTGGCCTGGAGCATGATCGCCCTTTCGCCAAGACTGGACATCAGCTTCGATGCCCGAGCGAAGAGCAGATCTCCGGTGAGAATGGCCACCGAATTACCCCAGACGCTTTGAGCACTCGGCACCCCCCGACGCATCCCGGCCTCGTCCATGACGTCGTCATGGTAGAGCGAAGCGAGATGGGTGATCTCGAGGGCTTCGGCGGCGATCATGACCTCGGGGGTGTTGCCGGTGCCGAGTTGCGCGGTGAGTAGCGCGAGCGTCGGGCGCACCCTCTTGCCCCCCGCGTCGAGCAGGTAGCGGGTTGTCACATCCGCGAGATCGTCGGCGAAGGACACCTGGTCGAGCAGCCCGGTCTCCACCCGATCGAGACCGTCTTCGATCGCCGCGGCGAATTTGCGCTCGCTCGCAGAGGAGAAGAGCTTTTCGCCAAGCCCGAGCGCGGAGTTGAGCGAATTGCGGCGGCGGGCGAGGGGCACGCTGGGAGTCACGGGGTCGGCCTTACCGTCGAGGGCGGAAACGAAGCCCTAGGGCTTCGGAGCCGCCGGGCTGTCCGGGTTGGTGCCGCTGACATCGGTGCCGGTGGCATCGAGGTCGGTCACGGTCTCGATCGCGGGCTTCTTCGTGGTTGCCGTCTTGCGCGACGCACGGCGGGTGACCACTCTGGCCGGTTTGTGCCCGCGGTGGAGGGCGACTACTCCGGCGGTGAGGTTGCGGTAGGCAACACGAGTGAACCCGGCACCACGGATCCATTGGCTCAGCGTGACCTGGTCCGGCCATTCGCGAATGGAGTCGGCGAGATAGGTGTACGCCTCGGGATTGGAGCTTGCCGCTCCCACGATCGAGGGCATGACGTAGCGCATGTATGCGGTGTAGCCCGCGCGGAAAATTGCACGTGACGGAGTGCTGAACTCACAGATCACCAGACGACCGCCCGGCTTCAGCACGCGATACATCTCGGCGAGGGCTTCCTTCGGATTTTCGACGTTACGCAGGCCGAACGATGCGGTGACCGCGTCGAACTCGCCATCCTCGAAGGGCAGGTCCATCGCATCCGCCACGACGAAAGAAATGGACGGATGCCTCTTCCGGCCGACCTCGATCATGCCGGGCGAGAAGTCTGCGGCGACCACGTCGGCACCACTCTTCGCCAGCGCGGCGGAACTGGTGCCCGTACCGGCCGCGATGTCGAGGATGCGCTCCCCTGCAACGGAAGCGACCGCCCGGGTCGTCGCGATTCGCCAGATAAACGAATTACCCATCGAAAGCACGTCATTCGTGCGGTCGTAATGTTTCGCGACGTCGTCGAACATCTCGGCGACCTCTTTGGGTTGCTTAGTCAGATCTGCCTTCGCCACGCGGTCAAGTCTAGTTCAGCGTTCCTGTGCGTTTTCGGCTCCCAGCGGGGCCCGGCTAGTGTTGGCCGGGTGATCGCATCAGTGCCCCTCGACGATGGCGCCGCGGTGCCGTCCCTCACCGTCGAAACGACCGCGACGGCCGATCTCGGACCACTGGTTCCGCTGCTCGAGGCGGGACATCCGCTGGCTTGGATGCGTCGGGGCTTCGGGCTCGTCGGACACGGTGAAGCCCTGCGGCTCGAGTTCTGCGGTCCTGATCGTATGCGGGACGCTGCCATTGCCTGGCAGCGGATCGCCACCGCCGCGTCCGTGACCGATCCTCTCTCCCAAACCGGCACCGGACTGCTCGCGTTTGGTAGCTTCGCCTTCTCTGACAGCTCCGCGACGACGAGTGTTCTCATCGTGCCGTCGATCATCATCGGGCGTGACAAGGGTCGGAGCTGGCTGACGCGAGTGGCTGTGGGTGAACTCGAACCCGTCGTCGTGCCGCCGCTTGAGCCCTACGGTCCGAGGTATCACGTTGACCTCCACCCTGGCGCGGTACCGGACGACGACTACCGGCACGCTGTTGCGGCCGCCGTGGCGAGCATCCGTTCCCACCAGGTGAGCAAGGTCGTGCTCGCCCGAGACCTGGTGGGCCAGTTGCCCCCGAGCGCCGACATCCGTCGCATGATCGATGTGCTCGCCCGTGGCTATCCGGACTGTTGGACCTTCGCCGTCGATGGCTTCATCGGGTCGAGCCCGGAGACCCTTGTGAGCGTAAACGACGGCTCGGTGACCGCCCGGGTGCTGGCCGGCAGCGCCGCCCGTGGCACCGATGCAGCCACGGACGAACAGGCAGCCACGGCTCTCGCGACCTCCACGAAGGATCAGGACGAGCACCGGTATGCCGTGCAAAACGTGCTCGCGTCGCTGCGATCGCACAGCCCGAACGTGATGGCAAGCGAAATGCCCTTCACCCTCAAGTTGCCGAACGTGTGGCACCTCGCGAGCGACATTGAAGGGGATCTCACTGACGGCTCGACCTCTCTCGACCTCATTGATTCGCTGCATCCCACCGCCGCGGTTGCGGGAACTCCGACGTCGGAGGCCCTGCGCATCATCGGCGAACTCGAGCCATTCGACCGCGGACGCTACGCCGGACCGGTCGGTTGGGTGGGAGCGGACGGCAACGGCGAATGGGCGGTCGCGCTGCGGAGCGCGCAGTTCGACGCGAACGGCCGGGTCACGGCATATGCCGGTGCGGGCATCGTCGCCGAATCCGTGCCAGAGCGCGAACTGCTCGAGACGCGGATGAAGTTCCGGCCGATTGCTGAGGCGCTGGACTGAGAGTCGATCCCGATCCACTCCCGCGAACGCCAACCTCCGCGCCCACGAGTGACACGGGCGCCCGCATGTTTGGGCGCGAGTGTCACTCGCGGGCGCGTGGATAGGCGGAGGTGACACGGGCAGCCGGTCCGTCACGCGGTAGCGAGCCGCTGCTTCTGCGCCGCGACGTTGTACTGCGCCACCGGCCAGGTGAGGTGCAGCCCGCGCAGCGCGTCGAGTAGCAGATGTTGCACCGCCACCCTTGCGTACCACTTCTTGTCTGCGGGGATCACGAACCACGGTGCATCCGCGGTTGACGTCTTTTCGAAGGCTGCCTGGTAGGCGTCCTGGTAGCGGGTCCAGAATGCGCGCTCGTCGAGGTCACCCGGATTGAATTTCCAGTGCTTCTCGGGATCATCGAGGCGGGCGGCGAGGCGGGCCCTTTGTTCATCCGCGCTGATGTGCAGCATGACCTTCACTATGGTGGTGCCGCCGTCAACGACCTGCTTCTCGAACTCGTTGATTTGGGCGTAGCGCTCTTCGATCACGTCGGGCGCGACCAGGTTGCGCACACGCGCGACGAGCACGTCTTCATAATGCGAGCGGTCGAACACTCCAAGTAGTCCGGGCGCCGGCAGCCGGCTGCGCACCCGCCAGAGAAAGTCGTGCGAGAGTTCGGCTTTCGTGGGCTTTTTAAAACCATAAACTGTGACGCCCTGCGGATCGACGCCGCCGACCACGTGCCTGACGATCCCGCCTTTGCCTGCGGTGTCCATCGCCTGAAGCACCAGAAGCACGGCCCGCGTGCCGCCAAACCGGCTCTCCGCCCACAGCCGCTCCTGCAGATCACCGAGCTCGATGCGCCCCTTCTCGAGCAGAGTCTCACCGTCGAACTTGCCGCCTGCGAGGCCGGGCGTGGATGAGGAGTCGACTCCGGCGAGTGAGAATCCCGCCCCCACCGCGAGCAGCACCCCCGGGTCTTCGCTCCATACGGTTTGCGCCATAGGCCAGATGCTACTCGGGTGGCCGGGATATCCGTCCGGTGGCGATTCCCCTGCCGAAACACATCGGGCAGTCAGCGGGGCAGCGGCACCTCGACGAGCGTCGGAGTATCGGATGCCGCGAGCGCCTCGTCCAACTCGCCCCGGTTGCGCGCTACCCGATAGTCCCACCCGTAGGCGGCGGCGAGAGCTCGCAGATCAACCGACTGCGGTGTGTACTGCACTCGGTCGAAGGAATCTGCGGGAGCCGTGGCTGCCACCTCGAGCCCGTCGAAAATGGTGCCACCCCCGTCGTTGCCCACGATCACCTGGATGCGCGGCCGCACCTCGCCCCCGCCGAACAGCAGCGCGCCGACGTCGTAGAGCGCGGTGAGGTCGCCCACCAGCACGCGGGTGATTCCAGAGCCACCGCCGTCGGTGTCCTGACTCGAGAGCGCGATACCGATGGCAGTGGCGATAGTGCCGTCGATTCCGGCGAGCCCGCGATTGGCGTGCACGGCAATCCGTTTGCCCGGCACACAGGCGTCGGCCTCGCGGATGAGTCGGGATGCCCCGAGCACCAATCGATCGTGTGGCCAGGTCACGCCCCACACGGTCTCAACCAGCAGGCGCCGGGTCACCGGCTCGCGGAACACCGCAAGCTGCTCACGCGCGAAATCGCCCGGACTCTCGCCCTGAACGGCAGGTGCCACTGCGTCGCCGTTAAGTATGCTCCGACCGGAATGCACCCAGCTGCCGAGCCAGGTTCGACCCTCCGGTGAATCGTCTGCAGGCCCGTCGTGGGTCACCGCCACGTCGATCGATGCGGCACGGTGGCCCGGGTTGTACGCGTCTGCGGTGGGTCCCCGCACGACGTGCACGACGACATCCGGCCGAGTGAGCAGTGCCGGCACCTGTCGGGTGAGAGTGGGATGCCCGAACACGACCGCGCGCTCGATTCGACCGCCGAACTCGACATCGTCAAGCAACTGCCGGTAGGCGCCAACGAGGTTGGGGCCGAACCGCGAGCCGCTCGAGACCTCCGCGATCAGTGGTACTCCGAGCGCCCGCGCGAGCGCCTCGGCTTCGGGCCCGGCGCCGTGACCGGCGATGACGACGGTTCGCGGGGAACTCGCGATCTGCCGCACCGGTAGGGACAGGGCGGGAGCGACCGCAGAGTCGATGATCGGCGGGAGTGCCCCGACCGGGCCCGACAACGGCTCACGGAATGAGACATTGAGCTGCACCGGTCCCGGCAAGCCGACTGCTGCGGCATACGCCTCCTCGGCCAGGGATGCTGCCCCGGCCGAATCCACGGGCGGCGCGACATCCCGCACCCATCTCACGGCGCTGCCGAACAGGCCGACCTGGTCAGTGGTCTGGTTGGAGCCGATACCGCGAAGCTCGACCGGACGGTCCGCGGTCAGCAGGATGAGCGGAATGCCGGAGTGATGCGCCTCGAGCACAGCGGGGTGCAGGTTGGCCACGGCCGTGCCGGAGGTCGTAATAACGGCGACCGGGCGACCGGTCTCCACCGCGATGCCGAGCGCGAGAAAGCCGGCAACCCGCTCGTCGATGCGCACTCTCAGACGCACTCGGCCCTGCTGTTCCCAGGCGGCGGCGGCCAGAGCGAGAGCCTGAGACCGTGCACCGGGACACAACACGATGTCGTGCACGCCTTGCCCGATGAGCTGTGCGAGAAGTGCGACCGCAAACTCCGTCGCCGGGCTGCCCACAGCCACCGAGCCGCTGGCCGGGTTGCTCACTTCTCGGTCGAGTTGTTCTGATCGTCGTCGAGTTCGGCCAGGCGGGCCTCGAGCTCGCGAATGCGCGCATCGCGCTGTTTGTCGGCGCCCAACTGGCGCAGGAATTCCGGGTCGTCATCCGGAGCTTGTGAGCCACCACCGCGGGTTGCGCCGACCGGTGAGCGTCCGGATCGATCCTTGCCCAACGCGAACCAGAGAATGCCACCGAAGGGGGTGAGGATCACAATCAGCACGGCCCAGAGAATTTTCGGCAACGCTCGGACACGCGACCCCGGCGTGCGAATGCAGTCGATGAACGAGAAGATCGTGAATGCCACGAAAAGCACTGTAAGTATCACTGCGAACCGAGCCATGAGCAGATTCTAAGCCGGGATCCTGCATGGATCGGATGAGCTTTCAGGCGGCCATGCCTAGACTGTTTGCCGTGTACTCGCGCCAGTGGATTCTCTTCTCCCTCATCAGGGTCGGCAC
>JANYEI010000179.1 GCA_025363205.1 Frigoribacterium sp.
GGTGGTGGCGGGGGATACGCGCTCTCGCGGAGTCGGTATGACGTCGCGGCGGGGGGCGTAACTCCCGCCACGTGGTCGTGTGCCCGCCGCGACCGAGCGCGGGGTCAGGCGCCCCAGCTGGCTTGTTGGCCGCCGACGCGATCGGCGGCGATGTGCGCCTGGTAGCCGGATGCCGCGTAGGCGGTCATCGGATCGCCGTCGAGGCCGCGCGACTCGCGCCAGGCGGCAAGATCGGTGCGAACATCGGTGTAGAAGGCGTCCATGAGGATGCCGTTGGCACCGAGTACATCACCGGCGTTCTGCGCCGCATCCAGCGCGGCCCGGTCGACGAGCAGTGCACGGGCGGTCATCTCCTGCACGTTGAGCACGGAACGGATCTGGCCGGGGATCTTGTCTTCGACGTTGTGGCACTGGTCGAGCATGAAGGCGACGGATGAGTCGGTGCCGTATCCCCCGCCGCGAATGACTTCGTAGAGGATGCGGAACAGCTGGAACGGGTCGGCGGCTCCGACGATGAGGTCGTCGTCGGCGTAGAAGCGGGAGTTGAAGTCGAAGGAGCCGAGTTTGCCGAGGCGCAGCAGTTGCATGACGATGAACTCGATGTTGGTGCCGGGGGCGTGGTGTCCGGTGTCGAGGCAGACCAGGGCGCGGTCCCCGAGGGCGACGACCTGGGCGTAGGAGGTACCCCAGTCCGGAACATCCGTGTGATAGAAAGCGGGCTCGAAGAATTTGTATTCGAGCACGAGACGCTGCGTTGCCCCGATGCGTGAATAGATCTGAGCGAGGGAGTCGGCGAGTCGGTCCTGGCGGGCGCGGAGATCTTGCTGGCCGGGGTAGTTGGTGCCGTCGGCGAGCCAGATCTTCAGGTCACCTGAGCCGGTGGCATTCATGATGTCGATGCACTCGTAGTGGTGGTCGATGGCCTTCTGGCGAATGTTCGGGTCGGCGTGGGTGAGGGAGCCGAATTTGTAGTCGTCGTCCTGGAAGGTGTTGGAGTTGATGGTGCCGAGGGCGACGCCGTGGTCTGCGGCGAACGCGCCGAGGGCTGGATAGTCATCGACCTTGTCCCAGGGGATGTGGAGCGCCACGGTCGGGGAGAGGCCGGTGTACTTATTGACCTGCGCGGCATCCGCGATCTTCTCCTGAGGCGTGCGGGGGGTGCCGGGCGTGCCGAAGACCTTGAACCGGGTGCCCGAGTTGCCGAACGCCCACGATGGCAGTTCGATAGCCTGCTGGGCCAGCAGCGGGGTGATCGATTCGAAAGTGGTCATGGTTGGGTCCCGTTCTGCTTGGCGCTGGTGAGCTGGTCGTCGAGGTTGAAAACCTCGGAAAGATAGAGGAACGCCTGATCAACGGGCATGTCGAGGTCGACGAAGTGCTCAGCCATTGCGGCCTGCCAGCGGGCGTTGACGGGAGCCGCCGCCATGCCGTCGAGGTTGGCCTGAAGGTCGTCGGTCTCGAAGTAGCCGATTACGAGCCCGTCGTCACGCAGAAAGATCGAGTAGTTGCGCCAGCCGGTGTCGTGGAGTGCGTCGAGCATGTCCGACCACACCGCGGCATGTGCCGCCCGGTAGGCGTCGATGTGGCCCGGCTTCACTTGGAGCTGGAAGCAGACGCGTCTCATCGCCAGCTCGGCAGACTCGACATGTCGACATGCCGGTGCTCGATGCCGAGCAGCGAGGCGGCGGCGCGGATGTCTCCGGCCCGATGCCCGACGCAGAGAGCCCAGTGGTGCCCGATACCGGTCTGCGACCACTCGTCGACCCATTCGCCGGGATCTCCGCCGAAGTCGACTCGGGAGGTGGTGTTGCCGATCGCGAGCAACGGCCCGGGTACGACGGTGCCCTCGCTGGTGATGAAAGTGAAGCTGCCGTCGCGATCCTGGCCGATCCCGAAAGCCGTCACCGGCCCCTGTCTCACGTCGAACTCGACCGAGACGCCGTACCCGCGCTTGCCGTGATAAATCCCGAGGCCACGCAAGAGCGGGTCACGCTCGGAGACCGCGAGGTGGGCCGGACCGTCGTGGCCCATTTCCACGACGTTGTCGAAGAAGTTGAGTGCCTGGATCTCGGTGAACGA
>JANYEI010000239.1 GCA_025363205.1 Frigoribacterium sp.
CTCAGGGCCTTCTTGACCGGGGTCGTTCTTGCCACGGGAGACTCAGCTTTCTACGCGCGCGACCCGGGCCAACGACCGAGCACACTTGAGGCCCGCGCACAGGTCGTGCGCGAGCACACATCAGGTTAGTGGTTAGTCGTCGCTCTTCTTCGGCGCTGCCTTGCGCACGGGCTTATCAGCGGCGGGCTCGGTACGCTCGCCAAATTCGGGGTCTCCGACGGCGATCGCGCTATCTTTATCGAGCTCGACATCCAGCTCGGTGCCGGTGTCGCCCTCGGTCTCCGAAACGGCAGTGGTCTCGTCCTCGACGGCCTTGAGGATCGTCTGGCGGTGGATTTTCAGCACCGTTCCCGGTGTCGTCTCGATGAGCGCCATATTGGTGTCCTCGTCGATCGAGAGGATCGTGCCATAAAGGCCGTAGTTCGTCATGACCTCGACACCCGGTTCGATCGCGGCCTGGCGGGCGGCGGTCTCCTTGGCGCGCTTCCGCGAGGAGCGGAACTGGAAAAAGACGAACACCGCGAGCGCGACAGCGATGAGAATAAGTGTGGGATCCATAGGGGAAGAGCCTTTCACGGGCGTGTAGAGAACACGGGGAGTCATACCCTGCGCACTGTGACCAGCTTGAATTATAGGTCATCCACGAAGAGCACCGATTCGGTACGAGGGATGCCGAAGTGGGCCCACGCCTGCTTCGTCGCGACTCGCCCGCGGGGCGTGCGAGTGATCAACCCGATCCGTACGAGGAAAGGCTCGACCACCGATTCGATAGTCTCGCCCTCCTCACCCACCGACACGGCAAGGGTGTTGAGCCCCACTGGTCCCCCGTCGAATCGGGTGAGAATGATGTCCATCACGGCGCGGTCCAGCCGGTCGAGGCCGAGCGCGTCGACGTCGTAGAGTTCCAGCGCTGCATGTACGGCGTCGAGACCACCGACTCCGTGAACGAGCGAATAGTCGCGCACTCGTCGAAGAAGCCGATTCGCGATTCGCGGAGTGCCCCGGCAGCGCCCCGCAATCTCGGCGAGGGCCTCACGATCTACGGCCAGGTCGAGCAATGTCGCTGCTCTGGTCAGCACCTGCTCCAACTCCGGTTCGGAGTAGAACTCCAGATGGGCGGTGAACCCGAACCGGTCGCGGAGCGGATTGGGAAGCATCCCGGATCGAGTCGTCGCGCCGACCAGCGTGAACGGAGCGAGGTCGAGCGGGATGGATGTCGCACCCGCACCCTTACCCACCATGATGTCGATTCGAAAGTCCTCCATCGCCAGGTAGAGCATCTCCTCGGCGGAGCGTGCCATGCGATGGATCTCGTCAATGAAGAGGATCTCGCCCGGCACGAGGGACGACAGCACGGCCGCGAGATCACCGGCGTGCTGGATGGCGGGACCGCTCGACATGCGCAGCGGCCGACCGCTCTCCTCGGCGACAATCATCGCCAGCGTGGTCTTACCGAGCCCGGGAGGGCCGGCGAGCAAGATGTGGTCGGGCGTACGGTTCTGCAGCTTGGCCGCCTGCAACAAAAGTTGCAGTTGCGCCCGCACCTTTGCCTGACCCACGAACTCGGCGAGGGTCCTTGGGCGAAGCGCACCCTCGAAAACGAGTTCGGCCTCAGATCCCGGGGTCAGTCGCACGATGTCGACCGAGGGATCGTTCATCATCGTGTGCCCACCTGCTGCGGTCCGAGCTGGGTGAGGGCGAGGCGCAAGAGCGCAGCAATCGTGGTCGACTCGGGCGCGACGGCGCCACCCAGAGCATCCTCCACCGCTTGGGCCGCGATCCGCTCCGACCAGCCGAGGCCGACCAGGGCAACGAGCACGCTGTCGCTGACAGACGCGGTCACCGTCGGCGCCGGTGATGCTGTGCCGTGCGACACCTGAATCTTTCCCGCCAACGAGATGATGATGAGTTTGGCGGTCTTGGGGCCGATGCCTGAGACCTTGCGAAAAGCCGCGTCATCCTCGGCAGCGACAGCGGATGCCACCTGCCGGGGGCTCAGCGCGGCGAGCACACCCATGGCCGATTTCGGGCCAACGCCCGTCACTCCGCGAAGCAGGTCGAAGACCGCGAGCTCTTCCGCTTCGACAAAGCCGAACAGGGCGAGATCGTCTTCTCTCACAATGAGAGCTGTACGAACCGTCGTCTCCGCACCGACCCGCAATGCCAGCGCGTGCTGGGGCGTGACCGTGACGGCGAGGCCGACTCCCCCGACCTCGATCACCACACTGGTCCCGACCACGCCGAGCACTGTTCCGCGCACCGAGGAGATCATGACCCCAGCCTACGTTTGGGCGGCGACTTCGCCGCGGACCGTTCCGCGGCGAGCCATGTCTCCTGTGCCCTGGTCAGGGATCC
>JANYEI010000252.1 GCA_025363205.1 Frigoribacterium sp.
CCTGGCGGAGTTCCTGCGTATCATCCAGGATTTCCAGATCAACTGGGCATTCATTGCGCCTCCGATCGCGGTGGCACTGGCGAAGCATCCGCTCGTCGACCAGTACGACCTGTCGAGCATGGAGGTCATCGTCTCTGGCGCTGCGCCATTCGACGGCGCACTCGGAACAGCCGTCGCAGAGCGACTCGGCTGCCTGGTGCGCCAGGGCTACGGCATGAGCGAGATGAGTCCTGTGTCGCACAGCATTCCGGTGAGTCGGGATGACATTCCTCTCGGCTCGGTCGGCATCACCCTGCCAAACATCGAGTGCAAGCTCATCGACACTGCCACCGGCGAGGAGATCGAGATGCCGCTCGAAGGCACCAGTGCGCCAGGAGAGCTGCTGTGTCGCGGCCCGAATATCATGCGCGGATATCTCGGCAACGACGAGGCCACTCGCGCGACCATCGACGAAGATGGGTTCCTGCACACCGGCGACATCGCCACCGTGAGCTCAGAGGGCATCGTTTCGATCGTCGACCGGCTCAAGGAGCTCATCAAGTACAAGGGCTATCAGGTGGCCCCGGCCGAACTCGAAGCCCTGCTGCTCACTCACCCAAGCATCGCGGATGCCGCGGTGGTTGGCTCGCACGATGCGGAAGGCGAGGAAGTTCCGAAGGCATTCGTCGTTGTGCAGTCGGGCTCCGAGATCTCTGCCGACGAGGTCATGGCCTTCGTGGCCGAACAGGTGGCTCCGCACAAAAAGATCCGCCAGGTGGCATTCATCGACACCATTCCGAAGTCGTCCTCTGGCAAGATCCTGCGCAAGGACCTGCGGAGCCAGGAGGTGCCGGCATGAACGCCGACGACAGCTTCGACTATGTCGTCGTGGGGGCCGGGGCATCCGGAGCCGCGCTCGCGGCCAGACTCACCGAAGACGGCACCCACTCGGTGCTGCTTCTCGAGGCCGGACTTGTCGACAAGAAGACCGAGGTGCACATCCCGGCCGCGTTCTCGGCACTGTTCCGTTCCGAGCTCGACTGGAACTACGACACGACGCCCCAGCCCGAACTCGGTGGCCGCACCATTTACTGGCCGCGAGGCAAGATGCTCGGCGGCTCGTCGTCGATCAACGCCATGATGTGGGTGCGCGGTTTCGCCGCCGACTATGACCACTGGGCCGAGACGGCGGGCTCGACCTGGTCGTACGCCGCACTGCTTCCCTACTTCCGCAGCGTGGAGCGGGTCGAGGGCAACACGGATCCCGATCAAGGCTCCGGGGGCGCCATCAGCATCGAGCACCAACGCAGCCCGCGATCGCACACGGCGACCTTCCTCCGGGCGGTTACGCAGGCCGGGTACTCGGTGGTGGCGCCGAATACGGCGCTGCCCGACGGGTTCAGCCAGACCATGGTGAGCCAGAAACGAGGCAAGCGTTTCTCCAGCGCCGATGGCTATCTCACGCCCGCCAAGGGGCGGAACAACCTCACCGTGCGAACGAGTGCCCAGGCCACCCGCATCATGTTCGATGGCACTCGTGCGGTCGGCGTGGAATACCTCCTCGACGGGCTGAAGAAGCAGGCGACGGCTCGCAACGAGGTCGTTCTGTGTGGCGGAGCCGTGAACACTCCGCAGTTGCTGATGCTGTCGGGCATCGGCAGCGCCGGTGAACTCGCGGCACACGGCATCCCGGTGCTCGTCGACTCACCGGGAGTGGGCAAGAACCTGCGCGACCACCTGCTTTCCGGCCTTATCATCCAGACCGCCGGAGACACTCTGTTTACCGCGAAGAAGATCCCAGAGCTCGTGAGCTTCCTGGCCCGTGGCCGGGGAATGCTCACCTCGAATGTCGCAGAAGCGTACGGTTTCGTGCGCTCGGATCCATCATTGGAGCTTCCCGATATCGAGATCATCTTCGCGCCGGTGGCATTCATCGGCGAGGGCCTCATCCCCGCGCCGGAGCACGCACTCACCGTCGGGGCGATCCTGCTGAAGCCGGAGAGCACCGGCACGATCACCCTCGCCTCGGCCGACCCGCTCGACAAGGCGATCATCGACCCGCGGTATCTCAGCGATGCGGGGGGAACGGACCGCGCACGGCTGATGGCGGGCCTCGGTATCTGCGAGGACATTCTGCGGGCGCCGGCGCTTCAGTCGACCACCGGACCGCGATTCGTCGCGCCGGAGGGGGGCGACGCTATGAGCCGGCTCGAGCGTGACACCACCGCCCTAGAGACCGCGGCGCACACGCTCTACCACCCGGTGGGTACCGCCCGAATGGGTACGGATGCCGCCTCCGTCGTCGACGAGGAGTTGCGGGTGCGCGGAGTGCAGGGTCTTCGCGTGGCCGACGCGTCAGTGATGCCCGACATCATCCGGGGTCACACCCAGGCGGTGTCGATGGTCATCGGCGAGAAGGCCGCCGACCTACTGAAGGCGGCGGCGAAGGCAGAATCGCTCGTAGCAAGCGCCAGCCGGTAGGTCCTTAGGTCGCCACCGTTCCTGCCACTGCGAAGTGAGCAGTGACGCCGCTGATTCTCACGGCCGCACGAATTGCGACACTCGTCCGCGAAGCCCATTGCGGTTACCGTCGGCCGTAGCTCGTGTCCCACAGGGGAAATCGCTATCGGGTGGGGTCGTTGGTAAGCCCTTCGATAACACGGACGGGCCTCGCGGTTTTCGAGACGGTGGCGGCAGCGATCGAAAGCAGGACGATGACAATTCCTGACAGTTGTATGAGAGTGAGGTGCTCACCGGCGATCATCCAGCCCAGGAGGATGGCCACGACCGGGCTGAGTAAGCCGAGGAAAGCCGTGGTGCTTACCGGAAGCCGCGCGATTGAGTGAAACCACAGGACATAGGCGAATGCGGTACCGACGCCGGAAAGGTAGGTGAACCCCATGATGTTGGGAAATGTCAGAGGCGTCGTGGGAAACCCCTCGATCGCGAGCATGAGGACCAAGAGGAAGAGTCCCCCTGTGATGGGCTGCCACGCCGTTGTGGTTAGTGGGGGCGCAGGCTGCCCCCACTTTTTCGTAAGCACGATGCCGGACGCCATGGAGACGGTACCGCCGACAGCGGCCAGCAGCCCGATGGCGTCGAGGCGTGCTTGCGCCTGGAGCACAATGAGGCACACACCGAACACACCCGAAGTGCCGGCGAGGACGACCCACGCGGTCAATCTTTCCTGGAGAACACGACTGGCGAGAAGCGCAACAACGAGCGGCTGAAGGCCGCCGACGATTGCGGCCACACCGCCGGGGAGCCGGTACGCCGCGATAAAGAGCAACGCAAAGAATGCTCCGATGTTGAGAATGCCGAGAACCCCGGACTTCCACCGCCATTCACCGCGCGGCCACCGTCGGCAGATCGCCAGGAGCCGGACTCCCGCAGGAAGCGCGCGCGTAGTTGCCACGAGCAGCGGCCGATCATCCGGCAGGAGGACCGTGGTCGTCAGGTAGGTGGTGCCCCAGAGCGCAGGGGCAACAGCTGTCGTCAGCACAAGGATTGTTCGATTGCTAAGCACTTAGGTATGATACCTAAGTGCTTAGCAATCGCTAGAATGGGCGCATGCCAGACCAAGTTGATCGAATCATTGAGCAATGGCACGCAGAAAAGCCCGAACTCGACGTCTCATCCATGGCCACCCTCGGCCGACTCAGTCGCACGACACTCGTTGTCGAATCGCGCCTGGCCGAGACATTTGCGCGGCATGGTTTGGATGCCCCCTCCTTCGACGTGCTCGCAACGCTCTTGCGAAGTGGCGCCCCCTACCGGATCGCCCCACGGGAGCTGGCACGTGAGGCCATGATTTCTACGAGCGCGGTGGCCCAGCGCCTCAACAAACTGGAATCCCGCGGATTCGTCACGCGGGAGGCGAACCCCGACGACGGCCGCGGCACACTCGTGTCGCTCACCGACGCGGGGAGGGATCTCATCGAGACTGCTTTGCCAGACCACCTCGAAACCGAGCACGCCATCACCGCAGTGCTCAGCATCGACGAGCAGGCACTGCTAGGAGTGCTTCTTCAACGAATCAGCACCGCGGCCAGTTCACGACCATCGCCAAACCTTTAGCGGCGCGATGAAGACCGCGTCGATGATGTCAACTTACTGACGCACGAATATTTTCGGTCCCGGGGGTTTACGAACGAGGAGGAAAACTTTACGCGCGCAGATTCGAGGTTTATCGCGATCGAGCCGCAGAACCACTCAAACCCGCGCGTGAAGGTCTCAATATGCTGCCGCTCCCGCCGTTGCGACCTCTTGGTCCTGCTCAATCGAGCCAGTGGAGACCCCGATGGCGCCCATGATGTGGCCATCGCGCACCAGGGGAATTCCGCCGGGGAAGACCGCCAGACGCCCGCCGTGGGCATCGCTCAAACCAAAAATCGATCCCTCTGGGCGGGTGAGCTCCTGCAAGTCGCCCGTTTCACATTGGAACGCGATGGACGTATACGCCTTGTTGATCGCGATAGTGATGCTGCCGATGTTCGCCCCGTCCATGCGCACATGAGCCTTGAGGTTACCCCCGGCGTCGACGACGGCAATATCCATCGGCTGCCCGATCTCGGTGGCCTTCGCGGCGGCGGCGTCAATAACTCGCCGAGCCTCTTCGAGCGTGATGGTTTCAAGTACGGTTCCGTTGGCCATTTGATGTCCTTTTCACTCGGGATAATTTGGCCAAGTCAAACACGCGACGACCCGACTGGATAGGTAGTAATTACCCCCATAGCCCCAGGCGCAAAATCCCTGTATCGCGGCAAAAAAGCTTCCCGAGCGTCGAAAAAATCCAAACGGGGCTGCGCTGGGTTAGCGTGTTTTCACCCAACCAAACGTCATCCGATCCGCTCGATCGCAAACCGCTGTCGGGTGTTACTCGGGCATAGCCCGAATCCCTCCGCCGCACGGAAGGCGGTGGAAAACAGGCACGGTGCACTCGGTGCTGACGGGTACTGAAAGACTCTGTCACCACACTCGCCTGCTCAGACCGGATGCTGCGCAATTGTGAATGAAATATGACAGTGGTCACGGCGAGACCTCTCCCATGAACAGGTCGAGCTCGAGCACCTCGCGGCGGTGGGTCTCATTGACTCCGAGCTACTCGGCTCGTGAAAGGCTCGGTTCCCCCAGCCTCGCGCCACGGTTGCCGTCTCCGTCGTCGACAAGGAGTTGCGGGTGCGCCTCTTCTTCCTGCGCGGCTCTGCTCCTCCACAGTCGGACCTTTGTGGCTTTTCTCCACAGGAAGTCCTGATCAACCGGGGTATCGGCTCGAGGAATGTCGGTGGTGACTGCGAGACTTCGTACATGAAAACGTCGACCCTTGAGCACCTCGCGGCGGTAGATCTCACCGACTCCGAGCTGCTCGGCGCGCTTGAGGTTCGATTCGCGGAGCGTCGCGCGGTTGATGCCGAAATCACTCGACTCGCCGCCCAAGTGAGTGACCGATCGTGCGTGACTCTCGGGCGCGAGGGGCTTGCCACTCGGCTGGGAGAAAACAGCCCGGCGGCAGTCCTGGCCGCGGTTGGACTCATCGCGCTGAGCGAAGCGCGGCTGTTCTGCCGCGTCGGTGATGCCACCTCGCCGTCTCGGAGTCTGACCGGCGAAGCCGTGGCGCCGCGGCATCCACTGGTCGCCGAGGCGTTCTGCGCCGGGTCGATCGCCCTGGATTCCGCCAATTGGATCGTCTCGAACCTCGACCAGGCGTCACCGCGCGCCGACTTCGAGCAGGCGCGCACTGCGGAACGGCTGCTGTGCGAGTTCGCCACGGAGAACCCGGCAGACAGCGTGCGCAGAATGGCGCTGGCCTGGCGGGATGCCTTGGATGTCGACGGAATCGAGCCGCGAGATGAATGGCTCACTCGCACACGCTCACTTCGCCGACGGGTGCTGCCGAACGGCATGAAGTTGTTCTCTCTCACTCTCGCCCCGGTTGGTGCGGCATACCTGGATGCCTACCTCGATGGGTACGTCGGTAACGTTCTGCACACGCCACGCTTCGAGTCAGACGTTTCCCCCGGCAGCGACGATGCCGAACCGCAAGACCCACGTACTCTCCCCCAGATTTCGGCGGATGCTTTCGTCGAGCTCGCCCAACATGGCATCAGCTGCCGAAGCACCGCAGCGCCGATGCCCAGCACCACGATCGTCGTGCGGATGAGCCTCGACTCACTCCTGACCGGGCTTGGCGCGGCGCACATCGACGGCGGCGACCAACCGATCTCCGCCGGGGCCGCGCGACGAATGGCGGCCGACGCCCACATCATCCCGGCGGTGCTCGGCGGTGCGAGCGAGGTGCTCGATCTCGGCAGGTCGAATCGACTATTCAGTCGCGCCCAACGACTCGCCCTTGCAGAGCGCGACGACGGCTGCGCTGTCGCGAACTGCCATAAGCCACCGAGTTTTGCCGAGGCGCACCACATCCGCTGGTGGACTCACGATGCGGGGCCAACGGATCTGGAGAATGGCATTCTCCTCTGCTCGAGACACCATCATTCGATTCATCAGGGCGGATGGGACGTGATGATCCAAGACGGGGTGCCGTGGTTCATTCCACCGTCGAGCGTCGATGTCTACCGCAGACCGCGGCGCGGAGGACGCGCGCCCGTGCCGGAGTTGGCGGCAATATGATTGCGCGCCGCAGAGTGAAGCACCGAGGAGTACAGAACGAACGAGATTAGCGCCGAGGACTACAGCGCCTAGAACCATAGGGCGGAGCGTGAGCTCGGAAACGACGGGTCGACCGTGGAGAGGCACCCGAGGTCAATCACCCGAGGTCCGTCACCCACGGTGTCGCCGCCCGCCGACCCCGCCGACCCCGCGACCTGTCGTGCCGTTGCCCTCTGCCCGATCCAGACCAGATCGCGCAGCAGCCCTACAGTATTTCCCGATTCGACCCGACGAATGTGCGACTGAAGGTCGGCAGTCTCGAATCGCATATCCGGCTTCGTCCATGAGCGCACAAATTCCCCGTTCACCCGGCTGCCCGAGTCGCTAGTCACTAGCCGCCAGCCGCAGTGGCATCAATTGCTCGCGGGCGGCTTATGTCAGTTGGGAACGATGACTGCTCGCCCACGGATGCCGTTTGCCGCGAGAGCCTTGAAAATCTGGATGCCGACCTGCCCCAGGCCTCCTGCACCGATGACGACGGCGAATGTTCCGGCGCCAAGCTTCGGTAGCGAGCGCTTGGTCGCGTGACACGGGGTTAGCCCTGCATCCGTCAGCGACACGTTTTTTATGGGGTCGAGGTTACCGAGTGGAACCAGGTGACGAGCGTCGTCGACGATCATGAACTCGGCCATTGAACCTTGACTGCAGAGACCTGGGGGCAGATTCCCTCTGCGCCAGCGTTCGTGCAGTAGATTTCTGAGCCCATCGAGCAGTTGTGGCAGCGACCACAGCCCCATGGCCCGTATACCGCCACAGCGTCACCGACTGTGACGCTCGAGTCGACCCGTGCGCCGATTTCGTGAACAATGCCAGCACCTTCGTGACCGAGCGTCATGGGGAGCGGGTAGCCCTGCTCGAAGTAGTCCTTTTCCGGCAAACCCATCACGTAATCGTCGGAGTGACAGACACCGCCGGCAGTCACCTTCAGCAAAGCCTGGCCGGGCCCTCGCTGGGGAATCGTAATTTCTACTAGAGGAGACGTAGGGTTGAAAACGCATTGTTCTTCTGACCAGTCAGAGGAACCTCGTAACCTGTCAAAGGAGACACAGTGGTCATTCGTCGTCGGGGTCTCGGGATAGCCGTTGTGCTTTCCGTCGCATTGGTCGGAGCTGGCGCGGTGGTTCCAGCGAGTGCGGAGCCTGTTCAGGCTGGCGCCACCATCATCGCTGCAGCGACGAATGGCAGAACACCGATCCCCACCGTTTCGGGGCCGATACCGAACACGGCTTCTTCTCATGCTTTTGGGGCGGCCGAGTTCGAGTTGATCCCAGAGAACCTCAAAAAGGTGGGTTACCTCGAGGAGGAGTTCCTCGTCAGCGGCACCTCGAACGTCTACAGCTGGCCGGCTCCTGGTCCCGCCGTGGTGAAGACCGCAGACGCACCGTACACGACCCGCGCGCTCGTCCGGAGGCCGGCGATTGGGCAAAAGTTCAGCGGCAACGTCGTGGTCGAGATGCTCAACCCCTCCAACTTCTTCGACCTCAACATCGGATGGGCCGTCGCGCACAAGCAGATCATTGACAACGGCGATGCTTGGGTAGGTATTACCGCGAAGGCGATCACCATCGAAGCACTGAAGAACTTCGATCCTGCCCGGTACAGATCACTGTCCTTTGCCAATCCACTCCCGCTGACCGATCCGGGTAACTGCACGACCGTCGCGGCCGACAGCTCCCGTGCGACCGAGAACGGCCTTATCTGGGACATCTACAGCCAGGTGGGGGCGTGGCTAAAGAGTAGTGCTGCGTCAAACCCGTTGCGCTACGGTGGCTCTGAAACCCAGGTCAAGCGGGCCTACGGATTCGGCTACTCGCAGACCGGCGGATTCCTCGTCAACTACATCAACGCCATCCACCCCCTCGTCGTCAAATCCGAGGGCAAGCCTATTTACGACGCCTACATTGTCGCTGTGGCCGGTGGGGCCTTCGCGGGCGCGTACCCCATGAATCAGTGTGAACCCGCGCCGCCGCCAAATGATGTGCGCAGACATTTCTCGAACGTCGGCGTGCCAATCATGCGCATGATGTCTCAATCTGACTACCTCTTCGGAATCGGCGCCCGGCGGCCCGACAGCGATGTGGCGCCCGACCAGTACCGGCATTACGAGATGGCCGGCGCCGGGCACGCGACGCCAGACGAGCTCTACTTCTCCGCGCAGCCGGCCGACATCCTCGCTGCCGGTCGCAATGTGCCGCCGATGAACTGCAACGAAGGGCCGCGAAGCCGGTTCCCCAGCTCCATTTTCTTCGACGCCGCGCTCCGCAATCTCGACCTCTGGGTGCAAAACGGAATTGCACCGCCACGAGCCCAGCCAATCCTCGTGCGTGACGGAGCCCCAGTGCTCGACGCGTTTGGCAACGTGCAGGGTGGCTTGAGATCGCCGTACCTCGACGTGCCGACGAGCACCTGGATCGGGACATCTACCGGTGCATCATTCTGCTTCATCGCCGGTCACGAGGTTCCATTCAGCCAGAGCACCATCGACGCTCTCTATCCCAACCACGCGAAGTACGCGAACCAGGTCAGGGACGATGTTCGAAAGCTCAAGACGGAGGGCTTCCTTACGGGTTACGACGCCCGACAGCTTCAGCTGGAAGCGGCCCGCGCGAACGTACCCTGACCCGCGGTCGTCATCATTGCAATACTGATCGTTCGCCAGGCGACAGAGAATTTAGTTCCCCCCGGAAGTGAGTTGCGGTTGCGTCCGTCCGTTGGCTGGCCTTCAGACGACAACGGCCGGAGCAATTAACGGTAGGCCGGAGAAGAAAGCAACTTCGGTAAAGGTCACTGCGCGATACCCCTTCGCGCGCTGCCCAGGATTTTGCGCCCCTCCATACAGTCCGGCGCGAGATCGCCTTCGCGAGTGCGCTCTCGTCAGCCACTCGCGCCCGCCAGGGTCGGGACTGCTCTTCGATGCGGGGCGGCACTTCGATGCTGGGCGGCGCAGTGACCGGAGTACGCGACGTCCACAGGAGCTGATTCGCGTCCGCTGGTTTACTCTGCCAAAACACCGGCGAAAGCCCGAGCCACTGCACGTGCGTGCAGCATCCCAGTGGAGTGGAAGCCCGAGATCAAGCGACCGGTCGTTGATCTCCTCGCCGTGCTTCCTATCCCCCAGCGTGAACGTGTGCTCGATCATGTTCGACACGAGCATCACCCAGACACACCCAGCTCAGCCCGGCAGCGGGAACAGTCCTCAATCCCTGATGATGTCGCCTGGCCGCCTGGCGACGTCAACCCGTTTCACTGCCGTGGCGACGGCTCGCTCTCCTGGTAAAGAGGCGGGGGAATAACCCGGGACGGCCGATCGGGGCAACGGGTCGGAAGAAGCGTGCAAGCCAATATTCTTAGCGAGAACCCACGCTCGAGAATGAAGCCAATATGAAGGAGATCAAGGAATGACAAAAACTTACGAATATATGCAACACGCCCGCGCCAAAATACGGCTCAACGAAGGTCCACCGACTGTGGGCGCGGCCGCCAAAGCTCTCCACCCCGAGGACAAGCTCGTCAACCGGATTAACCGAAAGGTTGGGTTGGGGATCACAAAAAGCGTGGGCACGATGTGGTGCGCATACGCGTTCGCGCTCCTCGCTCTCGTGAGCCTGCCTGCGGCAATTTTGAGCCATGATCCGATCATCATCATCGCTTGGATCGCACAAACCTTCCTTCAACTCGTTTTGTTGCCCGTGATTATCGTCGGCCAGAATATTCAAGCCGTGGCCGCCGATGCGCGGTCGGCGGCTACTTATGAGGACGCGGGCGCGATTCTGGAAGAAGCCAAACAGATTCAATTGCACCTGGCATCACAGGACGCAGCTATCGGGGCGCTCCTCGACAAAATTAAAAACCTCGAGGTGTCAAAGACCGCCGACTAACCCCGGCGCCCTCAACTCGTCAGCTCGCCCGCAGTAGCCGCCAACGTGATCAATTTCGCCCGCGCCTGGGGATTGGGCGGCCTAGCGATTTGGGATAGTGAGGCCTCCTACAATCACGGGCATTCTGAAGGAGATTCCGACGAATGACCGCATCAGGACGACGGTTAGCCAGGAGTTCACGGACGAGTTATGCCGGGAAATAATCTCCATCTCGAAGCCGATCGGGGAAGTTGCGCGGTCCAATGGCGTCGGTCCGGAAAGGCTTCGTAAGCGGCTGATCAAGAACCGTGACGCCAACGGCGAGAGGGAGCAGCGGTGGTGAGCAAGTACGAATGCATCGATTCGCGAAAAACGGTTGAGCCTCCTGCAGTCGGCGACGGTGGAACGCTTCAGCATGGCGGGTCCGAAATGACGGTGTCTATCACACGGATACCGGCAACCCCATGACGTCCGCTACGGTTTCAGCAGCCAGCCGTAGGAGTGTGAAAAAACAGCACCCCACAGTCCGAAGTTCACGCAGCAGCCCAGTCAATGCGCTCACTCGAGTTAGGGAATCGTATGTTCAACGGTATTGCATCTGTCATATTTCCGACCAGCAACCTCGAGGTCGACAAGGCGTTCTGGCAGGCGGCGCTTGGTGTCGCCCCGTATTTCGATCAGCCGTTCTATGTCGGTTTCACCGTTGACGGCTGCGAGCTCGGGCTCGACCCGAATGCGGCGGAGGACGGACTCACCTACCCGATCTCCTATTGGACGACATCCGACATCCATGCCTCTCTCACCGCGCTGCTAGCCGCTGGCGCCGTTGTGCACCGGGATATTAAATCCGTTGGCGATGGGGTGCTCGTGGTCACGATGAAAGACATGAGCGGCAACATCTTTGGTCTTCTGCAGCGGCGGCAGGAGACAGGTTCGTCCCAGTAGCTCCAGGAGGTGCCGACGGTCCGGTTGCGGCCAGGCTTGCGCCCCGTGAAGAGACAACCGAGGTCAGTCACCAGAGCTGGCGCTGGCCGCCGACCCCGCCGCTGACCCCGCGACCTGTTGCGCTGTGCGCTCAAGCACCGCGCGAACGGCAACGATTGCTGGACGGGTGCTGCTCGCCTCGCGCACCGAAGTGAATATAGTGCGCTGGGGATGCTCCGGCAATAGAACCAGCCGTGCCGTTGTGCCCCGCCCGATCCAGACGAGATCGGGCAGCATCGCCACGGCATTTCCCGATTCGACGAGCCGGATGTGTAACTGAAGGTCGGCCGTCTCGAATCGCACATCCGGCTCGAACCCGGCCAGACGGCAGGTCTGTTCGGCCCAGTGCCGGGAGGCGGTGCCTCGAGGCTCCATCACCCAAGCGGCATCCGCTGCCTCCCCGATCGAAGCGGGATGGAACCGCCCACGGTTCGCCGGTGGCGTCGCGAGTTGGATCGCATCGGTCGTGAGGGTACGTCGGTCGAGTTCCGGATGTCGCGGGGCAGCGTGTCCCGGATACTGCTCGGCGATCACGAGGTCGAACTCACGCGCCCAGGTCTCACGCAGGGCGGACTCCGGCTCCCGCTGCACCATCTCCACCCGCACCTCTGGGTATTCGGCATCCATGATGGACAGCGCGTCGGGCATGAGGGCGAGCGCTGCGGATTGGAAGACCGCAATCTTCACTGTTCCGGTGACAGTCGTCAGCGACGAGGCGAGTTCGGCCTCGGCACGTTCGAGCGTGCGCAACACCTCTGCCGTATGGCTGACCAGGATCTCCGCTTGCGGCGTGAGCACCACCCGGCGGCCCGAGGATCTCAGCAGTTCCACACCCACTTCCTTCTCGAGCAGGCTCAGTTGCTGCGACACCGCGGACGGACTGAAACTCAACGCTTCGGCCACGCCGGCGAGAGTGCCGCGGATCTGAAGTTCGCGAAGCAGGCGGAGGCGGCGTACATCGAGCATCGGGGCATCCTATCCATTAGTTGCACTTAAGAATACCCGTCAGAAAGGGTCGCTTTACCTAACCGTAAGGGCGAATCGATACTGGAATCAGACTGCTGCGAAAGGATTCCCGTGACCGACACCGCCACGACCATGTCCCTGGACGACGCCCTCTCCTCCGAGCTTGCCGAGCGCACCGTCGCGCTCGTGCGCCATTGGCTCGAAGAGGGTTCACGGGTGCCGGTGAACGCCTCCGCCGGGCGCCTCGCCGGAGTGTTGAAGGATCCGAAGGGGCTCGACTTCACCGTCGGCTTCGTCGACGGCGTCATCCGCCCGGAGGACCTCCGGGTTGCCGCGCGCAACTTGGCAGCGCTCGCGCCTGGAGTGCCCGCGTTCCTGCCGGTGCCCCTGCGCGTTGCGGTGCGCCTCGGTGGCGTGTTTGCTCCGCTCCTCCCGGGAATCGTCGTGCCAATAGCCCGTCGGGTTCTGCGCGGTATGGTCGGCCACCTCATCGTGGATGCCACGCCGGCGAAACTCGGCACCGCGATCGGGTCTCTCCGCGCTCA
>JANYEI010000033.1 GCA_025363205.1 Frigoribacterium sp.
ACGCTGGCCTTTTTGGGGGCTGCGGCGGGGGCCTTGTCGGCCTTCGTTTCTTCAGCCATTAGTCAATCTCCTCGACCTTGACCAGGTGAGCGACGGTGCGAACGTAACCGCGGTTCTGCGAGTTGTCCTCGCGCACCACGACGTCGCCGATGCGGTGGAGCCCGAGGCTCCGCAACGTGTCGCGCTGGTTTTGCTTCTCACTAATTTTGGACTTGATCTGGGTCACCTTCAGGCGAGCAGCCATCAGACACCTGCCTTTGCGTCAGCCTGGGCACGAAGAAGGCGCGCGGGCGCGACATCCTCGAGCGGAAGCCCACGACGTGCGGCGACCGCACTGGGATCCTCCAGCTGCTTGAGGGCAGCGACGGTGGCGTGCACGATGTTGATCGTGTTAGACGAACCGAGCGACTTGCTCAACACGTCATGGATGCCCGCGCACTCCAGTACGGCACGCACCGGTCCACCGGCGATAACTCCGGTACCGGCGGATGCCGGACGAAGGAGCACGACGCCGGCAGCGGCTTCACCCTGCACGGGGTGCGGGATGGTGACGCCGACGCGGGGAACGCGGAAGAAATTCTTCTTAGCTTCCTCCACACCCTTGGAAATCGCGGTCGGCACCTCGCGGGCCTTGCCGTAACCGACACCGACCAGTCCGTTGCCGTCGCCGACGACGACGAGAGCGGTGAAGCTGAAGCGACGCCCGCCCTTGACGACCTTGGAAACGCGGTTGATGGTGACGACGCGCTCGAGGAACTGGCTCTTCTCAGAATCACGGCTCCCACGCTGCTGGTTGGGGTTGCGCTCGCGTCCACCGCGACGGGCCTCACGAGGCTCAGTGGCGGCAGGCTCGGTTGCGGCCGCAGTCTCCACGACCGTGACGGTCGGTTCGGCTTCGGTTGCCACAGGTGTCTCCTTGCTGGTGTTAGTTTCGGCGCCTTTAGACGCGCTTTCTGGCACAGTGCTCACAGGTCGAGTCCCCCTTCGCGGGCGCCTTCGGCGATAGCAGCGACGCGTCCCGCGTACTTGCTTCCACCGCGGTCGAATACGACGGCTTCGATGCCGGCAGCCTTCGCGCGCTCAGCGACAAGTTCGCCGACTTTGCGGGCCTTGGCGGTCTTGTCGCCGTCGAAGACGCGCATGTCTGCTTCCAGAGTCGATGCCGACGCGAGGGTAAAGCCCTTGCTGTCATCGACGACCTGCACGAAGACGTGGCGGGCCGAACGGGTGACCACGAGACGCGGTCGCGCTTCGGTACCGACGATCTTCTTGCGAAGACGTGCGTGCCTGCGGCCCTTTGCGGCCGACTTGCTCTTTCCTCTAATTCCGAGAGCCATGATCACTTACCACTCTTTCCGGCCTTGCGGCGGACTACCTCGCCTGCGTAGCGAACACCCTTGCCCTTGTAGGGCTCCGGCTTGCGCAACTTACGAATGTTGGCGGCAACTTCTCCGACGGCCTGCTTGTCGATGCCGTGCACCGTCAGCTTGTTGTTGCCTTCGACGGCAAAGGAGATGCCCACCGGGGGCTCGACCGTGATCGAGTGTGAGAAGCCGAGGGCGAACTCCAGGGAGCTGCCCTTGGCCTGCACGCGGTAACCGGTACCGACGATCTCGAGGCCCTTGGAGTAGCCGGTCGTGACGCCGATGATCTGGTTGGCGATCAGGGTACGGGTGAGGCCGTGGAGCGAACGCGATTCGCGCTCGTCGTCCGGTCGGGTGACCAGGAGCTGGCCATCCTCGATCTTGACCTCAATTGGGCTGGCGACGGTGAGCGCAAGCTCACCCTTCGGGCCCTTGACGGTGACGGCAGAGCCGGTCACCGTGACATCGACCCCGGCTGGGATCTCAATGGGAAGGCGTCCAATACGTGACATGGGTTATCAGTACACGTAGGCGAGGACTTCCCCACCTACGCCCTTCTTTGAGGCCTGGCGATCCGTAAGGAGGCCGGAGGAAGTTGAAAGGATGGCTACGCCGAGGCCGCCAAGAACGCGGGGAATCTCGGTCGACTTCGCGTAAACGCGCAAGCCTGGCTTCGAAACGCGTTTGATTCCCGCGATCGATCGTTCACGGTTGGGGCCGTACTTGAGCTCGAGCGTTAGGGTTTGACCCACGCGTGCGTCTTCGACCTTCCATCCACCGATGTAGCCCTCGGTCTTGAGGATCTCGGCAATGTGGGACTTGAGCTTGCTGTTCGGCATTGACACGGTCTCGTGGTAAGCCGAATTAGCGTTACGCAGTCTGGTCAGCAAGTCTGCGACCGGATCTGTCATTGTCATGATGGTGGTGCCTTCCTCACCCGGTTTCGACAGCTCTTACGGAACTGGCGACCTGGATGATCGGTACTGCGTCAGTGTTACTGGGGGGTGTTCTCTGCGTTGCGGAACGGAAAGCCGAGTGCCTTGAGCAGCGCACGGCCCTCGTCGTCGTTCCTCGCGGTGGTCACGACGGTGATGTCGAAGCCGCGCACGCGATCGATGCGGTCCTGATCGATCTCGTGGAACATCGACTGCTCCGTGAGGCCGAAGGTGTAATTACCGTTGCCGTCAAACTGCTTGTCCGACAGGCCACGGAAGTCGCGGATGCGGGGAAGGGCGAGCGAGAGCAGTCGGTCGAGAAACTCCCAGGCCCGGTCACCGCGGAGGGTGACATGGGCGCCGATCGGCTGGCCCTCGCGGAGCTTGAACTGCGCGATGGACTTGCGAGCGGCTGTGACCTGCGGCTTCTGACCGGTGATCGCGGTGAGGTCCTTGACGGCCCCATCGATGATCTTGCCGTCACGGGCGGCCTCGCCGACACCGGTGTTGACCACGATCTTCACGAGACCGGGCACCTGGTGCACGTTCGTGAAGCCGAAGTCCTTCGCCAGCTGGGCAGAGATCTCGGTGCGGTACTTCTGCTTAAGGCGCGGCTGCACTTTGACAGCCGGCAC
>JANYEI010000087.1 GCA_025363205.1 Frigoribacterium sp.
TGCTTCATTCGATTGACCTCGCCGGCCGAGAAGCCCTACGGTTCAGCGGAGTATTCGTCGCGCTATCAGGGACAGCGTGGACCGACGGCCTCGCGGTCCTTCCAGAACTTCCACCGCACTGACATCTCGCGCGATGGGAGACTGCTGGATTGACCTCGGGCTCGACCTTGCGCCCTCGCGCCCCGGACGCTGCCCGAGCAAACAGCAGGTCTACGCGCCGAGCTGCTCCAGCTGCCAGCCGAGCCACGGGCTGAACGCGAACGGCGCCGCAGTCACAGCCCCTCGTAGCGCATGCGGGTCGAGCCAGGCGAACTCCGAAACCTCCTGCGGGTTCGGCTCCACGACATCCGTCGTCACGGCGCGGTAGACCGGGCAAATCTCGTTCTCCACGATGCCGGAGGCGTCGACCGCGCGGTACCGGAAGTCGGGCAGCACGACCTCGAGGTCGGTCACCGTGAGACCGAGTTCCAAAACGGCTCGGCGGATGATGGCATCCGTCAGCGACTCGCCGGGAAAAGGATGCCCGCAGAAGGAGTTCGTCCAGACACCCGGCCAGGTGAGCTTCGACAGCGCGCGACGCGTGACGAGCACGCGCCCCGCTGAGTCGTAGACGTGGCAGGAGAACGCGAGGTGAAGCGGAGTCGAGAGACCGTGCACGGAGAATTTCTCGGCCTCGCCGATAGGCTCGCCCGCGTCATTCAAAAGTACGACGAGCTCTGCACTACTGTGCACAGGCACTGTGCTGCTTTCCATGTGTGTCCGTTACCCTGAGGAAGTGACCGGCCAGAACCTGAGGACTCCTGTGACAGGGAGCGAATCTCGGGAAGCGGCCGTGCTGAAGCGTCGCTCCAGCCTAACCTCCGCCGCACCGGGCAGGACCGCACAATGACCAACGAAAGCAAGCATCCCGCTACCGAGCCCACCCTGTACGACCGGGTCGCGGAGGAGACGGCGAGCGTCGTCATCCGCCGCTATTCCACCTCGTTCGGGCTGGCCTCCCGCCTTCTTGCGCCGCCGATCCGTCGCCACGTCGAGAACATCTACGCCCTGGTGCGGGTGGCCGACGAGGTCGTGGATGGGGGAGCCGCGGATGCCGGACTCGATCCACTCCAAGCGGCTCGGGTGCTCAACGACTTTGAGCGAGACACCGAGGCGGCGCTCGATTCGGGGTACAGCACCAATTTTGTCATCCACGCCTTCGCGCGAAGCGCCCGCGCTACGGGATTTGGCCGGGAGCTCACCCAGCCCTTCTTCGAGTCGATGCGCATGGACCTGGTGCAGGTGGATCATGATGCCGAGAGCTTCGAGACTTATGTCTACGGATCCGCGGAGGTCGTCGGCCTCATGTGCCTCGCGACCTTCCTGCACGGGATGCCCGTCTCACCGCCAGAACGCGCCCGACTGGAGCACGGCGCTCGCAAGCTCGGCGCGGCGTTCCAGAAGGTCAACTTCCTGCGCGACCTGTCCGCCGATTTCGAGACGCTCGGCCGCAGCTATTTCCCCGGAGTGAGCGTCGAGTCGTTCAGCGAAGAGGATAAGACCCGACTCCTCGACGACATCGACGCGGATTTGTGCGAGTCGGCGATGGTGGTGCCTCTGCTTCCGGCAACCTCGCGACGAGCTGTCGCGCTCGCCCAGGGGCTCTTCACCGAGCTCGCCGTGCGCCTGCGGGCAACTCCCGCGGATCGGCTCGTGCACACCCGTGTGAGGGTGCCGAACCCGGTGAAGCTCCGTATCGCCGCCGGTGTTTTGGCCGGCCGCACGCCCCGATCCGCCCTCCCCATCAACAGCACGACAACACCGAAAGCAGCATCATGAGCAACATCGTCGTCATTGGCGGGGGAATCGCCGGACTGGCCTCCGCGGCCTTACTCGCGAAAGATGGACACGAGGTGACGGTGCTCGAAGGCCGTTCGAGTGTCGGTGGTCGCGCCGGCTCTTGGGAGCGCGACGGCTTCCGATTCGATACCGGACCAAGCTGGTACCTGATGCCGGAGGTGTTCGATCATTTCTTCCGCCTTCTCGGGACGACCGCAGAGGAGCAGCTTCGTCTGGTGACTCTCGATCCCGGCTACCGAGTGTTGTTTGAGGGCGTGGCTGAGCCGATCGACATCACTGCGAGCCGCGAAGAGAATCTCGAACTGTTCGACCGAATCGAGCCGGGATCCCGTCGTCGTATGGAGAAGTACCTTGACTCCGCGCGGGATGTCTACGAGATCGCCAAGAGGCGATTCCTGTATTCGAGCTTCGCCGACATCCGTCCGCTGCTGCGGAAGGACGTGCTCTTGCGCACCTGCACGCTCGTCTCGCTGCTGCTCACGCCGCTGGCCACCCTGGTGCGACGCACGGTGAAGGATGCGCGGCTGCAGCAGATCCTCGGCTACCCGGCCGTCTTCCTCGGTTCGTCTCCATATATCGCTCCGAGCATGTACCACCTAATGAGCCACCTCGATCTCGAAGGGGGAGTGCTCTATCCGATGGGCGGGTTCACAGAACTCATTGCGCGCATCGAAGCGCTCGCCGAGGCACAGGGGGTGACCATCATCACCGACTCACCCGTCACCGCGATCAATTCACGGGACGGCGTCGTCACCGGAGTCGACTACACGGATGCCACGGGCACGTCCCGCACGCTCGTGGCCGATATCGTCGTCTCGGCCGCCGACCTTCATCACACGGAGACGGCACTGCTTCCGCCGGCGCTGCAAAGCTTTCCGCAGGAGTATTGGAACCGCAGGGTCGCCGGTCCGAGCGCCTTGCTCATTTACCTGGGAGTGAAGGGCGAGCTGCCCCAGCTCGAGCACCACACCCTGTTCTTCGCGCGCGATTGGAAGGATGGATTCGATAAGATTTTCGGCGAGAATCCATCTATTCCCGATCCGGCATCCATCTATGTCTGCAAGCCGAGCGGTATTGATCGCTCGACCGCGCCGGACGGCTACGAGAACCTCTTCGTGCTGGTGCCCATCCCCGCCGATCCCACGATCGGCAAGGGCGATGTGGACGGCGACGGCGACACGCGCATCGAGACCCTCGCCGACCGGGTGATCTCGCAGATCTCGGTCTGGGCGGGCATCCCGGATCTCGCATCGCGCATCACGCTGCGTCGTACTCTCGGCCCTGGCGACTTCGCGAGCGATCTCAACGCGTGGCTCGGCACCGCCCTCGGCCCCGCGCATACCCTAGCGCAAAGCGCTATGTTCCGGTCCGGGAATAAAAGCAAGAAGGTCGAGGGGCTGTTCTACTCCGGCAGCTCCACGATCCCCGGAATCGGATTGCCGATGTGCCTCATCAGCGCAGAGGTCGTGCTCAAGCGCATCCGCGGTGATCGCTCGACCGAACCACTCGCCGAACCCCTTCAGCGCACGCTTCCCTGATGGCGGCCCTGTACCTGGCATCGCTGGCCGTAGCGCTTACCGGGATGGTGATGCTCGATAAGCGATTCCGCCTGTTCTTTTGGCGTGACGCCCGCCGGGCGGCGATCGTGCTCGTCGCCGGGCTTGGCTTCTTCGTGGCCTGGGATCTCTCGGGCATCGGTCTCGGCATCTTCTTCCGCGGAGAGACCTCGTTCATGACCGGCCTCGTACTGTCCCCCGAATTTCCGCTGGAGGAGCTCTTCTTCCTCGCGCTGCTCTGCTATCTCACGATGAACCTGTTCGGCTTTCTTTCCCCGTTGTCGACCGGGCCATCCGCGGTCGCATCGACGCGCCGTACCGGAGGCGGGCCGCGGTGAATTACTGGCAGCTCAACGCCATCTTCCTCGTGGCAGTGGCGGTGGCCGGATGCTTCGCGCTCGCCAAATCCCGCCGGGCGATGCCCTGGCTTCCGATCGTCGGTGCCCTCGGCATCCTCCTTCTCGTGACGGCGGTGTTCGACAACGTGATGATCGGGATCGGCCTGGTCGGCTACGACGCGACGAAGATCAGTGGGGCGTTCATCGGGATCGCGCCGCTGGAGGACTTCGCATACGCGGTGGCGGCCGCAGTACTGCTGCCCTCGCTGTGGCTGTTGCTGCCAGGGAGGTCTCGTGAGGAATCTTAAGAGCCTGTTCGTGTCATCCCGACCACTGAGCTGGGTGAACACCGCCTTCCCCTTCGCGGCGGCGTACTTCATGTCGACGCGGCAGATCGACGTGGTCTTCATCGTGGGCACCATCTATTTCCTCATTCCGTACAACCTCGCGATGTATGGCATCAACGACGTGTTCGACTACGAGTCCGACCTGCGTAATCCGCGCAAAGGAGGGGTCGAGGGCGCACTCCTCAATCCGAGTGTGCATCGACTCACCCTGCGTGCGGCGGTCATTCTTAATGTGCCGTTCCTCATCTTCCTTATCGCGGTGGGCAATCCGCTTTCGTGGTTTGTGCTCGCCGTCAGCGTCTTCGCGGTAGTCGCCTACTCCGCCCCCGGCCTGCGCTTCAAAGAGCGGCCCTTCATCGATTCGCTCACCTCGAGCACGCACTTCGTTTCGCCAGCCATCTATGGATTCGTGCTCGCGACGGCGGTGTTCACTCCCGCGCTGTGGGCACTCCTCGCCGCGTTCTTCCTCTGGGGTATCGCCTCACACGCGTTTGGAGCCGTGCAGGACATCGTTGCCGACCGCGACGGCGGAATCTCCTCCATTGCCACCGTGATCGGCGGCCGCGCGACGGTGCGCCTGGCCTTCTCGGCCTATCTGCTCGGGGGAATCCTGCTGCTCTTCACGCGTTTCCCCGGACCCTTCGCGGCCATCCTGGTGCTGCCCTACGCGGTGACAGTGATGCCGTTCTGGAACATCACGGATGCCGACGCCGAGACGGCGAACCGGGGCTGGAGGCGGTTTCTCGCCATCAATTTCGCCGTCGGATTCCTCGTCACGATGCTCCTGATCTGGTACGGGACCCTCACGGCTGGCTGTGTCGGTAGCACCGTCATCCATTCTGGATCGTACGTACCCCTTTCGATCGTGGAGGCCCAGCTCGGGCAGTCGCAGGACTTCGTCGGCTGCCGCTAGGTCTGGTTCGGGGAGGATTGCGCCCGCAGGTGTGGTGACGCAGGGGCGTGGTGACGCAGGGCGTGTGGGGCGGGGTATCGGCGCGCGGGGCGCAGGGTTCATGGTCGCACGGGCGCGGAGGGGAATGAAGCGGGCGCAACGAGTCGTGGTCGCACCAGATATTCGGTCGTACCAGACGCGCGCGTGCTCGCGGCGGGGAAAACTCGTCGTGGCGGGAGGCGTAACTCCCTCCGCGAGGGTCTACTTCCTCCGCGAGTTGGCATTTCCCCGCCGCGAGGCTTTTCCTCCCTCCGCACAGCCTTCGACGCGGACCGCGCGCCCATCCGTCAGCCATGCGCTCGAACGAATGGCAGCATGGCTGACGAATGGCCGCATGGTCCGATTTCCGACCGGCGGGCACTCCACCCGGAAGCAGACTTCAGTACTCGAAGCCGAGCTCCTCGGGGTAGTCGCCGAGTGCAGTGAGAGTGATCGCGGCCTTCTGCAGGTGAGCGAGGATAAGCCCGAGCACGCCCGGTCCGAAACTCACGCGCGCAATGCCAAGTTCGGCGAGCTTACTGAGCGACACCGAGGTGGGGTTGGAGACCACCGAGACCGGTCCGTTGATGTCGCGGATGGCCCGCTCGACGAGCCCCTCGGTGGGCAGCCGCAGCATGAAGATACTGGTGGCGCCGGCATCCAGGTAGCGGTTGGCGCGCTCCATGGCTCCGGCCCAGTCGGCCGGGTTGCTTACCAGGGCATCGACGCGGGCGTTGATCGCGAGTGGCACGCCGGCCGCATCGGCAGCGGCCCGAGCGGCGGCGACGCGGGCAACCGAGCTCTCGAGATCGCGAAGGGGACCGGATGCCGCCTCCAGCGAGTCCTCGATGTTGAGGCCAGCGGCCCCCGCCTCGATCAACCGCGCCACGTTGTCGCGAACGCCCGCGGCATCCGCGGAATAGCCCTTCTCAAAATCGACCGAGACCGGGATTGTCACGGCAGCGGCAATGATGCGGGCCGACTCGAGGGCCTGCTGCACTGTCAGGCCCTCGTTGTCGGGCACACCGTGGGCGAAGCTGACGGCGTGGCTGGCGGTCGCGAGAGCGGTGACGCCCTTCGCCCCGGCGACGATCCGGGCGGTGACGGCATCCCAGATGTTTACGACGATGAGCGGCGTACCGGGAGTGTGGAGAGAGGTGAGTAGGGCAGCTTTGTCGGCAGTGGACATCATTACATCAGCCTGTCATGTGCGCGCTGTGGTCGCTAGTTCGACCGAGACTTCACCGGGATCAGCAGGACAAGACCCACGAACAATACGATCACGATGCCGAGGATACCCCAGTACTGGGCTCCGGCGACGGCGACGAAGGTGGAGAACAGAAGCGGCGCGAGGAAGCTCACTGCGCGACCCGTGGTGGCATAGAGGCCGAACACCTCGCCCTCGCGTCCCGCCGGGGTGACCCGCGCGAGGAAGGTACGACTCGCGGACTGTGCCGGGCCCACGAACAGGCAGAGAATGAGCCCGCCAACCCAGAACGCATTCGACCCGAGGTCGTGCGCGAAGAAGACGCCGAGCCCGGCGATGATCAGTCCGACGAGCGACACCACGATCACCGGTTTGGCACCGAATCGGTCGTCGAACAGTCCGGAGATGAGGGTGCTCACGCCGGCGACCACGTTGGCGGCGATCGCGAAGATGATCACCTGACTGCTGGAGAATCCGAAGGTGCCCTGGGCGAGGATGCCGCCGAAGGTGAACACTCCGACCAGGCCGTCGCGAAACAGGGCGCTGGAGATAAGGAAGAGCACGGTATTGCGGCTCTCCCGCCAGAGGTTCGCGATGTCGCGGAACAGCACAACATAGGACTGGAAAAATCCGACCCGTACCCGGCGGTTCTCGACGCTGATCTCCGGCACGGTAAACAGGATGGGCAGCGAGAAGGCGAGCGTCCAGAGCGCGGCGATCACCGCGATGAAGCGGATGTTGAGGCCGTTGTCGTGAGAAACGCCGAGAAATCCACCCGAGTCGGCGGTCAGTCCCACGAGGCCGAGCAGCACAAACAGCAGCAGCACGATGCCGCCGAGGTAGCCGGCACCCCAGCCGAGCCCCGACACCTTGCCGACGGTCCTCGGCGTCGATACCTGGATGAGCATGGCGTTGTAATTGACGGTGGCGATCTCGTAGAAGATGGTGCCAACCGAGACGAGGCCGACCCCGAGCAGGAAGAACGCGGGCTTCCCCTCGACGAGGAACATGAGGGCGGTCATCACGACGACCACCCCGGTGTTGATGGCCAGCCAGAGTTTGCGGCGGCCCGAGGCATCCGTCCGCTGCCCGAGTACCGGCGCGATCAGGGCCACGATGATGCCGGCGATCGCGAGGCCGTAGCCGAGGCTGGCGGTGAGGGATGCCTCGGCCGCGGTGAACGCGCGGTGGGCGGCGCCGGTGGGCGAGGACTCCGCGTCGCGGGCGGCGACAATCGCGGGATCCACGAAGTAGCTGGAGGTGAGATACACCGTGAAGACGAAGGTGGTGATGACGGCATTGAAGGCGGCTCCGCCCCAGTCCCAGAACGCCCAGGCCACGACCCAGCCGCGCGGGATCCTCTTGCCCTCCTGCAGGTCGAGGCCGACCACGGCAATTGCGCCGGTGCGAGCTGGCTTCGGAACCGTGGGAGGAGCGCTGTCCGTCATGTGCACAGGCTAGTGGCCGCGAACGAATTTTCTGTGTCGTGTCGGGCGCAGTGCCGAGCGGCTCCCGCGCGACAGGAAGCCACGAATCAGTACAGCTCCCCGACCGCCTCCGCGAACAGCGCATCAGCGTCGCAATCGAATCCCTGGCGAACGAACCAGTTGCACACGTTGACGCAGTCCCGCTGGAGCAGGCTCATTCCGTTGGGGTTGCTCGCCACCTCGACGAGCTGCGGCAGATCGATGGCCACCACTCTCTCGTCATGCACCAGCAAGTTATAGGGCGAGAGGTCGCCGTGTGCGTTGCCGGCGCGCGCGAAGCCGAGCAGGATGTGTCGCACCTGGGCGAAATACTCGGCGATCTGGGGAGCGGATGCCCGCACCTGCGCCAGGCGCGGGGCCGCCGTCATGCCGTCGCCAATGAATTCCATGAGCAGCTCCGTGCCGGACACCTGCACCGGATAGGGCACGGCGATTCCGCGCTCGTACATGGTGCAGAGCGCCTCAAATTCCGCATTCGCCCAGGCCCCTGCCGCGACCGAGCGCCCGTAGGCCGATCCGCGAGCCACCGCCCGGGTGTCGCGGGAACGCCGCATTCCCCTCCCCTCCTGGTACTGGGACGAGCGGTGAAAGTCACTGGTCTCGGGGCCGCGATACCGCTTGGCGGCGAGGATGCTGGAGCGCGCCGAGCCCGGCACCGCACGCTCGATGAGGAAGACGTCGGCCTCCTTGCCGCTCTTGACGATGCCGAGCTCGGTGTCGAAGGTACCGGTTTCGACAACGACCCACTCCGGAAATGGCCGCGGGCCGCGTTGGCTGGGAACTGTTGAGAACCAGGTGGACCAGCGTTGGCCCTCACCCGGTTCGAGTTCGGAGAAGGACGGGACAGAAAAAGAAGGTGTTTCGGATGACACGAGAGAACTCCTGCGAGAGGGAGGCCACTCAGCGGGTTGCTTAGGCGGTGACCTCGAGCGAAAGGGGAACAAGGCAGGGAACGATGACCGTGGTCATGGCAGCTCCTCCTTTCCTGTCTCCGGTGCTGACGCAGGATGCCAGCATGCCGCAGATCGCACGAAACTGACAGTTGAGCCAGAGCGACTCAAGTTTTTGACTCTCGACTTGACAAAGTTATCCACAGGTTTCAAACTTGAGTACGTGGGACTCAAGTCTCACCCTGGATCTCAATAAACAGAACCCACGCGGCACCGCACATACAAGGAGAAAGAGCATATGGCTCGAGCAGTAGGTATCGACCTCGGAACCACGAACTCCGTCGTCTCAGTCCTCGAGGGTGGAGAACCCACCGTCATCACCAACGCCGAGGGATTCCGAACGACGCCGTCCGTCGTTGCCTTCACCAAGGATGGCGAGGTGCTCGTCGGTGAGACCGCGAAGCGCCAGAACGTCACCAACGTTGACCGCACCATCTCGTCGGTCAAGCGCCACATGGGCACCGACTGGACCGTCGACATCGACGGAAAGAAGTACACCCCGCAGGAGATCTCGGCTCGAATCCTTGCCAAGCTTAAGCGCGATGCTGAGCAGTACCTCGGCGAAACTGTGACGGATGCGGTGGTCACCGTTCCCGCCTACTTCAACGACGCCGAGCGCCAGGCCACGAAGGAGGCTGGCGAAATCGCCGGACTCAACGTGCTTCGCATCATCAACGAGCCCACCGCGGCCGCCCTCGCCTACGGTCTCGACAAGGGCAAGGAAGACGAGCTCATCCTGGTCTTCGACCTCGGTGGCGGAACCTTCGACGTCTCGCTGCTCGAAGTGGGCAAAGACGACGACTTCTCCACCATCCAGGTGCGCTCCACGTCCGGCGACAACCGCCTTGGCGGCGACGACTGGGACCAGCGGGTCGTCGACTACCTGATCAAGCGCTTCAAGGACTCGACCGGTGTCGACGTCTCCGGCGACAAGATCGCGAAGCAGCGCCTCAAGGAGGCATCCGAGCAGGCGAAGAAGGAGCTCTCGAGCTCCATGAGCACGTCGATCCAGTTGCCATACCTCTCGCTCACGGAGAACGGCCCGGCCAACCTCGACGAGACGCTCACCCGCGCCAAGTTCGAGGAGCTCACCGCCGACCTGCTTGAGCGCACCCGCAAGCCCTTCACCGACGTCATCAAAGAGGCCGGAATCAAGGTCACGGATGTCGCGCACGTTGTGCTCGTCGGTGGATCGACCCGTATGCCCGCCGTCGTCGAACTCGTCAAGAAGCTCACCGGTGGCAAAGACCCCAACAAGGGCGTCAACGCAGATGAGGTCGTCGCCGTTGGCGCCGCTCTCCAGGCTGGCGTGCTGAAGGGTGAGCGCAAGGACGTGTTGCTCATCGACGTCACCCCCCTGAGCCTCGGTATTGAGACAAAGGGCGGCATCATGACCAAGCTCATCGAGCGCAACACGGCCATCCCCACCAAACGCAGCGAGACCTTCACCACCGCGGATGACAACCAGCCGTCCGTGGCGATCCAGGTGTTCCAGGGCGAGCGCGAGTTCACCAGAGACAACAAGAACCTCGGAACTTTCGAGCTCCAGGGCATTGCCCCAGCGCCCCGCGGTGTACCGCAGGTCGAGGTGACATTCGACATCGACGCCAACGGCATCGTGCACGTGTCTGCCAAGGACAAGGGCACGAGCAAGGAGCAATCGATGACGATCACCGGCGGCTCGTCGCTGTCGAAGGATGACATCGAGCGCATGGTGCGCGAGGCCGAGGAACACGCGGCGGAAGACAAGGAACGGCGCGCTACCGCCGAGACCCGCAATACTGCCGAGCAGCTCGCCTACTCCACCGACAAGATCATCAGGGATAACGCCGACAAGCTTCCGGATGACGTGAAGTCAGACGTGCAGGCGGATGTCGACGCACTCAAGAGTGCCCTCGCCGGCGACGACGAGGCTGCTCTGAAGGTCGCCTTCGAGAAACTGAGCGAGAGCCAGCAGAAACTCGGCGAGGCGATTTACTCGCAGGAGCAGGCAGCAGCATCGGCCGAGGGTGCAGCCGAAGGCGAGCAGGCATCCGCGTCGGATGACGAGGACATCGTGGATGCTGAGGTCGTCGAAGACGAGCCGGACGCCACTGACAACCCGGGTTCGGGCAAGCCGGGTTCCGACAAGCCCGATGCTGGCAAGCCGGGTTCCGACAAGGCACGGGGCAAGAAGTAACGCTGATGGCAGCCAACAAGAATCCGAAGCCCGGCAAGGGCAAGGGCGACCCGGAAGAGCCGAACGACGGTGCTTCCTCAGAGGGATTCCAAGGACCGGATGTCGAGACCTCGTTTTCCGATGACGATCTCGCCTTCCTGGCCGGAAATCCCGATGCCGCCGTTGACGGCCAACCAGCCGTCGACCCTGCCGCCGAAATCCTGAATGATCTCAAGCGGGTGCAAGCTGAGTTCGCCAACTACCGCAAGCGCGTCGAGCGCGATCGGGAGGCGAACCGGGAGGCGAATATCGCTGAGGTGGTGAAGTCTCTGCTTCCCGTGTTCGACGACCTGTCGCTCGCGGAGGCGCACGGTGACCTCGCCGAGGGACCGATGGTCGTCATTGTGGCCAAGCTGCGCGCGAGTCTGGAGAAATTCGGGCTCACCGTTGTCGGAGAAAAGGGTGATGTGTTCGACCCTCACCAGCACGAGGCACTCGTACAGCTGCCGACCGCGGGAGTGACGGTCAATACCGTCGCCGACGTGATCGCTCCGGGTTACAAGCTCGGCGAACGCCTGCTGCGCCCCGCGAAGGTTGCGGTCGCGGTTCCCGCAGAATAGAAATAGCTGCTGATCGAGTGGCATGGTCGTGACCGGTCATGCCACTCGACCACTGACTGTGTATGAAAGGAGGCGCCTGTGGCCAGCCAGGATTGGTTTGACAAGGACTTCTACGCCGTTCTCGGCGTCTCCAAGGACGTTTCTGCAGCAGACCTCAAGAAGGCCTACCGCAAGCTCGCACGCAAGTATCATCCGGATTCCAACCCGGGTAATGTGGCGGCCGAGTCGAAGTTCAAGGAAATCAGCGAGGCGAACTCCGTGCTCGCGGATGCCGATCAACGCAAAGAATACGACCAGATGCGGGCCATGGGTCCCGGCCGCGCCCGCTTCACTTCCGGGGCTCCCGGCCAGAGTGCCGGCTTCGAGGATGTCTTCGGTGGGATGTTCGGCCAGGGCGGCCAGCGTGGCGGGCAGCGCTCCGGCGGCTCGGGTGGTTTCGACGATATCTTCAGCGGGATGTTTGGCCAGGGCGGCTTCGGCCAATCATCTGGCGGATTCCGTGGGGCCGGTGGTCCCACCAAGGGCCGCGACCAGACCGCGGGCACCACTCTTGATTTCCTCACGGCCATCAACGGCGACACCGTGCGGCTGCAGCCCGCCGAGGGCAAGCCGATCAGCGTGAAGATCCCGGCAGGGGTCAGTGATGGGCAAAAGATTCGTCTCAAGGGCAAGGGCGAGCCGAGTTTCGACGGCGGGCCCGCCGGTGACCTGACCCTCACCGTGACCGTGCGTCGTCATCCGGTGTTCGAACGCGACGGTCTCAACCTGCGCGTGGATGTGCCGGTCGCATTCACCGAGGCGACGCTCGGCGCGACCATCGAGGTGCCAACCCTCGGCGGCGAGCCCGTGAAGTTGCGGGTTGCGGCTGGCACCCCATCCGGACGGGTGTTGCGCCTCAAGGGTCGCGGAGTCAGCACCGACAAGGGCGTTGGCGACCTGTTGGCGACCGTGCAGGTGGCCGTGCCCTCTCACCTCACAGCGGATGCTCGCGAAGCCCTCGAGAAGTTCGCCTCCCTGCAGCCCGATGAAAACCCCCGCGCCGAACTGATCGCCAAGTCGCGGGCCTGAGCGGAGAGGCACAGCAATGGAAGCGACCGATCCGGTATTCGCGATCGCGATCGCGGCCGAACTCGCCGGGATGCATCCACAAACACTTCGCCAATACGACCGCCTGGAATTGGTGATTCCGCAACGCACTTCCGGGCAGTCCCGACGGTATTCGATGCGGGATGTCATGCAGTTGCGCGAGATCGCCCGGCTCGGCACGGAGGGGGTGAGCCTCGAGGGAATCAAGCGCATCCTGCACCTTGAAAACCAGGTGGCGGCGCTCGCCCAGCGCGTGCGTGAGCTGGAACACGCGCTCGCCGACGAACTGCTCGCCCGACCGGGCAACCGCATCTTCGCTGGTGGAGGAACCGGCGAGGTGGTGTCACTCCGGGCCGGGACCCGCGCACAGCGCAATACTCAACTGGTGGTCTGGCGACCACTCGATCACGATTAGAGGCTCAACGATGACTGACCTTCCGGGAGCGCCCGCCTCCATCACGCAGCCGCACGCCGCCCGACCGGTGCGCCCGCCGCTCACCGCGCGAGCGAAGCGTGGGGCCGCGATCGCCGGAGCGGTGGGCTTCCTGCTGCTTGGCCTCGGGTACGCGATGGCCTCGTTTGCGATCGGCCTCGCGTTGATCGTCGCATTCTTCGCCCTGATCGTGCGGGCAGCCAGCGGATCGGACACCGGGACGGGCGCCGGTTTTGAACAGTTCATCTCCGGGCTCGACATCGCGCCGTGGATCGCGCCACTGGTGGCGATCGTTATCTTTGGCATCGTGTTGATGGTCGCCGCGATCGTGGTGAGCGGCCGCGTGCTGGCCGCGCACCGGGTGCGCCGACCGTGGGCGGTAACCTGGGCCGGGGCCGGGGTCGCCATCGTCGCCTCGTGGACCGCCTCGGGCATCCTCGCCACATTCTTCAACCTCGCGATGGGGGGATTCCGGTGGGATTCCCCGTCCTGGGGTGCGGGATTCTTCGGGGTCCTGATCGTCTCGGCCGTCATCGGACTCGCGTCCAACGCCGTGCTCGGCTGGCTCTCCTGGTGGTGGATGGCACACGCGATGCGCCCCGCCGCGGCGGTTGATTCCGTTTCGCAATCAGTTCCAATCGGGCCTCATGCCTGACGTCGACCTCGACAGCCTTCGCCGCTGGCCCGACGTCGAGGCTCCCAACCTGTTCGCGGTCGACGCCAGTGATCGGCTCATTCTCGATGAAGCATCCGACGCCGTCGTGGCCGCTGGCCCAGGCACCGTCGTCGTGATCAACGACCACTATGGCGCCCTCGCGATCGGTGCCGCTGCAAACCTCGGGGCCACCGGGGTGCGGGTGTTCCAGGATGCTCTCGTTGCGGAGGCCGCGCTTTCGGCGAACGCCCACGGCGTCACCAGCGAGCTGCGGAGCCTCCCGCTCGGCCGGGAGCTGCTTTCCGGAGCGACGGTCGTGCTGCTGCAGCTGCCGCGCTCGCTCGCCGAGCTCGACGAGATCGCGGGCGAGATCGCCCGCTGGGCTGATCCTGGAGTGATCGTCTTCGCCGGCGGACGCATCAAGCACCTCTCGCTCACTATGAACGCGGTGCTCACGAAACACTTCGGGAGACTGGATGTCTCGCTCGCGCGCCAGAAGTCGCGGGTGCTGATCGCCCGGGAGCCGCTCGCCGTGGCCAGTGACTTCCCGGTGCGCGAGTACAACGACGAGCTCGGGCTCTTGGTGTGCGCCCACGGCGCTGTCTTTGCCGGAGCGAAACTCGATCTCGGCACCCGGCTGCTCATCTCCGTGCTCGATGGAGCCCTGGCAGACGCGGCAACTGCCATCGATCTGGGCAGCGGCACCGGTATCCTCGCCGCCACGCTCGCGCGATCTCGGCCCGGAATTTCGGTGATCGCCACCGACCAGTCGGCCGCGGCGGTGGCATCCTCCCTCGCCACCATGCAGGCCAACGACCTTGCCGACCGCGTTACCGTCGTGCGAGACGACGGGCTCAGATCGCAGCCCGACGCGAGCGCCGACCTCATCGTGCTCAATCCGCCGTTTCATGTCGGGGCCACGGTGCACACCGGTCTCGCCGACCGCATGTTTCGGGATGCCGCGCGCGTGCTGCGACCCGGAGGCGAACTCTGGACCGTCTACAACTCGCACCTCGCCTATCGGCCGACCCTGCAGTCGATGATCGGCTCCACCCGTGAAGTGGTGCGCAACAACAAGTTCACTGTCACGTCGTCACGTCGACGCGTGACCGCAATTACCGTTGAAGATAACGCGAGTCCCTCCGACCCGCGCGTGGAAAGGTAACGCAAATGGCTAACCTCCAAGGTGCTCCCGCCACCGATGACGATCAGCAGACCGCCCTGGAGAAGTACGGCGTCGACCTCACCGCGATCGCGCGCACCGGCAAGCTTGATCCGGTGATCGGTCGTGATGCCGAGATCCGCCGCGTGAGCCAGGTGCTCACCCGCCGCACGAAGAACAACCCGGTGCTCATCGGAGAGCCCGGCGTTGGCAAAACCGCCGTGGTCGAGGGGCTCGCGCAGCGCATCGTCGCGGGCGATGTCGCCGATTCCCTCAAGGGCAAGCGGTTGGTCTCCCTCGACCTCGCCGCACTCGTGGCGGGCGCCAAGTACCGCGGGGAGTTCGAGGAGCGGCTCAAGGCCGTGCTGAAGGAGATCAACGACGCCGACGGCGAGATCATCACCTTCGTCGATGAACTGCATACGCTCATGGGCGCCGGCGGCGGAGAGGGCTCGGTCGCGGCATCCAACATGCTGAAGCCGATGCTGGCCCGCGGCGAGTTGCGACTCATCGGTGCCACCACGCTGGATGAATACCGCGAGTACATCGAAAAGGATGCCGCGCTGGAGCGCCGCTTCCAGCAGGTGTTCGTGGGTGAGCCTTCGGTCGAAGACACCATCGCCATCCTGCGCGGACTCAAGGAGCGTTACGAGGCCCACCACAAAGTGGCGATCGCTGATACCGCGCTCGTGGCCGCCGCATCCCTCAGCAACCGCTATATCAGCGGACGTCAGCTCCCTGACAAAGCGATCGACCTCGTGGATGAGGCGGCGAGTCGTCTCAAGATGGAAATCGACTCGTCCCCGGTGGAGATCGACCAACTCAAGCGCGCGATCGACCGGATGAAGCTCGAAGAGCTCGCCCTCAAGAAAGAGAAGGACGCCGCCTCAAAGGCGCGACTGGAGAAGTTGCGCAACGAAATGGCCGAAATGCAGAAGCAGCTCGACGGACTCAATGCACGCTGGACGGCGGAAAAGGCCTCCCTGCAGGGCGTCGGAGACCTGCGGATGCGCCTCAACGACGCACGCATCGAGCTTGATCGCGCCATGCGTGAGGGTCGGTACGAAGACGCCTCCCGCCTCGACTACGAGGTGATCAAGAAGATTGAGCGGGACATCGCCGCGGCGGAATCGGTGGAGACCACCGGTCCCCGTATGGTCAATGAGCAGGTGACCGAGGAAGACATCGCGGCCGTCGTGGCCGCCTGGACCGGCATCCCGGTCGGTCGCCTGATGCAGGGCGAGACCGACAAGCTTCTCAACCTCGAAAATGAACTCGGCAAGCGCCTGGTCGGCCAAAAGCCGGCCGTGCGGGCGGTAGCGGATGCCGTGCGCCGGTCCCGCGCGGGAATCGCCGACACCGATCGACCCACCGGCTCGTTCCTGTTTCTCGGCCCTACCGGGGTCGGTAAGACCGAGCTCGCGAAGGCTCTCGCCGAATTCCTCTTCGACGACGAGAAGGCAATGGTGCGTATCGACATGAGCGAGTACAGCGAGCGTCACTCGGTCGCCCGCCTGCTCGGTGCTCCTCCCGGGTACATCGGCTACGAACAGGGCGGCCAGCTCACCGAGGCGGTGCGTCGTCGCCCCTACTCTGTCGTGCTCCTCGACGAGGTGGAGAAGGCGCACAGCGGCGTCTTCGACGTGCTGCTGCAGGTGCTCGACGACGGTCGGCTCACCGATGGCCAAGGCCGCACAGTGGACTTCCGTAACGTCATCATCATCCTCACCTCCAATCTCGGCAGCCAGTACCTGGTGGACCAGACGCTCAGCGCGGATGCGAAAGAGGATGCCGTCAACGCGATGGTGCGCCAGGCATTCAAACCGGAATTCCTGAACCGTCTCGACGACATCGTGATCTTCAGTGCCCTGTCGAAGGACGACCTCGCCCAGATCGTCGAGCTATACATCGACCGGCTCACCCGGCGTCTGCAGGATCGTCGGCTCGACCTCGCGGTCACGCCGGATGCCCGCAGCTGGCTCGCCGAGCGTGGCTACGACCCGATCTACGGTGCGCGACCGCTGCGCCGACTGATGCAGCACGAGATCGACGACAAGCTCGCCACGGCGCTGCTCAGCGGGGAGATCCGCGACGGCGACATTGTGATCGTCGACCTCGACTCCGACCACGACACGCTCAGCATCCGCAAGGGGGAAACCCCGGATTAGGCTGTCGCCGGTGCCCACCAACCCGGTTCGCTGTATATGCCCGTCGTGCCCGACCGGTCGCCAGAACACAGCCTGTTAGCATCATCAGTGATGTCCTCCCCCTCAACACGCGAGCGCAACACGGCACCATCGAAGCCAAGGCCGAAGCACTTCCTGCCCCACGTGCAGGGGCTGCGGGCGGTGGCCGTGATCCTCGTCGTGCTTTACCACTTCTGGCCGGGACGGCTCTCCGGCGGATTCATCGGCGTCGACATCTTTTTTGTGATCTCGGGCTTCCTCATCACCGGTCAGCTCGCACGCGAGCTTGAACGCACGGGTCGGATCGCGCTTCCAGCCTTCTGGGCCAAGCGGATCCGACGGCTGCTGCCGGCATCCATCACGGTGCTCGTATTCGCGACCCTTGCGACCCTGTTCATCCTGCCGCTGTCGAGCCTTGCCGACTCGCTTCGCGAGGTGCTCGCGAGCACCTTCTATGTCGAGAACTGGTCGCTGGCACTCGGCTCAGTCGACTACCTCTCCTCGCACGATGCGACCGTCGCGCAACACTATTGGTCGCTCTCGCTCGAGGAGCAGTTCTACGTCTTCTGGCCGCTTCTGCTGCTTGGCGCGACCTGGCTTGGGGTGAAATTCTTCGCCAACCGCCGCTGGTTGCCGATGATCGGACTCGTCCTGGTGGTCAGTGCGATCTCGCTCATCGTGTCTGTGGTCTACACACACTCGAATCCCGCCGAGGCGTTCTTCGTCACGTTTACACGAGTCTGGGAGTTCGGTGCCGGCGCGATCCTCGCGCTGCTGCCGAAGTGGCGTCCTCGAGGGGCGATTTGGCCCAACGTGATCGGTTACGCCGGGCTCCTCGCAATCCTCATCGCAAGCTATCGGTACGGACCGAATACGCCGTTCCCCGGCACCGCTGCGCTGGTGCCAGTGCTTGGAGCAGTCGCGGTGATCGCCTCCTCGCGGGCTGAGCGCTGGTGGGACATCGGATCGGTGCTCGGTGGCCGACCCCAGCGCTTCATCGGCGGCATCTCGTACTCCGTCTACCTGTGGCACTGGCCTCTCATTGTGATCGCGCCCTTTATCCCGGGGTGGGGGCTTGACGGCATCAACCGGATAGCCCTGCTGCTCGCCTCATTCGTTCTCGGCTGGCTCACAACGCGTTTCGTCGAGGATCCCGCTCGCACCTCTGCATTCCTCACCTCCCGTAAGCCGCGCATCACCTACGCCTTCATGCTCGCGCTCATGCTCGTCTCGACGCTCTTCGTGGTTGGTGCCTTCGCCATCCAGAATCCCAAATACCAGGCTGCTGCCGCACAACTGAAATCGATCAGCGCCAAGCCGCCAGCGTGCTTCGGGGCTGAGGCCGCTCCCGACTGTCAGAATCCGGCGCTCGCGGATGCGGTGATCCCGAGTTCGGGCTTTGGCAACGCCGACAAGCCTGGGCATAACGAATGTTTCGTTCAGCTCAACGCGTCCGCTATCAAGGCTTGCACCTTTGGGTCGACGGCAGCCGATGCGCCCCGGGTTGCCCTCATCGGCGACAGCCACGGCTACCAGTACATCGAGATGATGATCGCGCTAGCGAAGGAGAGGGGCTGGGCACTCACCACCTATCTCAAGGGCGCCTGCCCATGGAACACGACTCCGATCGGTGGGTCGAGTCCGCAGTTCATCGACTCCTGCAATCAATGGCGCCAGAACCTCGCTGCGACGCTCGCAACGCAGCCGACCTACTCCGCGATCTTCACGACCGCTCTGCACAACACTCCCTACATCACGACCGGAGGGGACGCCGAGAGGCAGATCGCCACGGGCTTCTCGACGGCCTGGTCCGAGGCGAAGGGCGCCCGCATTGTCGCTCTCACGGACAATCCGGATCTTCTCGGTGATCCGAACAAATGCCTGCGGGTGAACTCGCCGCAGAACTGCACCGAACCGCGACGAGACGTGCTGCAGAAGACAGATCCGATTGGTGTCGCCGCCGTGACCAGCGGTGCCACCCTCCTGAACTTCACCGACAAATACTGTGGCAAACAGCGTTGCTTCAGCGTGGTGGGAGGCGCAAATATCTACCGTGACAAAGACCATCTGACCGTCACCTGGACCCTTACGCTCAAAAAACCCATCGGGGACGCGATCGCGGCAGCACTCGGGCGTTGACCGATGTCCACTTGCACCGTCACGGGCAAATAGGCTTGAGTCATGCGTGCAACCCTGATCCATGGCGAGCGGGACATCCGGCTCGAAGAAGTACCCGATCCTCAGCTCTCGACCGGAGGCGACGCTATCGTCAAGGTCGTCGCGGCCTGCGTGTGCGGATCGGATCTCTGGCCCTACCGCGGAGTCACCCCCACTAAGCATCCACACCGTATTGGGCACGAGTTCGTGGGTATTGTTACGGCGATCGGTGACGATGTCTCGAAGGTTCGCGTCGGCGACTTCGTGATCGCCCCGTTCTATGACTGCGACATGACTTGCGTGAACTGCCTCAACGGGGTGAGTACCTCATGCTTGAACGGCGGCTGGTGGGGAGCGGACGACCGCATTGGCGGTTTCGCGGATGGCGCACAGGGTGAGTTCGTGCGTGTCCCACACGCCGACGGCAGCCTCGTCGTCACCCCCGAACAGCCAACAGAGGACCAGGTACCCGGGCTCCTCAGCCTTGCTGACGTCATGGGCACGGGACACCATGCGGCCTTTTCGGCGGGCGTGACAGCGGGGGATTCCGTTGTCGTCGTTGGCGACGGCGCCGTCGGACTCTGCGCAATCATCGCGGCAAAGCGGCTCGGCGCCACGCGCATCATCGCGATGTCTCGCCACGCCGACCGCCAGGCACTCGCTACCGAATTCGGCGCCACTGACATCGTCGAAGAGCGCGGTGACGAGGGCGTCGCCCGCATCAAGCAGCTGCTCGGTGGCATCGGCGCCGACCGAGTGCTCGAGTGCGTCGGTACCAAGGAATCGATGGACCAGGCCATTCGGTCTACCCGGCCGGGAGGGCGGATCGGATACGTGGGTGTGCCGAACGGCGGCTCGGAATTGCCGATCCGCTCGCTGTTTGGCGCCAACATCGGTGTCGCCGGCGGTGTCGCGCCGGTGCGCAACTACATCGAGGAGCTGTTACCAGAGGTCCTCTCGGGCACAATTACGCCCGGCCGGGTGTTCGATCTCGAGTTGCCCCTGTCTGAGGTGGCCGAGGCGTATGCGGCCATGGATGAGCGCCGCGCGGTGAAAGTGCTCCTGCGTCCCTAGGGCCCCCGCCCACTCCTGCCCGACCATCTCCCGTTTTTCCGACCACCTCCCTGTCCGCACACCGGGGTGATGAGAAAAACGGGAGGTGGACGAGCGGAAGAGGGACAGCGGGCAGAAGGTGGGCTACGCGCCCAGCTCCTCCACGATTGCGGCGACGAACGCATCCACGTCGGACTCCGTCGTGTCAAACGCGGTCATCCAGCGCACCTCGCTCGCCGCACGGTCCCAGTCGTAGAAGCGGAACTTCTCCTTGAGCCGGTCGGATGACTCGTTCGGGAGGACCGCGAATACCGCGTTCGCGGTTGTCTCCTGGCTGAAGGAGAGGTTATTGATTCGGCCCTCATCGATCGCATTCTCGAGGGAGCGGCGCAGGTGTCCGGCCATGGCGTTGGCGTGGTTCGCCGAGCGACGGTACAGGTCATTGCTGAGCAGGGCGATGAGCTGAGCCGACACGAAGCGCATCTTCGACGCGAGCTGCATGTTGAGCTTGCGCAGGAAGATGAGCCCGTCCGAGACATCCGGGTTCAACACCACGATCGCCTCGCCGTAGAGCAGCCCGTTCTTGGTGCCTCCGAAGCTCAGGATGTCGACGCCGACATCCGTCGTGAACTCACGAAGCGGCGCTTGTAGCGCCGCCGCCGCATTCGAGATACGCGCACCATCCAGGTGCAGCACCATGCCCTTCGAATGCACGTGCTCCGCGATCGCCCGCACCTCATCGACGGAGTAGAGGGTGCCGAGTTCGGTGGTCTGAGTGATGCTGACGGCGAGCGGCTGGGCACGGTGTTCGTCCCCCCAACCCCAGGCCTCGCGATCGATCAGCTCGGGGGTGAGCTTGCCGTCCGGGGTTGGTACGGTGAGCAGTTTGAGGCCGCTGATCCGTTCGGGGGCGCCGTTCTCGTCAGTGTGGATGTGCGCTGTAGAGGTCGCAATGACGGCGCCCCAGCGCGGGAGGACGGATGTCAGTGCCGTGACATTCGCGCCGGTACCGTTGAAGACGGGGAATGCCTCTGCATGCTCGCCAAAGTGCTCCTTCATTACCTCCTGAAGGCGGGCCGTGTAGACGTCCTCCCCGTAGGCGATTTGGTGGCCGCCGTTGGCATCGGCGATTGCGGCGATAACTTCGGGGTGGGCCCCCGCGTAGTTGTCGGAAGCGAAGCCGCGGTAGTTCGTGTCGTGGAGCTGGGTCATGTGACCAGTCTGCCATTGCCGCGCTGCTGGCAATCGTGCGAGCAGCCGACCCCGCGCCCATTTGTCAGCAATGCGGCCAAACGTTGGCCCGCATGGCTGACGAACGCCAGCATGGATGCGGGATAACGCGGCGCGCGATCACCCCTCGCGACCCCCCCCCACTGCCTCCACAGTCAGCGGGCCAGCGCCTCGCGCAGCTTCACCCGGCCGCCCATGCGCAGGAGCGAGTTCTCGTAGATGCGGGATCCGAGAACAATCACAAAGGCCGTCGACACGAGCAGTATCACAAGAGAGAGCAGCGGCTCCCACCACTGGGCCGTCCCAAGGAATATCCGCATCGGCATACCCACCGGCGCCGAGAACGGCACATAGGACATGATGCCGAGCACGATCGGATTGTCGTTGAAGAGGATAACGAGCACGTACGGCACCATCACCAGCATCGTGACCGGAGTGGTGACCGAGGGCATGTCCTCCTGGCGGGAGACGAGGGAAGCCGCCGCTGCGAACAGCGCAGCGAGCAGGATGAACCCGAAGGTGAAGAAGACGATGAACCAAATGATCGAGGGACCGAGAGTGCCGAGCAGAGTGGACTGCCCGGTGACGAGTAACCCGACGCTTGCAAGGAGGGCGATCAGAGTGATCTGCGCGAAGGCGAGGATGCTGTTGCCGAGAACCTTGCCAGCGAGGAGCGTGCGCACGGGGATCGTCGACATAAGGATCTCGACCACACGGGTGGACTTCTCCTCCACGACGCTCTGCGCGATCGTGGAGCCGAAGGTCACTGCCGACATGAAGAACACCAGTCCGAAACCGAGGGCAACAAGGTAGGTGAGCAACGGGTTCTTCTTGGAGGTATCGAGCAGTTGCAGGTCTGGCGCGAGGCTCACAGCCGAGATCACCTCACTGGGGGGCGAGCTGAGCCCGATCACGGTGATTCCGAGTTTGGAGACCTTTGAGTTCGATACGATCGCTGCCTCGACGGCACCCGAGCGCACCAGCTTTTCCGCCTCGGCGCGAGTATCCACGTCGGTCACCGCGAACTGTCGCAGTTCGGGCAGAGCGTTGATCACCGAGCGCTGTACGGCGACCTTCGTCGGCTCGGCGTTGGCGCTCACGACGCTGCCGATCACGATCGAGGCCAGCGCCGCCAGCAGCAGGATGCCAGTGGAGATGAGGAAGGCCTTGCTGCGCAGCCGCATCGTGATCTCGCGATTCGACACGAGAAGAGTGCTCTGCAGGAAAGTGGGGGCAACGGTGCTCACTGGATGACCTCCCGGAAGATCTGGGCGAGGGATGGATGTTGCGGCGCAAATCGCTGTACGGCGCCATCGGCGACGGCGCGTTTCAGCACGGACTGGGCGACCGAAGCATCCGCTGTTTCGAAGAGGGCGTGGCCGCCGTCGAAGTCGACGACGGTCACCCCAGGCACCTCGCGAAGCCAACCGAGATCCCCGTCGACGTCGAGTTCATAGCGGTCGTGACCGTGTTCCCGTCGCAACTGCTCGCGTGAGCCGCTCGCCCGAATCTCGCCGTTCGCAATGATCACCAGGTCGTCGCAGAGGCGCTCAACCAGATCGAGCTGGTGGCTCGAGAACAGTACAGGGGCGCCATCGGAGGCGGCCTCCCGCAACACCGTGAGCACGGAATCCACTCCGAGCGGATCGAGCCCCGAAAAGGGCTCGTCGAGCACAAGCACCTCGGGCTTGTGCACAAGGGCGGCAGCGATCTGCGCCCGTTGCTGGTTGCCGAGCGAGAGGCTGTCGACCGTGTCGTTCGAGCGAGCGGCGAGGTCGAGGCGCTCGAGCAGGCTCGTTGTGCTCGCCGCGGCATCCCGTGCGGTCATGCCGTGCAGTCGACCGAAGTAGGTGATCTGCTCGGCCACCTTCATCTTGGGATATAGGCCGCGCTCCTCGGGCATGTAGCCGAAAATCCGCCGATCATCACGAGTGAGAGCCGCACCCCCGAGGCGGACAGTGCCGGAGTCGGCAGACAACACCCCGAGGATGATGCGCATCGTCGTGGTCTTGCCCGCGCCGTTGGCCCCGACAAACCCGGTGATACGGCCGTCGCCCACACCGAAGCTCACATCGCTCAATGCGACGCGGCCTCCATATGCCTTGGTCACGCTGTCAACCTGCAGCATCATGCTCCCGTTCTGTTGTGATCTCAACCGTATGAGGTCGTATCGGGTGTTGCGTCCCCCTCGCGGCGGAAATCCGACTCCGGCCGGCGGGGGAGGCTCAACTCCGCGACACGATGCCGTGCTCGTAGGCGAAGACCACGGCGTGAACCCGGTCGCGAAGAACGAGCTTCTGCAACACCTTCGAGACGTGCGACTTGACGGTCGCCTCGCCGACGTAGAGCGTGCTCGCGATCTCGCCGTTGCTCATGCCACGTGCGAGCAGGCCGAGCACCTCTCGTTCGCGAACGGTAGGGCCGTCGAGTGCTGCGCTCACCGCCTTCGCCGTGGTGGACCGTCCGGCGCAGCGCTCCGGAATTACTAGTGCGTCGCCGCCTCCGCGCCGCTGAGTGACACGCGCTCCGAAACGTTTGGGCGCACGTGTCACTCATTGGCGCGAAGGGTGGGCGAGGGGCGGGTTCGGGACCCGCAAAGGCGTCCGCGGGGTACTTCGCTGGAATCCGCCCGGCTGGCGACGCCCGGCTAGTCGCGCCCGGCTGGCGACGCCCGGCTAGTCGCGCCCGGTCAGGCCCGCTGTCGACTCGATCACGTCGGCCATCTTTTTGCCGAGGGCCTCGTAGAACATCGAGAGCGGGAACTCGTCCGGAAGCACGGCATCCGTAAATCCCTTGGGTGGACCGTCCAGCGGAAGGTCGCGGCGCCCATCGACAATTCGCGCCCAGTTCGAGGCCGGATGCGGCGTGAGTGTCGCCGAAACCAGCTCATAGGCCGCGAGCCAGTGCGCCGTCTTCGGCCGGTCGATCGAGCGCCAATAGAGCTCCTCAATCTCTCGGCCGAGCGCAATGACGACCTCCGGCACATCCGCCCAATCAATCGTGAGGCGGGTATCCGTCCAGTGCAGCACGTCGTGCTGATGCAGCCACGCGAACAGCAACTGGCCGCCAACGCCATCGTAGTTACGCACCCGGGTGCCGGTGATTGCGAAGCGGAAGATCCGGTCGAAGAGCACCGCGTACTGCACGAGCTTCGCATGGTCGCGCGTGACGTCGTCGGTATCTTCGGCGCGCTCGAGCCGCACAGCCTCCCGATACGCAGTGAGGTCGCAGCGCAGTTCCTCGAGCGAGTACAGGAAGTACGGCATCCGCTGCTTGATCATGAACGGATCGAACGGCAGGTCGCCGCGCATATGGGTACGGTCGTGAATGAGGTCCCACATCACGAAGGTCTCTTCGGTCAGGTGCTGGTCGTCGAGCAGACGCTCCGCGTCCGACGGGAGTTCGAGCTTCGTGATTGCGGATGCCTCCCGCACGACTCTCCGGAACCGCGCGGCCTCCCGGTCGGCGAAGATCGCTCCCCAGGTGAAGGTTGGCACCGCGCGCATGGCGATTGTCTCGGGGAACAGCACCGCCGAGTTGGTGTTGTAACCGTCAGTGAAGTCCACAAAACGAATGGGCACGAAGAGCTTGTTCGAGTAGTCACCGGCCTCGAGAGCTGCGACAAACTCGGGCCAGATCACCTCGACGAGCACGGCTTCCACGAGGCGGTCCGTGCTGCCGTTCTGTGTGTACATGGGGAACACGACAAGGTGGCGCAGGCCGTCGATGCGATGGAGCTGGGGCTGGAAAGCGGCAAGGGAGTCGAAGAAGTCGGGCACGGGGAAGCCGCGTGCACTCCACTGTTCGAAGTCAACGGCCGCGGCACGCAGGTAGGCCTCGTCGTGCGGGAACACCGGAACGAAGGCGCGGAGGTTCCCGGCGATGGTGGAGACCAGAGCACGGGCATCCGCGTGGTGAGCGCTGTTCGGGATGCTGCCGTCCTGCACCTGCACGGGGCGGAGTGCCGACACGGCGGCCTTGAGCGCGAGCCAGGCCGCGGAAGACTCGACCGTGCGTGACGGAGCCGTGTGTGCCAAACCCACGAGCGGAGCGGTGACATCGTCTTCGAGCACCTCAGGCTCCCCGATGATTGCGCTTTGTGCTGCTGAAGCTGCGTGTGACATGGTTCGACCTCCGATCCCGAAAAGAAACGATGAGACAACGCAAAATGCGTCTCCCTCGAGGATATCTACGCAATCGCGCCGTTTGGTTGTCACCGGCGCAGAAAAGTTGCGCAGAGGGGCGATCCGCACGCGCGAGACGTGCGCAGCGACGTTCGCGCCACTCGCACCGGGCGCGGAGGCCCGTGAGCGGACTGGTCGTTCGGGCGACCAGTCCGCTAGATCGCCCGGGTAAGGAGCGACGTGGCCCGGGTTACGCCGCCAGCACTCGATTCGGGTAATTATCGAGGGGGTGTTCCTGACGGAGAAACCGTGTTCGCACTTTCGCGCGTATCGCCACGCTAGCAGTATATTGGTCCTCCAAAAGGAGGACATTACCCCCCATTCGGGGCAGGAGTCATTTCGGCTCGTTGGCCTCGGCTTCGAGAGCCGCCGTCGGCACGGTGATGAGCCCGAGCATCCGTAATGCTCCCTGGGCCGCCGCGCGGTCGTGGTCGCGGGCGGCGGCGATCAGAAGCTCCTGCGATTCGCTCAACGCGCGGAAATCGAGATAGTCGGGCAGGTAGAGGCTGCCGAGCTGGATCAGATGCACCACCGAGTGGATGCCGCGCACGAGAGAGGAGTTCTGCGACAACCCCACCAAATGGTTGAAGAAATTTGCGTTGGCCATGGCAATCTTTTGCGGCACGAGTTCGGTGACATGTTCTCGCAGGAGCTCGGGATTTGCGCGCAACTCCTCCATCCGCTTCGGATTGAGCGCCCAGCTCACGTGCCCAAGGAACAGCGCGTGGTCGGCGCGCATCTCGTCAACAAGCTCCGGGGTGACGAGCGGAATGACTTCGTTCACGAGTGCGCTGTACAGGGCGACCCAGACGACCATGGCATCCGCGGTCTGCTTCGGACTGACGAGCGCGACGCGGGTGTACCGGCTGGCGGATGCCTCGATGATGCCGATCTCCCGCAGGCGCTGGAGCGCTTCGCGCACCGGTGTGCGGGAGACGCCGAGCTGCTCGGCGAGCTCCGAGTCGCTGATGCGCTGGCCAGGCAGGAAGCGACCCTCGTGCACCGCGGACAACACGCGGTTGAACACCAGGTTGACAACCGGACTGCTCGCAAAGGATTCGGTCACGCCACCCTCAGCGGTGCCGGTGTCATCCGTTCGAACGTCGCTCACTCCTTGACCCTACCCGCGGCTTCGCCCACAAAAGGGTGCAACCCGTTCCCCTAGGCAAGCTGACCGATGAAAATTGCGCCGTCGAGGGTGCTCGATCTAGAAGATCATCGGCCGATCGTCATCGTCATCCGTATCGAGGGCGAGATCAACCACAACGGGCACGTGGTCGCTCGGCCCGTCTCCCTTGCGTTCGTTGCGGTGGATGCTCGCGGCAGTCACGAGGTCGGCGAAGGCCGGGGACCCCATGATGAAGTCGATGCGCATTCCCTCATTGCGAGGGAAGCGCAGTTGTTGGTAGTCCCAAAAGGTGAAGCCCTCCGGTACGCGATCGCGTACAACATCCGTGAGGCCGATCGCCTCGAACTCGGTGAACGCCGCGCGCTCCGGAGCGGAGGTATGGGTATTGTTCACGAAGTCCCAGGTCGGCCAGACATCGGTGTCGAGCGGGGCGATGTTCCAGTCGCCCATCAGAGCAAGCGGCGCGTCGGGATGTTCGCTCCTCCAGGCTTTAGTGTCGGAGGCGAGCGCGCCAAGCCAGTCGATCTTGTAGGCGAGGTGCGGATCGTCGAGGCCGCGTCCATTCGGCACGTACAGGCTCCACAGCCGCAGACCCTCGACCGTGACCGCGATCGCCCGAGCCTCGAGCGGCGGACCGCCCTCGACTTCGGTCTTGCTGAATCCCGGTGCGGACGGAAATCCGATCTCAACGTCGTCCATGGGCAAACGGCTGGCGAAGGCCACGCCGTTCCACTGGTTGAGGCCGTGCAACTGCACCTCGTAGCCCGCCGCTTCAAAGAGTTCGAAGGGAAACTGGCTCGCTGTGCACTTGATCTCCTGCATGCCGAGCACGTCGATGTCTTCCCGGCCGAGCCAGTCAACGACGCGAGCAGCCCGCGTTCGGATGGAGTTCACATTCCAGGTGGCAACACGCATACTTTCACTTTAATCGACCGTGCCCGCTGGGCCTCTCTGTGCAGAGATCGGCTATCAGCGGCACCCCCAGTAGAATCGGGGCCGTGACCGACGCCAGACAGCAGCTCATCGACTATATTTCCGCGGGAGCCGTGTTCCATGGCGACTTCACCCTCACGAGTGGCAAGAAGGCGACCTACTACGTGGACCTGCGCAAGGTGAGCCTCGACCACCGTGTCGCCCCGCTCATCGGCCAGGTGATGCTCGACCTGATCGCGGATGTCGCGGATGTCTCGGCCGTCGGCGGGATGACGATGGGGGCCGATCCGATCGCCGCCGCAGTGCTGCACCAGGGTGCCGCTCGCGGTCTCTCCTATGATGCCTTCGTCGTGCGCAAGGAGCCCAAGGATCACGGGCGCGGCCGTCAGGTGGAAGGACCGGATCTCGCCGGAAAGCGCGTGATCGTTCTGGAAGACACGTCGACGACAGGGGGATCCCCACTCGCCGCGATCGAAGCGCTCAAGAAGGTGGGAGCGGAAATCGCCGGAGTCGCCGTGGTGGTCGATCGTGACACCGGTGCCCGCGAGGTGATTGAAGCCGCGGGCTACCCGTACTTTGCCGCCATCGGTCTCGCCGACCTCGGACTCTCGAAGTAGCGAATCGCACCATGGCCGCTGGCGACAACACCAATAATGGCACCGACAAGATCACCAGACCTGAACCGATCACCTCTCCGTTCGACTGGGGACTCGGCAGCGCGATCACGCCGGCGGCGGCAGCTCCTGTGCCAGTCGCGCCACCCGCATCAACCGAGCTGATCACGTCCGCTCCGGTCGAATCCGCGGTGTTGTTCACGCCGCCTCTCGCCGAGCGACATCCCGAGCCGTACTTCACCTCGGACTCTGAGGGGGAGGGTGACCCGGCATCTCCCATTCATGCACTATTTGGTGAAAACCAATTCAGGGACTACGAGGGCGAACCGCTGGTCGGTCCGATTCCCGCCGAGCTGAATCCATTTGCCAGCTCGGGTACGGGGGCAGCCAGCGCGGTGGACCCCGCGTCTGCGTATCCGCCAGAAACCCCGACCACCTCGCCTACCTCACCTACCTCGCCTACCTCGCCACCGAGTGGGCCGCAGGCGCCGTTTTCGAAGAACCAGAAGCTGATGTTTTGGGTGGCAGGCGGGGTGATCGCGCTGCTCGTGCTGGCGGTGCTCTTCGTGATCGGCACGAAGAGTTCGGTGTCGCCGGCGCCGGTACCGGTCTCCGAGACGAAGACTGCCGCGCCGAAAGTTGCCCCGTCGCCGACGCCCGCTTCGTCCGGGCCGGCCGCGGCGGGAGTGCGCCTGTGGAGCACCCTGCGCGGTGGTGAATGCGTCGATCCCTATACGAACCCCTTCGAGCTCAGATTCACCGTCGTGGACTGTGCCGTGCCGCATTCGGCCCAGATGGTGTTGCGCAGCACCTTCCCCGGCGAAGCGACGGCGGCCTATCCGGGGCTCGACGCGCTTCAGTCCCAGATCAACCTGTTGTGCACCGCACCCGGGGTCATCGACTTTGCCACGGCGGGTGCCTACAAAGACATCCAGTTCCAGGCGTCCTATGCGGCGACGACGGAGGAATGGACGAAGGGCCAGCGCGACTACTTCTGCTTTGTGAACCGGCCCGGCGGTGAGCCGATCACCGGCAGTGTGGCGGGAACGCCAGCGAAATAGTCCGGGTGCACCGGGCGTCGCGGGCGTCGCGGGTGCACCGGGTGTCGCGGGTGCACCCGGTGTCGCTGGTGCGCCCGCGGTCCCCTGTTCGAAATGCAGGATCACACGTGACACGAGAGGCGGGTGCGCCTCACCTACAACACCTGTCACATGTCGTCCTGCATTTCGAACGGGGATCGAGGGCAGCGGCACCAGAGGTGGCTGCGGGATGCTCAGATTTCGTCGGACTCGATCGGATCGGACTCGAGCAGGTCAGCGACACTGTTGAGGATTTCATCGGGGCGGAAGGGGTACTTTTCGATCTCGGCCTGGTCGCTGATTCCGGTGAGTACGAGAATCGTGTGCAGACCAGCCTCGACGCCGGCGATGATGTCGGTGTCCATGCGGTCGCCGATCATGCCGGTATTCTCCGAGTGCGCACCGATCTTGTTCATGGCCGAACGGAACATCATCGGGTTCGGCTTGCCCACCACATACGGCGCCCTGCCCGTGGCCTTGGTGATGAGGGCCGCGACAGCCCCGGTGGCGGGGAGTGGTCCGTCGGGGCTCGGCCCCGTGGCGTCCGGATTCGTCACGATGAAGCGCGACCCGGCCACGATGAGGCGGATGGCTTTGGTGATGGCCTCGAAGGAGTAGTTGCGGGTTTCGCCGATTACCACGTAGTCGGGAGCAGTCTCGGTCATGATGAATCCGGCCTCGTGCAGGGCGGTGGTGATGCCGGCCTCGCCGATCACGAAGGCCGAGCCGCCGGGCATTTGCGAGGCCAGAAAGTCGGCGGTTGCGAGAGCGGAGGTCCAGATGCGGTCCTCGGGCACATCGAGTCCGGATGCCTTGAGCCGCGCGCTCAAGTCGCGCGGCGTGAAAATGGAATTGTTGGTGAGCACGAGGTAGGGCTTCCCCTGGTCGCGCCACTGCTGCAGCAGCGCGGATGCCCCGGGCACCGGATGGTTTTCATGGACGAGCACGCCGTCCATGTCTGTGAGCCAGCACTCGATTTCGCCGCGATCGATCATTCGCCCATAGTACCGAGCGCGCATAGCGTGCACGTGAACGAGCCCGTCCATGAACGAGCGCGCAGTCGGGGGAAGACGTGGGCGGCGATAACAGCAGGACGAGCGTCGATCGGGCGGATTTGACCCGAGGCGCTCACTGAGTCCGCTCACCATCGGGTTTGCACTCGGCGCGTTCGCGACCAAGCTGGCTGGGATGCCACTGGTCGCGTGGCCACTGGTTTAGCGGCCACTCGGACGCTTCGTGTTCAACAAACAGGGGCATCCCCTGGTGGTGGCGCGATCCCGGTGCTCGTGGTGGCATCTCGATCTGCACGTTTGTCCGATCTGCACGGTTCGGTCAGGGTGCGGCGGCGATGCGGGTTGCTGGTTCGGTGAGGTAACGGTGTCCGGTGGGGGAGATCCATTCGAGGTCGCCGTCGCCGAGGTGTTCGACCGTCCACCGGGTGTGGTGTTTCTGGTCG
>JANYEI010000105.1 GCA_025363205.1 Frigoribacterium sp.
GACATCGCCGGTCACCTCCTCGTCACCCTTGCCGAGGTAGGCCTCGATCACCGCCGGATCCAGCCGAACCTGTGCAGGCGTTCCGTCGGCGATCTCCCGGCCGAAGTTCATTACGACGATTCGCTCCGAGAGCTCCATGACGAGACCCATATCGTGCTCGATCAGCACCACCGCCGTTCCGAGATCCCGGATGCGGCGGCAGAGCCCGAGCAGAGTCTGCTTTTCGGAATGATTCAACCCGGCCGCAGGCTCATCGAGCAGGAGCAGTGGTGTCTTGCGGGCGAGTGCCCGCGCGATCTCGACGCCCTTCTGCTGGCCATACGCCAGGTTGCGCACCGGAACACCCCGTGGTCCGCTGTACTCCACGAAATCCAGCCAATGGTGCGCTTCGTCCGTGTACATCGCTTCGCTCCGCTTGTACCGGGGAGTGCGCAAGATGGCATCGAGGAAACTCTGACCGCCATAGAGATGCATTCCCGCGCGAACGTTGTCGAGAACTGTGAGGTCAGGAAAGAGTCGAAGGTTCTGAAAAGTGCGTGAAACGCCAGCGGTCGCTATGTTTGCGGGCCGCTTTCCGGTGACATCCGTGCCATTGACCCTGACCGAACCCGAGGTCGGCTTGTAAAAGCCGGTGATGCAATTGAATGCAGAGGTCTTGCCCGCGCCGTTGGGCCCGATCACCGCGACGATCTCATTCTCGTGAGCCGAGAAGCTCAGTCCGTCGACCGCACGAACCCCGCCGAAGGAGATGTGCAGGTCGATCACCTCGAGCACGGCGCTCATCGGTCACCAGTGTTTCTGAAGGCGGCACGCACTGATGCATCGTCTTTGCGTTCCGGTTCCAGGCCCCGCGCCGGCCAGAATCCCTGCGGACGGAACACCATCACGATCACGAGCAGAATTCCGAAGACGAGATATCGATACGACGAGAAGTCCCTGAGCAGTTCCGGCAGCAGGCTGATCACCACAGCGCCGAGGACCACCCCTCGCATGTTGCCCATGCCACCGAGCACGACTGCCATGAGCACGAGTGCGGACTGGAGAAAGACGAAGCTTTGTGGGGATACCGCCGAAAGATGCGCCGCGAAAAGGATGCCGCCGAAGCCGCCCCAGATCGCGCCGAAGATATACGCCATCAACTTCACCCGGTAGGTGTGGATGCCCATCGACTCCGCGGCATCCTCGTCTTCACGGACGAAGCGCCAGGCGCGGCCGAGCCGTGAGTTGAGCAGCCGTGCCGAGGCGAGTACGAGCGCGGCGACCACGATGATGGTGAAGTAATAAAACACCGCTGGCTGCTGCAGGTCGAAATCACCGATCTTGAGAATCCCCGGAATGCCGAAGATGCCGGATGGCCCGCCGGTGATGGTGAGGTTATTGGCCGTGATGCGAGTGATCTCGCCAAATCCGAGGGTCACGATTGCGAGGTAGTCGCTGCGCAACCGCAGGGTGGGAGCCCCGATAATGAGGCCGGCAAGCACCGTCATCACGATCACCACGGGGATCGTGAAGATGAGAGGCAACTGGAAGCTCTTGGCCACGATTCCGGCCGTATAGGCGCCCACCGCCATGAACGCGATGTAGCCGAGATCGAGTAGCCCGCAATAGCCGACCACGATATTCAGGCCGGAGGCGAGAAGTACGAAGATCGCCGCGGTGGTCATGACGTTGAGCGCGTACGGGGTCGCGGTGACGAACGGAGCGAGCAGAGCTATCGCGAGGGCCGCCCAGCCGAGCCGCTTGCTCGCAAATAACTTGGATAGCCAGGAAAGCGGGCGACCGCCGTTTCGCCGCGGCTGTGAAGTACCAAACCTGCCTGCCATCTCAGACCCGTTCCGTTACACGCTCGCCGAGAATTCCGGTCGGGCGAAGGGTGAGGAACAGAATAAGCACGGCGAAGGCAAACACATCTCGCCACTGCCCTCCGAACCATTCCGATCCAAATGATTCGACGAGCCCGAGCACCAGCCCACCGAGCATCGCACCCTTGATGTTGCCGATACCACCGATCACGGCGGCGGTGAATGCTTTGAGGCCGATGATGAATCCCATCAGGAAGTCAATTTTTCCGTAGTACGCTCCCGCCATCACTCCG
>JANYEI010000106.1 GCA_025363205.1 Frigoribacterium sp.
CTCCCAGGCCTCGATCGTGAGCGGGCGGCGATCGCGGTAGATCGCCGGCTCGATCCGCTCGCTGACGAAGCGGGCGATCCGTGCCCGGACCAAAATGGAATTGTCGTGCATTAAGACTCCTAGTTACATTGAGGGCAGGTAGTGCCGATGAGAAGTAGAGCGCCCGGTGATCAGCCTTTGACTGCTCCGGCGAGAGCCGATCCTCCACCGAGTACTCGTGAGGTGAACACGTAGAGGGCGAGCACTGGCACCGAATAGACGAGCGAAAACGCGGCGAGCTGGCCGTAGACCACCGCGCCGTACTGCCCGAAAAAGGCGAAGATGCTGACCGCCGCCGGTTGCAGCTCTGGCGACAGCAGCAGCACGAAGGGAACGAAGAAGTTTCCCCACGCGCCAACGAAGATGAAGATGAAGACGACCGCGATTCCCGGGCGCATCAGCGGCACCACCACGCGGGTCAGCGTCGTGAGCATCGACGCCCCGTCCACCCAGGCAGCCTCCTCGAGCACGATAGGCACCGAGTCCATGAAGTTCTTCATCATCCAGATCGCGATCGGCAGGCTCGTCGCCGACATGAACAGGATGATTCCGGGCATCGAGTCGATCAGGTTGAACGCCACGAAGAGGCTGTACACCGGCACCATCATCGCCGTCACTGGCAGGCCCGTTCCGAAGAGGATGCCGTAGAGGAACGGCTTGTTCACCCGCATCTTGTAGCGGGACAGCGGATACGCCGCCAGCACGGCGACGATCACGGTGATGATCGCGCAGCCGAGCGAGAGGATCAGGCTGTTCGCCAGGGGGATGAAGGTGAGGGTGGGGGTGAGCACTTTGCCGAAGTTGCCAAGAGTCCAGTGCTCGGGCCACTTGAGCGTGAGAGTTGCCGCGCCGTCGAACGACGCAAGCAACAGCCACAGCAGGGGGAGTGCGAAACACACCCCGATCAGCAACAGGATGCCGTTCGAGACGCCCCTCATGGCGCGACGACTCGGAGAGGTCATTCCCATCAGTCCACCTCCGGGCGGAGCGCACGAATATAGATGACAGAGAACACGGCTCCCACGAGGAGCAGGATTGTCGCGATCGCCGTACCGAGGCCGATCTCTGAGAATTTGAACGCCTCCTGGTAGGCGAGAATCGGCAGCGTCGAGCTCTTCGTGCCTGGACCGCCACCGGTCATCACGTAGATGATGGTGAAGGCGGAGAGGGTCTGGAGGGTGGTGAGCATCAGGTTGGTGTTGATGCTCCTCCTCGTCATCGGGAGGGTGATGTAGCGCAGGCGCTTCACCCCGCTCGCCCCGTCCATCGCCGCCGATTCCTGCACGTCCTCCGGCACATCCGCCAGGGCGGCCGTGTAGACGAGCATCGAAAACGCCGTGCCGCGCCAGATGTTGGCGAGGATCACCGCGAGCATCGGAAAGCTGTACAGCCAGTTGGGTCCGGTGAGACCGACGAGCCGCAGGATCGAGTCGAGCGTTCCATCCGCGTGGAAGAACGCGTAGGCGGCGAAGGCCGCCACGATCTCCGGCAGCACCCACGACGTCACAACGAGAGTGCCGACCACGCCACGGATGATCCGGTTGCCGCTCTGCATCAGCATGGCGAGTCCATAGCCGAGCACGTTCTGGCCGATTATCGCCGACCCGATCAGGAAGACGACGGTCAGCCAGATCGATTGAAGGAAGTCAGGGTCCGAGAACAGGTGGAAGTAGTTCTGCAGGCCGATGAAAGTCGCGCCCTTCGCCGCGCTGCCGGTGAGGGCAGAGTCGGTGAATGAACCATAGAACGACGAGACGACCGGGGCGAGCAGGAACACTGCGAGCAGCACCATCGAAGGGATGAGGGGGGCGGAGCGGGCCAACGTTCGGCCCGCCCCGCCCTTCCTTTTGCGTCCTGCCTTCGGCGCGCCCGGCTCCACCGGGGGGCTCGGCTTCGCGAGTACGGTCGAGGACACGCCGTCTACTTCTCGGTCACGGTCTTTTTCACCCCGACGATGCCCGTGACGGCCGCGTCATAGTCGGCGGCAGCCTCCTGGGGGGACTGCTGGGCGGTCATCACCGATTCCATCGCCACCTGGATGGCGTTCGAGATTTTGGCGTAATCGGAATCGGCCGGCCGGAAATGGGTGTTCTTGACCAGGTCGGAGAAGAACGCCGCCGTCGGATTCGACTTGGTGTATTGGGGGTCGCTCGTGACATCCGCTCGCACCGGAATCTGGCTGGCGGCGATGTCGTAGGCTTTCGAATTCTTCTGGTCGAGGGCGAGCGCGATGAAGCCCCACGCCGCATCCTTGTTCTTCGACTTCGAGCCGAGGGCCAGAGTCCATCCACCGGACATGCTCGTCACCTTCGGTGCCTGTCCGTTCTGGGTCGGCATCGGCGCCTGGGCGAGAACGGACGACCACTCCGGCCACGGCTTCGCACCGGACTCGATCCAGGTGCCCGACTGCCACGACCCGTCGAGAGCGATCGCGAGCTTGCCGTTGGGGATCCAGTCGGTGAAGATCGTCGTGCCGATATTGGGGTCGAGGGCCTGCTGCGGGGTCGGTGCGAGCCCGCCCTGGTAGAGATCTTTGATGAATCCGAGCGAGTCGGTGAAGCCCTTGGAACCGAGAACCCATTTGTTCTTCTGCGTATCGAAGAGGGTGTCCTTGGTGCCGTAGAGCAGCATCTCGAAACCCTGCATCACCGCGGCCTCACCCTGCGGCTTTCCGGAATAGACGTTGAACGGAACGACGCCTGGTTCTGCGGCCTTGACCTTTTTGGCGGCGTCGAGGAGGTCTTTCCAGGTCTTCGGCTGCCACGGCACCGCGACGCCGGCTTTCTCCAGTAGCCCCTTGTTGTACCAGAGCGCCCGGGTGTCGGTACCCATGGAGATGCCGTAGAGCTTGTTGTCCACACCCTGGCCAGCCGTCTTGGCGTTGTCGGGGAACTGTTGCCAGTCCTTCCACTTCGCCACGTAAGCGTCGAGGGGTGCGAGGTAACCGGCCTCGGCGTCGGACTTGATCAGGAAGGTGTCTTCGTAGAGCACATCCGGAGCGGTCGAAGCCGAGCGGTTCATCAGGGCGAGCTTCGTGTAATAGTCGTTCTCCGAGGCAGCGATAGGCACGAGCTTCACGGTCATGCCCTTGTTGTTGGCCTCGTATTCCTTCTTGACCGCCTTCATATGTGTGTCCATCTGGGTGAAGGCTCCGAAGGTCTGGTACGCGACCTTCACTACCGTGTCGCCGGATGCGGCACTCGAACATCCCGCCAGTGCGGTGGCCGCAAAAGCTCCCACGATCACGGTTGCCAGTAGTCGTTTCATGATGCTCCCTTGCTCCATGGCCGGCCAGGATCTCTCGTGGATCCCCGCGCAGGGTATTACTCTATGGTTTTTAGTAATTAGAGCGCAACGTGCCATGCCCTTTCCGCGAGGAGCGTCAGGAAGCGCGGTGAGAGATCAGCATCGTCGACGGCCGCGGCGATAGAGCGTGATCGAGCACAAGGCAGGCCGCGCCGGTCGCCGCGACATCCCGGCCGACGGTCGCCTCCTGAAACGTGATCGAGTGCGGGAGCACCAGGAAGCGGGACTGCGAGACGAGCGGGGGAATCCGTTCGAGCAGCATGGTGGAGAGTGGGTGCCAGAACGGGCCTCCGAAAACGACCCGATCGACATCGAGGAGGTCGACTATGGTGACGAGCCCTTCGGCGATATCGGCAGCGATCTCGTCGACGATGGCGAGGGCGGCGGGGTGTCCGTGGTCTGCACGCGCGGCCAGGGCCACGAACGCGCGCTGCACAGCCGCGGTGTCGAGGGGAGTCTCCACAGCTTCGAGAGCCCCGTGGGCGATCGCACGATCGACAACGTTGCGTGGCATGATCGCCTCGCCGAGTCGACGTCGCCCCGTGACGGGATGTCCCGAACCGGCACCGCCGATCACGAGATCTCCCACCTCGCCCGCGTTGCCGCTCGAACCGCGCACGACCTCGTTCTGCAGGGCGAATCCGACACCGACGCCGGTACCGTAATAGAAGAATGCGAAGTTGTCACTCGCGACGCCGGCCCAGGACTCTGCCACAGCGGCAGCCGTCACATCCTTCTCGAGGAGCACTGGCAGGTTGAGCCGTGCAGCGAGCATGTCCCGCACCGGAACGCGATGCCACTCGACCAAGAGCGGGGGGTTGAGCATCGTCCCGTTGGCCAGATCGATCGGGCCGGGAGCCGCCGTTCCGGCACCAAGAATCCGATCGCGGGCGACTCCCGACTCCTCAATAATGCCCTCGACGGCTGAGACGATCCGATCGACGATCTCATTGACGGGATCATCCGCTGCGGTAGGGACACTGCGGTCTGCTACCACGGTGCCCGACAGGTCGAGTAGCACGACGGTGAGCACCGACGGGTCAAGATGGATGCCGACGGCGAAGCGACCATCAGCCCGCAGCTCGAGGATCCGCCGGGGCTTGCCAACACCGGAGATACGGGTTCCGGTTTCATGGATGAGGCCATCCATGATCAGGCGCCGACACACATTCGTCGCGGTCTGCGCTGAGAGGCCGGTCCGTTCCGCTACCTCGACCCGGCTGATGCCGTCCGCCGCCCGCCGGATCGCCTCCAGGATGACGACCTGGTTGTAGTTTCCGACGGCCGGGAGGTTCGTTCCTGACCGCATTGCATCCTCCCTCTCCGCCGTCAGACTACCGTCGCTCAGGCGGCAGGCAGCGACACCGCAAACACCGCTCCGCGGCCGGCAGCGTTGCCCGCCGCGATACTGCCGCCAAGCCGAGAGACCAGCCGGGCGGCGATCGAAAGGCCGAGACCCGTGCCGACCGGACGGATGTCCCGGTAACGCGCCTGCAGCGCCCCGCGTTCGAAGGCCACCGCCAGATCGTCGGGCGAGAGGCCGGGGCCCCCATCCCGCACCTCGATGACCACGCTCGAGCCGAAGCGCCGGGCGGCGATGGACACCGTCGATGCGGCCGGGGTCACGCGCAGGGCGTTCTCGACCAGCCCGTCGATCAACTGGCGCACGCGCTGGGCATCGCTGGATACCGCGAGGCCGCCGGCGCCCGGCAGCACCTGCACCACCACATCGAGCATCGCGGCACGGCCACGCCACGCGTGGACCGCCTGCTCGAGCAGCCGATCCACCTCCACAGGCTGTCGGTCGATAGCGAAGTCGTCGGCCTCGAGACGGGCGAGCTCGAGGAGGTCAGCCACGAAGTGGTCGAGGCGTTGGGTCTCGGTGACGAGGGTGGCGCCGACACCGGCGATGTCCTGCTCGTGGATGAGTCCATCTACCATCGCCTCGCCATAGCCGCGCACCGCGGTGAGGGGGGTTCGCAGCTCGTGCGAGATTGAAAGCAGAAACTCGCGCTGTCGGCCCTCACTCGTGCTGAGGGCGCGGTCAAGCGTGGCCAGAGCATCGGCCACGGCAGCGATCTCGGTGGGCTGGTGTGCCTCCACTCGCAGTCCGCGCTCGCCGGCTGCCATCCGCTTCGCCGTCTCGGCCGTTGCGACGAGGGGTCGGGTGAGCCAGCGGGCGAGCAGTGTGCCAGCGACGATCGCGACGACTACTCCGATCACCAGGGACAGCAGCACCCGCCGAACCGTTTCCTGGGTGGTCGTCTCGAGGTTGCCGAGCGAGCGCACCAGCACGATCGCTGTCCCGGTACGGGTGGGGCGCGCCTCGATGATCATGGTCCTGTTGCGGCGGACTTCGGTCTGCGACACCCGGTTGCCGGCACGGAGAGTCGTGACGTCGGCGGCGGTGACGAAGCCCGACCCCGGTCCGGATACCTGGCCGTCGGCGGCGACGACGGCGACCCGAGTGTCGCCGAGAGCGAGCCTGACCCGCTCCCGCAGCGATGCGAGATTAGTGGCGGCTGGCAGGCGACTCAGCAGTTGTGCCTGCGACGCGAGCTGCGCCCGGCCCTGGCTGATGGTGGACTGACGCACGAGCTGCACGGAAACCAGACCGGTAATGAGCACCGCGAGCATTGCCACACTCACCGTGACGAGGGTGATCCGACCCCGCAGCGAACGGAACCAGGCGCTCACTCCAACACCGAGTATCCGACCCCGCGCGAGGTGCGAATGGGGCTGTCGGCACCGAGCTTCGCGCGCAGCTGGGCGATGTGCACATCCACGGTTCGTCCGAGGCCGTAGTTGGCCTGGCCCCACACGCTCGAGAGCAACTGCTCCCGCGTGAACACCTGCCCCGGTGAGCTCATCAGCTTGGCGAGCAGGTCGAATTCAGTGCTGGTGAGCTCGATGAGGCGACCGGATGCCTCCACGCGCCGCCGCGCGGCATCGAGCGTGACCGAGCCCGCCGCTATCGTCGCCGCGAGGGGCCTGCCGGCATGCCGGCGCAGGATCGTCCGGATCCGGGCCACGAGCTCTCGCGGCGAGAATGGCTTGGTGAGATAGTCGTCGGCGCCGAGTTCGAGGCCGAGGATTCGGTCGATTTCGTCGTCGCGGGCGGTCACGAAGATGACCGGCGTCCAGTCATCCGCGGCACGCATCCGGCGGCAGATCTCGATGCCGTCGAGGCTCGGCAGCCCCACGTCGAGCACGACCGCAACGGGATGCAGGCGACGGATGCTCGCGAGCCCGGTCAGCCCGTCACTCTCCACGTGCACGCCGAATCCGGCTTCGCTGAGGTACAGGCGCTGCAGATCGGCGATGGCGCGCTCGTCTTCGACGATCACGATGAGACCCTTCGACTCGCCCATGGCACCATTCTGACGGTACCGGAGAGGGACGAGCCGCGCATTTGTGCCGGTCTTACCTTGCCCGAACATTCGCCGAACTCTGGCCAGACATGGCGGGAGCAGCCTGAGGCATGGCCCCACAACGGCGGCCAACACGGGAGGAACATCATGAAGATCACCACACGCTGGGCAACGGCAGTAGCCGTCGGAGCCGGGCTGGCCCTCGCGCTCGGCACAGGCGGACTCGCCGCAAGCGCCGCGACGGCCCCGGTGCCGGTCAGCGCCAGCTCGTCAACCTGCTCCTTCGGAGCGCATTTCGTCTCGGCCTGGAGGACCGTGCCGACTAATCTTCGCGCGGACCTGAGGTCGGCAAGGGAACTGAAGCACGGAACCGAACGTCGCGAGGCGCTGAAGAAGATCCGGGCGAAGTCTCTCGATGGCGGCTACGGGGCCGGCGTCGAAGCCCGGGCCGAGTGGCGGAAGGATCACCGCGGCGAGAAGCTCCGTCCACTGCCAGACAGCCTGAAAGCCGATCTCAAGACCCTTCACTCGACTCCGAAGTCCGGAAAGGCCGCGGAAGCGGAGAAGATCGCCGACACCGCGGTCTCCGGAGGCTACGGGGTCACCATCGAGTCTTTCGCCAAGGCGGTGAAAGCCAGCACCGCCTGGCAGGGCTGCGCGCCGTCGGGGAGCTGAGGCTCACGAGGGCGCCAGTATCTTCTTCCAGGCGCCCACGTAGCCGACGGCCGAGAATCCCACTGCCTCGTTCACCTCGAGCATGTGCCGGTTCTCCTCGGCGTTGAACGTGATGATCGAGGGATGCCCCGGAGCCGTGTACTGCAGGGTGCGGATGTTCGCCGCTTTTAGCAGCATCCCGAGCCGGTGCCCGCGATGTTCCTTCAGCACGATTGTGTCGTTCTGCGATACCGGGCGATTCCGCTCGGCTGGCACCCCGAGTTTGGTCATGCCGGCAAGGCGCGCGGTCGGCAGATGTTCGACCACGGAGACGACGGAGGTCTTCGGGCCGGTCTCGGCGCGGTCCTCGTACTCCGTCAGGCGCTGGCGGGTCCAGACATCCTCCGGTTCATCGAGGCCGGCGTTCGGGGTATCGGTGCTCATGCGGGTAAACAACAGTGCCATGTCGTCGAGCCAGCGATCGGGAGTTCTGCCACTCCACTGGTGCAGGCGATAGTCGGTACCCGCCCTCTGCTTGGACTGCTTGACGAGCCCGTCCACGATGTCCGCCGCTACCGGGAGGGCGAGGCGGCTGGTGCGTATCACCTGTTCGAGCCGGAAGCCGCGGCCGAGCAGAAACCGCACCTCGACGTTTGCGGCCGGAACGGAGCCGAAGCCCGTGGGCGACAGAAGTCGTTCGCCCGCTACCGCCTTCGACACCGTGGACACCACCAGGTTGGTGCGGTGATCTTCGGTGGCGAGCGTCTCGAGCTGGTCAGCGAGTGCAGTGCCGATGCCACGTCGACGAAATTGCGGATGCACCTGCACATCGACCCATGGCGTATGACCCTCGGCTGAGGGACGCGTTTCGAAGATCGCCCGCGCGACGATGCGGCCGTTTAACTGAGCTGCAAACAGCTGCTTCGGCTCGTATTTCCGGTCGAGCCAGACCGGCAGCAGTTCGGCCGCCGTCACCGAGAGTTCGTCGGTGCCGTAGCCATCGGCCTCGGCGGCGTTGCGCACCTCGACCGTGGCGATGAAGTCAGCCCCGTCCAGATCATCGAGGTGAGCGGGGATGACGACCCGCTCGAGCGTGAAATCGGTCACGGTGGTTGTCCATTTTCTGCCGTCTCGGGGAGGGACAGCCGCTCAGGATACATCCGGGTTCGAGTCGGCAGCGCCGATTGATACCGAAGCGTTAGACGATACCGAAGCGTTAGGCGATCAACCAGCCGTTGTCGGCGGCGATCCGCACGGCCTCTCCGCCATTGCGCGCCCTCGTCTTGCCGATGGCGGAGGAGAGATGGTTGCGAACGGTGCCCTCCGCGAGGTGCAGCAGCTTCGCGACATCCGCGATGCTTCCCTCGGATCGCAGGGCGAGCAGCACGTCCGTTTCGCGGGCACTGAGCGGGGAGCTGCCGCTAATGAGTGACTCGGTGGCGAGCAAGGGGTCAATGACCCGCAACCCCGCCTGCACCCGGCGCACGGCGTCCGCGAGCTGGTGTGCCGGAGTGTCTTTCACGACGAAACCGGATGCCCCGGACTCGAGCGCGCGCCGGAGGTAGCCGGGTCGACCGAAGGTCGTGACAATGAGCGATCGGCAGGCGAGACCGGAGTCGCGCAGTTGGCGGGCGACGGCGAGACCGTCGAGTCCCGGCATTTCCACATCGAGCATGGCCACGGATGCTGCGGTGCTTGTGACGAGGTCGAGCACCTCGTCACCACGGCCGACCTGCCCGACGACCTCGATGTCGGGTTCGAGCGAGAGCAGAGACGCGAGGGCGCCGCGCACGAGGGCCTGGTCGTCGGCAATCACGATGCGGATCGGGCCACTCACGAGGCGCCTCGTACCACAAGCTCGAATCCGCCGTGCAGGCTGTGCCCCACGAGAAGCTCTGCTGACGCTTCGGCGCTGCGTTCGCGGAGGCCGCGCAGTCCGTTTCCGGTACCGGTCGCGCCCAGGGCTGTCGCGCCCGGGACTGTCGTATTGGGGCCGCGCCCGTCATCAGCTACCCGGAGGGAGTGTGGCTCGATGGTCACCCAACATGCCGCCGCCCCCGAATGGCGGATGACGTTAGTGACGCCCTCGCGCAGCACCCAGGCGAACACGCCCTCAAGCCGGGAGTCAAGCTTCGGAACCGAATCCGGCAGGTGAGAGTTGATGCCGGCCGCCTCGAGCGCGGTGCGCGCGGCGGCGAGTTCGGCATCAAGGCTGGTCTCGCGATAGTTGGAGACCGCGAGGCGAAGGTCGGACAGCGCGCTGCGGGTGAGGCGTTCGATGTCCGCGATCTCGATCTCGGCCTTCGCTGGATCGATCGTGACGAGCCGCTGTGCGAGTTCCGACTTCACCGTGACCACCGTGAGGGTATGGCCAAGAACATCGTGCAGGTCACGTCCGAATCGCGCACGTTCCTCCACCACGGCGAGACGGGCGATTTCGTCGTTAGCCAGCCGCAGGTTGACATTGGTCCGGGAGATCAGCCCGAGCCCGATGAGACCCGCTGCCCCGACCGCGGTCACGATCGGAGCGAACAACACGCCATGGGCGAACGCTGTGGCCGCTCCGATCCCGAACTGCACGAGAATCACGAGCACGGAGGTGCCAATCGCGAGCGGCGGCGGCAGATTGGTGAATGCCGCGAGCGACACGACGAGCAGCCACACCCAGATCGCGATCGGTCCGATCAGGGGGAAGAGTAGGAACGACACCGCCCAATAGGCGGCGATCGTCACAAGGCGAGTGCGGATGCTCTCGTTCCAGATGATCGGGCCGAGCAGCATGAACGCCGAGTACAGCGCCGCGAGCAGCACGAGTCCGACCACCTTCGAGAGCACCGGTAGATCGAGAGAGAGCACGCTTACCACGAGGAGGACCTGCCAGATCAGCCCCGATGCGGCCCCGATGTACCAAGAGCGGGCTCCCTGGGCGCGCAACCGGTCGTGCACGGACATCCGCGGTTCGATCACTGCGCTTTCGGTCGATACGGTAATTACCCTATTGCGAGCATCTCAGGCCCGGGCGGCATCGCGGCGGTAGCGCCAGGTGATCAGGGCAGCGAGTGTGACGGTCCAGGCAGCGAGGATGCCGATCGGCAGCAGGGCGTTGCCCGCGCCATCCGCTCCGATCTGGCCGAGCTTGTTGAGCCAGTACGACGGCACCGTCTGCGCGATCGAGATCACCCAGGTTGGCATCACCTCGAGCGGGATCCACAGTCCGCCGAGGATCGCCATGCCGAGGAAGACCACCGTGAAGAGTGGTTGGGCGAAAGACGGTCGTGCGTACTGCCCGAGGGCCACCGCGATAAGGGCGAAGGGGATGACGCCGATCCAGATGCCAAGGATGGCGGTGAACCAATGGAGCGCATCCATTCGCGCACCGAGCACGACGATCGACACTGCGCACAGCACGATGATCGTGCAGAGCGCGACCAGCAGCGCTGCCGCGACCTTCGACACGAGGTACCCGACGCCCGAAAGTGGCGTGATCCGCAGCTGACGGTTCCACCCGATCGAGCGCTCGGTCGTGATGGCGAAGGCCTGTGAGAGGGCGGCGAGCATGCCACCATATGAGGCCATCTGCACCGTCGTGACGATAAGCCAGGGCAGGCCGGACCTGTGCTCCTGCTGCCCGCTCGACCCGTAGAGCGAGCCGAAGATGAGCAGCATCACGAGCGGGATCACGAAGGTGAAGGCCAGGGCGCGCACGTTGCGCAGCTGGCGAAGCGACTCGAGGAGAATATAGCGGTACGGCATGGTCAGACTGCTTTCGTGAGATGCGGCGCTTTTGTAAGATGTGGCGCTTTCGTGAAATGTGGCAGCGGAGCTTCGGCGGTAAGGGCAAGGAACGCGTCATCCATCGTGTGAGCGGTGATCTCGATATCCCGGGCGGTCGGCACCGCGGCGAGCAGGGCGCGCAGGGTGAGGTCTGAATCATCCGTCACCAGTGTGAAACGGTCAGTGCGCCGGTCGAGAGAGCGGATGCCCGGAAGTTGCGGGATCCCCGCGGCGGCGGCATCCGTCTCGCCACTGTCAACCTCGAACCGGATCATGCGGCCGGAGACGACTGACTTGACCTCGGCTGGCGTGCCGTCTGCGACGACGCGTCCGGCGCCGAGGATCACGATGCGGTCGGCGAAGAAGTCGGCCTCGTCGAGATAGTGGGTGGCGAACACGACCGTGCGTCCCTCCGCGGTGAACTGCCGCATCGACAGCCAGAAGTCCCGGCGGGACTCGACATCCATCGCCGCGGTCGGTTCGTCCAGGATCAGCAGTTCGGGGTCGGACACCACGGCCACGGCGAACCGTGCCCGTTGCAGCTGGCCGCCGGAGAGCTTGCTGACCCGCCGGGCAGCGAGGTCGCGAATGCCCGCTCGCTCGAGCGCCTCGTCGACCGGGAGCGGCGCACGATGGACGCTCGCAACGAGGGCGACGGTCTGAGCGACCGTGAGGTCGGGCAACAGGGCGCCGCCCTGCAGCATTGCGCCGACCCGGCCGTCGACGATCGCCGCGCGCGGGTCGCCGCCGAACAGGTGGGCTGTGCCGGTGCTGGGATGCGAGAGGCCGAGGGCGAGATCGAGCGTGGTCGACTTGCCCGCGCCGTTGGGCCCGAGCAATGCCACCACTTCGCCGCGGTCGATCTGGAGGTCGACATCGACGACGGCGTGAACCGCGCCGAAGTGCTTGGAGAGGGCGGTGAGTCGGATGGCGGGAGCTGTCATACGCCCAGCCTCGACCCGCGGCCATTCCCGCGCCACGACTCCCCTCACGGTCTCAACGTGACTTTTGTCATCGGTCGGGTGAGCGTGGCCCTGCAGTCGCCAGAGTGTGCGACCGTGCCGCCATTCGTCAGCCCCGCGGCCAAACGTTGCACCGCATGGCTGACGAATGGCAGCACGGTTCGCCGGAAGAGGGCAGCGCCTGCCCGGGATGACCTCCCCTCTCCGGTACCGTTGAGCCAGACATCCGCGGGCCAGCATGCGGGCGAGAAAGAAGGACAGGCCGGTGTACCTCAAGAGCCTGACCCTCAAGGGGTTCAAGTCCTTCGCCCAGCCGACCACCTTTGCCTTCGAGCAGGGGGTGACCTGCGTGGTCGGGCCGAACGGCTCCGGCAAGTCCAACGTCGTCGATGCCCTTGCCTGGGTGATGGGCGAGCAGGGCGCAAAGACCCTCCGCGGCGGCAAGATGGAAGACGTCATCTTCGCCGGAACGGCGACCAAGGGTCCGCTCGGGCGCGCCGAGGTCATCCTCACCATCGATAATGCGGATGGCGCGTTGCCGATCGACTACGCCGAGGTGACGATCAGCCGCACCTTGTTTCGCAACGGCGGCTCGGAGTACGCCATCAACGGCGACACCTGCCGACTGCTCGATGTCCAGGAGCTGCTGAGCGACTCCGGACTCGGGCGGGAGATGCACGTGATCGTTGGCCAGGGGCAGCTTGACGCCGTGCTGCACGCGAGCCCGGAGGAGCGCCGCGGGTTCATCGAGGAGGCAGCCGGCATCCTCAAGCACCGCCGTCGCAAAGAGAAGACGATCCGCAAGCTCGATGCGATGCAGGCCAACCTCACCCGCCTGAGCGACCTCGCCGGAGAGATTCGTCGGCAGCTCAAGCCCCTCGGTCACCAAGCCGAGATCGCCAAGGAGGCCCAGTCGATCGCGTCGATCGTGCGGGATGCCCGGGCCAGACTCCTCGCCGACGAGGTCGTCACCCTTCGGGCGGCGATCACGGCGTCGACCCGCAGTGAGAGCGAACGCAAGACCGAACGCATCGTGCTTCAGGAACAACTCGACCAGGCGAAGCTGCGCGAGCACCGCATTGAGCAGTCGCAGGAGGGAGACGCGGTGGACGTCGCCCGTCGCACTGCCTTCGGCCTCGAATCTGTGCAGGAGCGCTTGCGCAACCTCTACTCTCTGGCCAACCAGCGACTCTCGCTGCTCGCTCCGCAGGCCGACGGTGCGGATTCCGTTCAGGGCGTCACCCGCCAGATGGTGTCGGATGCTGAGGACGAGGTGGAACGCATCACAGCTACGATCGTGGATGCCGAGGCGATTTGGCTGGAGGCGCGGGCGGCGACCGCGGTGGCGCGCGCCAACCTCGACGGCCTCGATGAGCAGATCGCGTACCAGTCCTCGCTCGTCTCGCGCCACGACCTCGAGATCTCCAAGCTGAACGGCCAGAAGGACAGTGCCGCGTCGCGCCTTGCCGCGGTGCGCGGAGAGGTGCTGCGCCAGCAGAATGCGCTGGATGCCGCGCGCGACCGTCGTGAGGCGGCCAAGGTCGCCTTCGTGGAGCTCGAAGCCGAAGCGGTGCTGACGGACACGGGCGAGACGGATCTCGACGCTGCCTATCAGACCGCCCAGGCCGAAGTCGTCGACGCCGAGACGGAGATCGACCGGCTGCGTGAAGCCCTGCACGGCTCTGAGCGGGAGCGTGACGCGCTCGCCGCTCGTGTCAGTGCACTGTCATCAGCGATGGACCAGAAGGACGGCTCGAGCGCGCTGGTCGCGGCGAGGCTTGACGGCATCCAGGGCCTCGTCGCCGAACATGTGCAGGTGCAGCCCGGCTACGAGGCTGCCATCGCGGCTGCGCTCGGATCGCTTGCGGATGCGGTACTGGCAGACAGCAGGGACGCCGCATTCGATGCGCTCGAACACTCCGCGAAAAATGACCTCGGTCGAGTCGAGGTGGTATTGAGTGAGTCGAACGTCGCCCTCGCCAGCTCACACAGCCTCGGCGACGGCATCGTCGTCGCTGGCAGCGTCGTCACCGCTCCGGGGGGTGTTCAGTTGCTGCTCTCCGGCGTGCTTGTCGCCGACGACCTCCCCACGGCGAGAGTGGCCTGGTCGCGGCTCGACGGGGAGCCGGGAACGACCATCATCACGAAATCCGGCGACGTGCTCTCGGAGTACGTGCTGCGCGGCGGCTCCGGCGCCAAGCGCTCGCGGCTCGAGCTCGTCGCCGACCGTGATGCGGCGAAGCACCGGCTCAACGAGGTCACCTCTCTCATCGACCGGGCTCGCTTCGCCCTCGCCGAGCAGCGCGGTCGCCTTGAGGTCGCGAAGGAGCAGTCCACCCTGGCGCTCACGGCTCTTCGCCAGTTCGACTCCCAGCTCGCCGCACAGACCGAGAAACTCAATCGCACGCGCGTGCAAGTGGAAGCGGCGGCGGCGGAGGCCGACCGTCTCGAACGCGGCCTCACTCTCGCCACGGATTCGGTGACGGATGCCGCTGCCGCCGCCGAACGCGCCGCCCAGGAGCTGGATACTTTCGTCTCCCGTCCGCGCCCCATCCTCGACGTCGCCGCTCGTGAGGGCGTACTCGCCGACCTCGACGAGGCCCGCGAGCGTGAGGTCGAGGCGCGCCTGCAGGTCGAGACGACGCGAGAACGCGCGCGGGCCGAGCAATTGCGCGCGGTGCAGCTGCAGCGTCGGCTCGAGGCCGAGCGGGAGGCAGCCGACGAAGCGGCACGGCGGGCAGTGATCCGGCGCCGGCAGGTGACATCCGCCCAGACGGTGCTCGACGCCCTGCCGGCCGTGCTTGACGCCGTGGATCGTTCGGTCTCTCAAGGCCGGGTACAGCTCGCCGCGCGCGAGTCAGAGCGTGCTGCCCAGAACGAGGAGCTGGTCGAGTTGCGCCGCGGCGAGAACAGCCTGCGCGAGCGACTCATGGCGATCAGCAACGACGTACACGGGCTCGAGATGCAGGTGTACGAGAAGAAGCTGCACCTGTCGACTCTGCTCGAGCGCGCGGGTGAGGAGCTCGGTCTCGTCGAGGACGTGCTCGTGGCCGAGTACGGGCCGGAGCAGTCGGTGCCTCTCGACTCCGCCCCAGCGACCGGGGTCGATATTGGCGGCGTGCAGTTCGTGCGCTCCGAGCAGGAGGCTCGCCTGGCGAAGGCCGAGCGCACACTCGCCCAGCTAGGCCGGGTCAACCCCCTCGCGCTCGAGGAGTTCGCCGCGCTCGAGCAGCGGCATAAATTTCTCACCGAGCAGCTCACCGACCTCACGTCCACCCGCACCGACCTGCTGACGATCATCGGCGAGATCGACGGGAAGATGGAAGACATTTTCGCCAGTGCCTTCGAAGACACCAGGGATGCCTTCAACACCGTCTTCCCGATCCTGTTCCCCGGCGGCACCGGAAGTATTTTCCTCACCGATCCAGACAGCATGTTGACAACGGGAATCGAGGTCACGGTGCGGCCAGCCGGTAAGAAGATCGAGCGGCTATCCCTGCTGAGCGGTGGCGAACGATCCCTCGCGGCTGTCGCCCTTCTTATCGCGATCTTCAAGGCGCGTCCGAGCCCGTTCTACATCATGGATGAGGTCGAGGCGGCTCTCGACGACGCCAACCTCGGTCGCCTGTTGCAGATCTTCGAAGACCTGCGTCAGACCTCGCAGCTCATCGTGATCACCCACCAGAAGCGCACCATGGAGATCGCGGATGCCCTCTACGGCGTGAGCATGCGCGCCGATGGCATCAGCGCGGTTGTCGGGCAGCGCGTGAAGGCGGAGACTTCCGCCTGATCGGCGATGTTGTTGGACGCCGTCCAGTAAGTGCCTAAGCTTGCATCATGGTCGATATCATCGTCGCCGGACTCGCACCGGACCTCCTGCCCTATCCAGAGGCGCTCGCTCTTCAGCGCAGCGTCCACTCCGCGGTCGTGGAGGGAACCCGCCCCGACACAGTGCTGCTGCTCGAGCATCCGAGCGTCTACACCGCCGGTACCCGCACCGAGGCCAGTGAACGGCCGGACGACGGCTCCCCGGTCATCGACGTCGATCGTGGCGGCAAGATCACCTGGCACGGTCCAGGGCAGCTGGTGGGCTACCCGATCCTTCGCCTGCACGACCCGGTCGATGTCGTCGCATATGTGCGTCGGCTCGAAGAGCTGCTGATCGACGTGATCGCTCACTTCGGGGTGACCGGCGTGCGGGTGCCCGGTCGGTCGGGGGTTTGGATCATCGACGGTGCGCGCGAGGAGAAGATCGCGGCCATCGGCATCCGCGTCGCCGGCGGCGTCACCATGCACGGTTTCGCCCTCAACTGCAGCAACTCCCTCGACGCCTACGAGCACATTGTGGCCTGCGGCATCCGCGACGCCGGAGTCACCACCCTCAGCCGCGAGTCCGGCAGGCAGGTGACGCCCGCCGATGCCGCCGCGGTGGTCGCCGAGCGCTTCGACGCGCTGGTCGCCGAGACAGCCGTGCTCGCAACCGTTGCGGTCTCCGCATGACCGCGGCACCCGACGGACGGCGGATGCTTCGCCTCGAGATCCGCAACACCGAGACTCCCATCGAGCGCAAGCCCCCGTGGATCAAGACCGTCGCCCGCCAGGGTCCGGAGTATCTCGAACTTCAGAAGCTCGTGAAGGACGAGGGCCTGCACACGGTGTGCCAGGAGGCCGGATGCCCGAATATCTACGAGTGCTGGGAAGACCGCGAGGCCACCTTCCTCATCGGCGGGGCACAGTGCACGCGGCGCTGCGATTTCTGCCAGATCGATACCGGCAAGCCTGCGGACTACGACCGGGATGAGCCGCGCCGGGTCGCCGACTCGGTGCTCAGCATGCGACTGCGCTATGCCACCGTCACGGGCGTCGCTCGCGACGACCTGCCCGATGAGGGCGCCTGGCTGCACGCGGAGACGGTGCGCCGCATTCACGCGGTGAACCCGGGAACCGGGGTAGAGATCCTCGCCACCGACTTCTCCGGCAACGCCGACCTGCTGGCGGAGGTCTTCTCCTCCCGCCCGGAGGTCTTCGCGCACAACGTCGAGACGGTGCCGCGGCTGTTCAAGCGCATCCGTCCCGCCTTCCGCTACGAGCGCTCGCTCGGCGTGATCACGAGCGCCCGTGCGGCGGGGCTCATCACCAAGTCCAACCTGATTCTCGGCATGGGGGAGGAGCGGGCGGAGATCAGCCAGGCGCTGCAGGACCTGCACGATGCAGGCACCGACATCATCACCGTGACGCAGTACCTGCGGCCGACGGCCAGGCACCTACCGGTGGCTCGCTACCTGCCGCCGCAGGAGTTCATCGAAATCAAGGAGGAGGCCGAGGAAATCGGATTCCTCGGGGTGCTCGCGGGTCCGCTGGTGCGTTCGTCCTACCGTGCTGGACGCCTGTGGGCACAGTCGATGAAGCGCAAGGGTCTCGAGCTTCCCCCCGAGCTCGCTCATCTCGCGGATGCCGACCTTGGATTCGCGCAGGCGGTCTAGCTGGTGGGCGAGAGCACCACGTCGTTGACGGTGTGTACACGCCATCCCTCGCCCATGCGGTCGAAGGTGGCTGTTGAGCCGTTTTCGATCGCGGGCAGCTGTTGCCCGGCGAGGGCGCCGAGGGTGTAACGGATGATCGTGCCGTGGCACACGATCACCACGTTGGCGTCGCCGTAGTCGTCGGCGATGCGATCGAGTGCCGCAATGCCGCGGGCGACCACTGAGTCGAGGCTCTCGAGTCCGGGGTAGTCGTGTTGCGGCCAGCGGGCCTCGATATCTTCCGCGGTCGCTCCTTCGCCGTCGCCGTAGTGGCGTTCGATGAGTTCGTCATAGCTTTCTCCGAGCGTGATTCCGAGGCCGTCCGCGATGATCTGGGCCGTCTCGCGCGCGCGACTGAGTGGGGAGCTCACCACGGCATCCCAGCGCGTGCCGGAGAGCACGCCGATCGCAGCGCGAGCCTGCTCCCGTCCAGTGTCGTTGAGGGGGATGTCGGAGGATCCCTGGAGGCGCAGCTCCCGGTTCCACTCGGTCTGGCCATGGCGGATGAAGGCGAAAGTCACTCTTCTAGTCTGCCCTGCTCTGCCAAGCACACACGCCGCGAAGGAGTCGTGCTGATCAGTAGCATTGACCTATGGCTTCTCCCTGGTCCCTGTCGGGCGCGCTCAAGGGCATGTTCGCTCGCAAGACCATCGACGGCGAGACCTGGGACGACCTCGAAGACGCGCTGATCACCGCCGATTTCGGCATGGATCTCACCGAGGCGATCATCGAAGAGCTGCGCGCGAGCGTCAAGCGTTTCAACACCACCGACCCGGTGGACCTGAAGCGGATGTTGCGCGAGACCCTCGAGGAGCGGCTCGCCCGCCTCAATCCCACTCTCACGCTCAGCGCGCGACCCGCGGTGGTGCTTGTGGTCGGAGTCAATGGCGTCGGCAAGACCACCACCATCGGCAAGTTCGCGAAGTTTTTGGGCGGCTACGGCCGCAGCGTGATCGTCGGTGCGGCCGACACCTTCCGCGCCGCGGCCGTCGAGCAGCTGGCCACCTGGGCGGAGCGCGGCGGTGCCGCAATTCAACGTCCGCAGCAGCAGGGTCAGGATCCGGCATCCGTCGCCTTCCAGACCGTCGAGCGTGCGCAGCGCGAGGGCATCGATATCGTGCTGATCGACACAGCTGGCCGCCTCCAAACTAAGAGCGGTCTGATGGACGAGCTCACAAAAATCCGTCGCGTGGTCGAGAAGCAGACCGAGATCGCAGAGGTGCTGCTCGTGCTCGACGCGACAACCGGCCAAAACGGACTCGCCCAGGCCGAGGGGTTCATCCAGCACGCCGGGGTCACCGGGCTCGTACTCACCAAGCTCGACGGCTCGGCCAAGGGTGGCTTCGTGCTCGCGGTGCAGGAAAAGACCGGGATTCCGATCAAGCTCGTCGGGCAGGGCGAGGGCATCGGTGACCTCACCGGTTTTACCCCGCACGTCTTCGTGCAGAATCTCATCGGATCATGAGCGTTCCACGCATCGAGACTCCGTCGGAGCGCGCCTACAGCCGGGTGGCGCTGGTTTCACTCACGCTCGCGGTCGTCGGGGTGGGACTCGCCATCTGGGGATTCGTTGCCGGAATCGACGCGACACTCACCGGTGCCGGGGCAATCGGCACGAGCATCGTGATCTTCTATGTTGGGTCGGCAGTGCTTTTCGTGGCCATGGTGCTTGCGATCATCGGGCTGGTGCGGTCCGGGGCCAAAACAGTTCCGACGGTGGCGCTCGCCGTCTGCCTGATTCCGATCGCCGCGATCATCGTGATCGCTCTGGCCTACCGGCGATAGTCGAGTGGGGGCGCTCCCAGCTGCGCCGACAGCTCCGCCGCGACCCGGGCGGTGAGCACTCCCGCCTCGTCGAGATGCGCCCCGAGTCGAGGTTTGGGGGCGCTCACGTTGATCGCCGCGATGATCGTGCCCCGAAAGTCGAAGACGGGAGCGGAGACTCCGACGACGCCTTTCTCGAACTCTTCATCGACGATTGCGTAGCCGCGTCGGCGGATGCGGGAGACCTCGGCCCACAGGCTCTCGAAATCGGTGACGGCG
>JANYEI010000140.1 GCA_025363205.1 Frigoribacterium sp.
GTGCGGTATCGATCATCCCGCATCCACCTCGATCTCGATCGCATAAATGCGACTCTCGCCCGGCTCCAGTCGCGGCAGGGTTCCGGCTGCGCGTGCCGCGGCGCGGCCCTGGATCTCGGGGGTGTTGGCGGGCTCGAGACCCAGCACGTAATGCTTCGTGGCGGTCAGCTTCCACTGGAAGATTGCCGGCAGCGTCTCGGAGTAGCGCAGCGTGAACGTCAGTCCGCGGGCCGCGTTGGTGACCCGGGCGACGCGCTCGGGGCCAGCGGTGTGGATGTATACCTGCTCGCGCGTGCCGACCACGGGCTCGCTAATCACGGCCCGCTGCCCGAAACCCTCGACCGCGTCGGGATCCCGTGGGGTCACTGATACCGCGGGGATGTCAATGACGGTCCCGGCGTCGAGCAGCGGCCAGCCGAGGTTGACATGGTAGAGCACCATGTGCGGGCTCGAGTTCTCCCCCTCGTTCGTCACGGTGTCCTCGATCGTGAAGGAGCTAGAGCCGACTCGCGAGGTGATGCGGCGACGCAGCACGAGATTCTCCTGGAAAACGCCAGACTGGCGCACCTCGCCGGCAATGGTGATCAGCTCGGCGGTTACGGTGACCTCCGTCACGCGCGCCGATACGGCGCCGATGCGGCCGTGCATGCCGGAGACGCCATCCTCATCGTCGGCGGGAGGACCGAAGCTGTCGAGTCCGCAGGTCGTCACGAGTCCACCACCGAAGGTGCGGAGCCAGCCGCGTCCCGCGGGCTCGTACGCATCCGGCCGTGTGATGCCGGTCGACGAGAGCCAGGCCAGCGGGATCCCGTTGATGGTGGCTGCACCGATGTCGAGTGCGCGGTCGGGATGCACCTCGAACTCGAGCCCGCCGCCGTTTACTACTCGAAATCGACGAGCACCGCGCGCAGGACCGTCGTCCTCGACGAAGCGGTCGACCCGCGCGAACTGATCGAGCGAGCCGACTCGGAGAACGGCCTGCCCGACGGGGATTCCGAAGATGTCAGCCAACCGGACCAAGCTCCAGGTTGCCGGGGCCGAAATGCTTGAGGATAACGATGTCGTCGGTCGCGCTGCGGTTGGTGACGGTGACACCGGCGCGCGCCGCTGACTCGGAGACGAAGAACTCATCCTGACTGAGCTGCCCGAAGCGGATGAGCGTAGCCGCTTGCGCGTCGTGCCCACCGAAGGTGCCACCCCCCTGCACTAAGAGGGCACCGTAGGAATCCTGGTCCCTGATGGTCACCGTCTGGCCCGGACGCACCGTGAGCTCCTTCGCGCTGAACGAGTTCGAGCGAAAGACGATCCAGTTCTCGACGTAGCTGCTGCCGCCGTCGGCCGCCGAGGTCGCGGTGGCGTAGGGACGCATGAACCGGTTGGGGACGAAGTCCACGTCGACATTCTTCTCCCAGTCGAGCAGGTCGAGCAGGAACTCGTAGTCGCCGTGGTGCGCCTGAGGCACGTCCTTCCAGAGCAGCTCCTCGGGAACCTCCTTGTTATTACTCCACGATTCGCACATCGCGAACACATCGCTGGCGGACTGCGGCTCGTAGGTGCAAATGCTCGCCGGCGCGTGCAGAACGCCCGCGGGGATGTCCCATCCGGTTCCGAGCTGGGTGCGGTAGCCGAGTGAGAGGTCGGTGATGTGGTTGTCGCCGCCATCGGCGAAGCGCATGAGACGCTCCTTGACCTGGTCGCGTGTGGTGCCCGGCTGGAACCCGAAGAACGAGATCGGTTGCATGCCGAGATTGTCGTTCATGTGGGGCGAGTAGTAGTAAGCCTCGGGCTTTCCCACCTTGTCAACAAGCGCGGCCTTCTCGTCCGAGTGGTGCACGTGGAAGGGCAACGGCATCAGGTTGTCATAGAACTTGGAGTACATCGTCCAGCCGCCGAAGCCGTCCCACAGACGCGACCCGATTAGGTCGGCCTTGTGGTGGTCGACGAACTCGTCGAACGGCAGGAGCCCACCGTCGGGGTCGACGACGAGGCTGAGGCCCTCGTGTGTGCCGGTCAGCGGGCCGTTGTCGGCGCGGATTGAGGAGGCGAGCCAGCGCTCATCGATGCCACCTCGACCCTGGCCGAGAGGGAAGTAGTCATCGGGGTGCAGACGGATGCGTTTGCCGGGCGTGCAGAACGCGCGCGGTACCCAGGCGGGCGCGAACCGGACGATGCCGTTGCCGGCGCTCAGCGCGCGATCGTACGCGGTTACCGACGTCACGACATTTTCGTAGGCCTC
>JANYEI010000192.1 GCA_025363205.1 Frigoribacterium sp.
GCCGGAACAGCTACGTGGCTCTTCTCAACAAGCACGTCGTCGGCTTCTCCGACGTGAACTGCGAAGGTCATATCAACATGATGTTCGTCTCACCACGGCACTCCCGTCGAGGAGTTGCCTCAGCGCTTCTCAGCCACCTTCACGTTCAGGCACAAGCCAAGGGGATTCGTGGCCTTGCAGCAGATGTGAGTATTACCGCACGTCCGTTCTTCGAAAAACATGGATTTATTATCGTGACCCACCAAAATCCCATGACCGCGGGCATCCGGATGACGAACTTCCGCATGACAAAAGTGCTCGACAGCATGCGGTGAGAGTTGCAGCCCAAGCACTCGATCGCCGCTTCAACATCGGCTGCATGCTCGTCACGCCGAAAATGTGATGTTGGGCACGCGGATGCCCGCGAAACTGCTGTTGAACGGGCATCCGCATCAGTTCCAATTGTCCGGACCGTTAACAGCCGAACGGCGCGTCTCCTCGCGGGAGACGCGCCGCCGCCGGAGCCGCTGCAGGAACGGCCGGGGAATTCTGGTGTTACGTGCGGATAGCGGGTGCCTCGTTGTGGGAGAGCTCCACAGCGGCGAAGGCCGGGTCGTCCTCGTATGACTTTGCCTTCGCGACGCCGAAGATGATCAGCGCGTAGACGGCCTTGGCGACGATGTCAGCGACCGAATATCCGACCTGCTTGGACACCCAGGCATCTGCGCCGCCGATGTTGAGCAGGGGCAACAGATACGCGATCGGGTAGACGCCCCAACTGAGCAGCAGCAGGAACCGCAGGCGACCGAGCGTCTTGCGCACCGATACGGGCTGGGTTGTGAGCGACTTGCTCAGCTGAACGAAGAGCACGTACAGGATGTAGGCGAAGGGGATGGTGGAGAGCAGTCCGAAGAGTCCGCGCAGGCCGTTGTCCCCACTGATCTCGCCGGGATAGCCGAGCGCGATCATGAGTGCGGCAGCCGGAACGAGACGCAGGAGGAGGCCGGACTGCACCTTGCGGGCGAGCGCAAGCACCGCAATCAACTCAACGAGTAGCAGCGGCACCGTGAGCAGCCAGTCCACGTAGCGGTAGCCCTCATTGAAGGAGACCCCCGCCGCCTGGCTGTAGGTTCCGGTTCCCCCCACTGACTTGCTGACGAACGCCTCCTTGAACGAGTCGAAGATGCGGAAGTAGTGATAAGCCGCAATTGCGCACACGATGATTGCCACGGTGATGGCCTGCCGGTAGCGCGGAAGGATCCGCGGGAGCGAGATGAGCAGGAATACCGCCGTGAACAACTGTGACGCGATTACGAGCGACAGGAAGTTGTAAACGGTGGAGTACTGCCCGTGCGACAGGATGTCAGGAATCACTTGGTCCTCCTTGGGACGTTCGATGAAAGTAATTGATTAGATAAGTAAAACAATATGGTATAAATTTGGGCCAGTGCTGCTGATTGATCCTCGGGATCATTTGGATTCTAGCCCCGTAAACTAGAGAACCGATGGAGGCGGGAGGTCTCATGAGTTCCGAGATCGGAGCATCCCACACCCTGGATGGGTTCCCGGCGGCGGCCGTCGAGTTCGTTAACGTCATGCAGCGCAACCGAGAGCGGATCGCGAAGGATGCCGGGCTCTCTGCGAGCGAGCTCCGTGCCCTGTTCCGAGTCGCTGCTGCCGTGAGCGTCACTCCCAAGGAACTCGCCGCCTACCTCGACATGACAACCGCCGCGATCACCTTCATTTCTCGCAGCCTCGTGGAGAGGGATCTACTGCATCGGGTCGATCATCCGAACGATCGACGGAGCCTCTATCTCGAGCTCACCCCAGTGGCGCACCAGATGATGCTCGACATCCATCGCGATTTCGTGGCCTTGCTGGAAGCGGCGACGAGCGAACTGGAGTTCGCAGATGTCGACGGGTTCTCAACGTCTCTGCGCTCGGTGGCGCGGTCCATGGTCATCCATTCCACACGCTCGGAACATGCCACCCCCCACGAAGCCCTTCGTGCCAGTACCGCGGGTCGGGCGACCCACCTCTGAGCCGGGCGTTCGGCACCGGGAGCACACGACCACTGTGCGTGCCGGCGGCTCACAGCGTCTCTAGGGGCGGTCGAGCCTTTGTCGCGGATGAACGGGCCGCTATCCGGCGAGTTCCTCCGCGGGGGTTGCGCCGGCAGTGGCCTCGCCCTCGGAGCGCGCGACGCGGCGACCGCCGGACTGCTTCGAGTTCTCGACAGCCCCCAGGCCGAGGTCGAGGAGTTGCTCTTCGGTCCAGCCGGCTGCGATCGCAGCATGGCGGGCAGCATTCACGGCCGCGATCGTGGCCTCGAGCGCACTGAGGCGGACCGCGAGCTGGTGCACCAGGTCCATCCGTTTGTTCATTTCCGCATCGACGATGGCCTGCGCCTGCACCGTGGAATCGTTGGGATCGAAGGTGGTGCGGGAAAGGTAATGGACCTTGGCGTTATGACTCATCGAGTGCCTTTTCTTGAACAGGACGGGGTGCCCTTTTGGGTGGTAGAACAGTCAGCTCCCCGATAACACGATGCTGCATCCCCGCGAGGAGTCACAGTCCCCAGTAGAGGGGACAATTTGTACCCCGGTATATCGGGGGTCACTAAGCCTGATGGGCTCCCGCTTCGACGTGCACCACGGAGGGGATCCCCAGCGCAGTTTTCAATTGCTGTTCCCCCGAGTCGTCCGCTGCGGCCGCCGTGATATTCGCTTCGGCCACGGCAAGCAGCACTTCTTCGCGCTGGATCTTGATGCCTCGGGGGGCATCGATGCCGATGCGGATGCCGTCACCGCGCACGTCGAGGATGGTGATGGTGATGTCGTCACCGATCACGATCTTCTCGCCCGCCTTACGGGTCAACACCAGCATCGTGTCAGCCTACCGAACCGCTCTCCAGCCAACCGACCTGAATGCCGAGTTGATGCACGGTTTCTGGCGTGTCGGTAGTGTCGCTACCGATGACGGCGATCGCGTCGACGTGCACGTGCGCTTGCACCACGCGCACCCAACGGGCCGTGTCTTCGGCCTTGCGTCCGACATCCACCACTACCCAGACCTGGTCGGCCTTGAGGTACTCAAGGGCTGCGATCGCATCGTCGTCGAGGCCGAGGCGTGGGATGCCGAGGGCGATGAACGCGCTGTGCTTCTCGCGAACTCCGGCGGCCCGGGCAGCGAGCGCGCTGATGCGGTCTTTCACCCGGAAGTAGCCATCGGCGGTGACCGTGCCGGCGATGCTCAATGCCCGTAAACCGGAGACGTGGGACATGTCCCGTGCCACCGGGAGGGGGTCGTCACCGAGGCCCACCACGACGACGAGGTCGCCCGCTGCCTCGAGCGGGGTCTGCCGGAAAATCGTCGGGCCATCGATGAGCGGCGCGATCGCCGCGGTGTTGTGGGTGAGGTCTGCCATGATCGAGTCGAAGTCGATCGAGTGGGTGGAGAGACGTGGGATGAGGTCGCCGTAGTGCGAGATCGCCTCGGCAGTGTCCGCATCGTCGAGCAGTCGGGCGATCCCGGCCCTGGTGGGCAGGTCGAAGGTGTGGGCGTCGCGAGCGGTGCCATCCGGAACATCCACTTCGATCTCGTATCGTCGCGAGGCGAAGAAACCGGAGATTCCCCCCGAGGTGACGGCTTTGACCGCGATGACCTTCGCCAGTGGACCGTGCTCGGCGAGAACGCGGGCGTTCAGCTCGTCGAGCGACGCGCCCTCAAGCTGATATCGACTCGGCACCGCGCACCACTCCCACCGTCTCGATAGTCACATTGGCCGACGTAACCTCCTGGTATGACAGCACCGGCAGCCCTCCGGACTGCGCCGAGACCAGGCGGCGGATGGCCGGCCGCAACGCCGGCGCGCAGACCAGCACCGCGGACATCCCGTTGCCCTCCACGCGGGAGACCACGTCGCGCACCGAGCCGAGCAGCGACTCGAGCGCGTGCTGGTCGATGATGATCTGCGTGCCGAGTTCCGAGGGGCGCAAACCCTCAAGCATCGATTGCTCGAGCAGCGGATCGATCATGATCACGTGCAGGGTCTGGCCGTCAAGGTGCCGAGCACTGAGGGCCGGGCCGAGTGCCGCGCGGGCAGCCTCGATCAGGCCCTCTGGATCGGACGAGACCTTCGCCCGCAGCGAGAGCGCCTCGTAGATACGCGGAAGGTCGTTGATGGGCACCTGCTCGAGCAGCAGGCCCTGGAGCACTCGCTGCACCTCGGCGAGGCTGAGCAGACCGGGTACGAGCTCGTCAACGGCGGCGGGATTGATCTCCTTGACACCCTCGGTGAGGATGCGCACGTCTTCGCGACTCAGCAGGCGCGCGGCATTGCCCATGATGATCGAAGAGAGGTGGGTGACAACGACGGAGACGCGGTCGATCACTGTTGCGCCGGTCATCTCGGCGCTGTGGCGCATCTCGCTCGGAACCCATTTGCCCGCCAGTCCGAACACGGGCTCGAGGGTGACCGCGCCAGGCAGTGGATCGAGGGCCTCGCCGAGCGCGAGTACCTTGCCGGCCGGGGCGATGCCGCGGCCCGCCTCGACGCCGGCGATGCGGATGACGTAGGTCGAGGGCGGGAGCTCGATGCTGTCCCGAGTGCGCACGGGCGGCACGACGAGACCCATGTCCATCGCGATCTTGCGCCGGAGGGACCGCACGCGGGAGAGCAGGTCGTCCGAGGCATCCGAGACCAGGTCAACCAGGTCGGGGGCGAGAAGGATCTCGAGGGCGTGCACGCGCATCTGCTCGATGAGGTTTTCGGTGGTTGAGCCGCTTGCGGGGTCCGCGATCGCCGCGGTCTCGATCTCGAGCTTCGTCACGGCCTCACGGGCCTTGATGCGCTGGGCGATGAGGATGAGGGAGAGGCCGACGATGATGAAGAGGATGATCGGCATGCCGGGGATGAAGGCCATCAAGATAGCCGCGACGCCCGCGATGATGAGCGCGTACCTGGACTGGCTGAGTTGCGCCCCCGCGGTGGATCCCATGTCGGACTCGGCGTTCGACCGCGTGACGATCATGCCGGTGGAGACGGCCATCAGGAGTGCCGGGATCTGCGTGACGAGTCCGTCACCGATGGTGAGCAGCGTGTACTTGTTCACCGCGTCGCCGATAGACAGGCCACTCTGGATCACGCCGATGGCGATTCCGCCGACGATGTTGATGATGATGATGATGATTCCGGCGATCGCATCGCCCTTGACGAACTTAGAGGCACCGTCCATCGCGCCATAGAAGTCCGCTTCGGCAGAGACCTCGGCCCGGCGCTCGCGAGCCTGCACGTCGGTGATCAGGCCTGCGTTGAGGTCGGCGTCGATGGCCATCTGCTTGCCGGGCATTGCGTCGAGGGTGAACCGCGCTCCGACCTCGGCGACTCGCTCGGCACCCTTCGTGACCACCACAAATTGGATGACGACGAGAATGAGGAAGATCACCGCGCCGATGATGATCGAGCCGCCGACCGCCACATGGCCGAACGCGCCGATCACCTCGCCCGCATAGCCGTTACCGAGCACGAGACGCGTCGAAGCAACATTGAGACCTAGGCGGAACAGCGTCGCCACCAGCAGCAGCGAGGGAAACACCGAGAAATCGAGCGGCTTCCTAACAAACATCGTGGTGAGAAGAGTCACAAGCGCAAGCATGATGTTGACGATGATCAGCAGGTCGAGCACGAAGGCCGGAATCGGTACGACGAGCAGCAGGATGATGCCGACAACTCCGAGCGGCACCGCGAGCTTCGCGAGGTTCTTATTCATCTTCAGTGCCCTCCAGCGGCGACTAGGTGATCCATCTCATGCACGCCTTTCGACGACCCGCGTGTGCGCAGTGCGAGCACGAAGGCGAGCACGCGGGCGACCGCGTTGTAGAGGTCGACCGGGATCTCCTCTCCCAGTTCGCAGGCCGCATGCAGGGCACGGGTGAGCAGGATGTCCTTGACGATTGGCACCCGGTCCGACTCGGCCTGCTCGCGAATTCGCAGCGCGATCTCGCCAGCACCCTTCGCGACCACGCGCGGCGCCGATTTGCCTGGCTCGTACTTGAGCGCGATGGCAAAGTGAGTGGGGTTGACCAGCACCACGTCGGCATCCGCGATGGCAGCCATCATGCGATTGCGACTCATGGCGAGCTGGCGAGAGCGGCGCTGCCCTCTGATCATGGGGTCACCCTCTGACGACTTGTTCTCGTCTTTGACTTCTTTCTTCGTCATGCGGGTGCGCTTGCGGTTGCGGCGCATGATGACGAAGACGTCGGCGGCGGCCAGGATGAGGCCGGCAATCACCGCCGAGCGCACCAGCGAGGCGGTGCCGTCGGTCGCCGCCTGGATGAGCGCGGAGGCCGGCAGCCCGCCG
>JANYEI010000198.1 GCA_025363205.1 Frigoribacterium sp.
TTCTGCGACGCCTTTGCGTCGGTCTTCGCGCGGCGGATGCCGATGAGCGCCTCACCGACGAGAGCCAGCAGACCAGTGGGCTGGGCATCGGTCGGGGCGGTGGGCCATTCCGTGACGTGCACTGATCCGTCGTGGGTCCACGACCACACCTCTTCGGTCGCGAAGGGGATGAATGGCGCGAACAGGCGCAGCATCACCTCGAGCGCTGTGCGAAGCGCGATGACGGCCGAGGCCTGGCCCTCCGGCGAATCGGTCGAGTAGACCCGTTCCTTCACCAGCTCGAGGTAGTCGTCGCAGAAAGTCCAGAAGAACTTCTCGGTGACCTCGAGCGCTTTCGCGTGATCGAAGGAGTCGAAGGCGGCGGTCGCCGTTGCTACGACGGTCGATAGCTCGGCGAGCATGTCGACATCGAGGGGATTGACGACGCAATCAGCCGGTGTTTTTGTCGGCGTGTCAGCCGGTGCTCCTGCTGGCGCCGGAAACCCGTACACAAACTTGGCGGCGTTCAGCACCTTGATCGCGAGGCGTCGACCGATCTTGATCTGCTTCGGGTTCTGTGGGTCGAACGCCGCGTCGGTGCCCAGCCGGCTCGAGGCCGCCCAGTAGCGCACGGCATCCGAGCCGTGTTCGTCGAGCATGCCAGCAGGGGTAACCACGTTGCCCTTGGACTTCGACATCTTCTTGCGGTCGGGGTCAACGATGAAGCCCGAGATGCCAGCGTTCTTCCACGGCACGCTGCCGTTTTCGAGCTCGGCTCGCAGCATCGTGGAAAACAGCCAGGTACGAATGATGTCCTGGCCCTGGGAGCGAAGCGAGTAGGGGAACACGAGGTCGAAGAGCTCCGGATCTCGCTCCCAGCCACCCGCGATCTGCGGGGTGAGCGAGGAGGTGGCCCAGGTGTCCATAATGTCGACTTCGCCGATGAAACCGCCGGGCACGCCTCGCTGGCTCTCGTCGAATCCGGGGGCGGGAGCGGATGCCGGATCCACCGGAAGTGCATCCTCGCTCGGCACGATGACCGCGCCCTTTTCGCCATCGGCATCGAGTTCATACCAGACCGGGATGGGCACGCCGAAGAATCGCTGGCGGGAGATGAGCCAGTCACCGGTGAGGCCGTTGACCCAGTTGTCGTAGCGCACCCGCATGAAGTCGGGGGCGAAGTTGACCTCTCGACCCCGCTCGAGCAGGGTGTCGCGCAGTGCCTCGTCGCGGGCGCCATTGCGGATATACCACTGGCGGGTCGATACGATTTCGAGCGGTTTGTCACCCTTTTCGAAGAACTTGACCGCGTGCATCATCGGTTTCGGGTCACCGATCATCTCGCCACTGGCCTTCAGCAGCTCCACGGTCTTCGCCTTCGCGCTGAAGACCGTTTTGCCCGCCAGCTCGGCGTAGGCCGCAAGCGGACCGTCGCCGGTGATCGCTTCGGGCGCATCCGCCACGATGCGTCCGTCGCGGCCGATAATCGTGCGGTTCGGCAGGTCGAGCTCTCGCCACCAGACCACGTCGGTCACGTCGCCAAAGGTGCACACCATCGCGATGCCCGAACCCTTGTCTTTCTGGGCGAGGTGGTGCGCGCGCACGGGTACCTCGACGCCGAACAGGGGGGTAGTAACGGTGGTGCCGAACAGGTGCTGGTACCGCTCGTCATCCGGATGCGCCACCAGTGCAACGCAGGCCGCTAACAGTTCGGGGCGGGTGGTCTCGATGAAGACATCTCCGCTTGCGTTCTCCACGGTCGGCGCGGCATGGAACGCGAGGCGGTGATACGCCGCGGGCTGCTCCTTGTCTTCGAGTTCGGCCTGGGCCACGGCGGTGCGGAACGTTACGTCCCATAGGGTCGGGGCATCCGCCTGATACGCCTCGCCGCGGGCCAGGTTGCGAAGGAATGCGCGCTGGGCAGCGGTCTGGGCTTCGTCGCCGATGGTGCGGTAGCTCTGCGTCCAGTCGACGCTGAGACCGAGCTTGCGCCAGACATCCTCGAACTGCTTCTCGTCTTCGACGGTGAGGCGCTCGCATAATTCGATGAAGTTGCGTCGGGAGACCGGTAGCTGGTCCGCGGCTTTGGACGACGCGTTATCTCCGCCCTCCAGCGGCGGCGTGAAGCCGGGATCGTAGGGCAGCGTTGGGTCACAGCGCACACCGTAGTAGTTCTGCACGCGGCGTTCGGTGGGAAGGCCGTTGTCGTCCCAGCCCATCGGATAGAAGAGATTCTTGCCCTGCATGCGTTGGTAGCGCGCGATGAGGTCCATGTGCGTGTAGCTGAAGACGTGCCCGATATGCAGGCTTCCGGATGCCGTGGGCGGCGGGGTATCGATGGAGAAGACATTGTCTTTGGTGGCGTTGGCCCGGTCGAACCGGTGCGTGCCAGCGGACTCCCATGCGGCATCCCATTTGGCTTCGAGTCCCTCGAGGGCCGGCTTGTCAGGTATCTGAGAGGCCGGTATCTGAGAATCAGGCGTTTGTGAAGCAGGCGTTTGTGAAGCGCTGTTGGCGGACGCCATGGAATTCTCCGGTTCGATATAGGCGGCACCGAGTCGATGAAGAGGTGCCTGAATGTGAAGGTTGGCTAATTCTATAGGCGGGCTCGTTTCGGAGTGCTGGCCATCCGTCAGACCACCAGCCGACTCGTCAGCAACTCCGCGAGGGCGGGACTTTTGCTCGGCATCGGTCGAAGGATCTGCAGGGGGTCTTCGCTGACGGGCGGCTTCAGCCAATACTCCGCTCCATCGCGAAGAATCTGCCAGCCGTTGTTGTGCACGAGCATGTGATGGAACCGGCAGAGCAAAATACCGTCCGCAATATCCGTCCGCCTGCTTCCCGACAAGTGCACCTGCACCCGATCCCTGCAGGAAAACTCACCCAGAAGCAAATGTCACCGCAGCCGAACGACCCGCACCTCCCACGGGAGCAGTGCCCCCGCGATATCCGGCACCTCGCCATAATTGCCGATGACGAGGTTGCCGATGACGAGTTCACCCGCGACGGCCAGTGGCAGTTCCGATGGCACTCCCGAGAAGTTGCCCACTACGAGGAGCGTCTCCTCGCCGAGGGTGCGGGTGAAGGCGTAGAGGGTTGGATGCTCCGCCTCGAGCATCTCGAAGACGCCGAGTGATACCACCGTCGACTCGTGTCGCAGGGCGATCAGTCGTCGGTAGAACTCGAAGATCGAACGGGGCCCGGCAGCACGATCCGTCGCTACGTTGATGGTGCTGTGGTTCGGTGTGATCTCGAGCCAGGGCGTGCCGGTTGTGAAGCCGGCAAGGGGGGTCGCATCCCATTGCATCGGCGTGCGGGCGTTGTCGCGGCTGCGAAATGCGAGAGACGCCAAAACCGCGGCGGGGGATGCTCCGGCCGCCACCTCTTCTGCGTAGTAGTTCAGCGACTCGATGTCCTGGTACTGCTCGATGGTGGTGAGGCCGGCATTCGTCATGCCGATCTCGTCGCCCTGATAGACGTAGGGTGTGCCGCGGTGCAGGTGAAGGATAGCGGCGAGCATGGTCGCGGACTCGTAGCGAAATTCCCCATCGTCACTGAAGCGGGAGACCGAGCGTGGCTGGTCGTGATTGCTGAAATAGAGACTGTTCCAGCCCGCGTCGGCGAGCCCGGACTGCCAGCGTCCGAGCGAACGCTTGAGGTCCACGAGCTTCAGCGGCACATTGTCGAACTTGGTGCGCGGGCCGTGGTCGAGGCCAACGTGCTCGAATTGGAATACCATGTCTAGCTCGAGCCGGTCGGAGCTCGTGAACTGGATGGCGTCATCCACTGTTGCTCCGGGCGTCTCGCCCACCGTTATGAGGTCTGCATCGCGCCCGGCGAAGACTTCGCGGTTCATCTCTTGCAGGTAATCGTGAACCTGGTCGCCCATGACATAGCCCGGACTGTCTCCCACGAGATCGGACTGCACCTTCGCGATGAGGTTGATCACATCCATCCGAAAGCCATCGACGCCGCGGTCGAGCCACCAGTTCATCATCGTGTAGACGGCGACCCGCACCTCGGGGTTCTCCCAGTTGAGATCGGGCTGCTTTGCCGCAAAAAGGTGCAGGTAGTACTGGCCGGTCACCGCGTCGAGCTGCCAGGCCGGGCCGCCGAACATGCTGCGCCAGGGGTTGGGCTCGTGGCCATCGACGCCATCGCCGTCGCGCCAGATGTACCAGTCGCGCTTCGGACTGGCGAGCGAAGACCGGGACTCCTCGAACCAGGCGTGCTCGTCGCTCGTGTGGTTTACCACTAGGTCCATCACGATCTTGATACCGCGGGCATGCGCCTCGGCGAGCAGAAGATCGAACTCCTCGAGGGATCCGAACAGCGGGTCGATGTCCTGGTAATCGCTGATGTCGTAGCCGTTGTCGGCCTGCGGCGAGCGATAGATGGGCGAGAGCCAGACCACATCCACGCCCAGTTGCTGCAGGTAGTCGAGCTTGCCGCGGATGCCGCCAAGGTCGCCAATGCCGGTGCCGGTCGAGTCGGCAAAGCTGCGCGGGTAGATCTGGTAGACGACGGCAGAGGTCCACCAGGCTGGACTGATTTCGATGCTCATTCGATCGAGTCTTTCACGGCAAACGGGGTGCGGCGGCAATCAACTCCCGCGTGTACTGCTGCTGTGGTGCCGTGAAAACCGACTCGGTCGCACCCGATTCCACCACCCTTCCCTGCCGCATCACGAGCACATCGTCGCTCATGTGGCGCACGACGCCGAGGTCGTGGGTGATGAAGAGATAACTGAGTCCGCGGGAGCGTTGCAGTTCGTCGAGGAGGTCGAGCACCTGCGCCTGCACCGACACATCAAGACTCGATACCGGTTCGTCGCAGACCAGGATGTCGGGGCGGGGCGCAATGGCGCGCGCGATCGCGACGCGCTGCTGCTGGCCGCCGGAGAGGTACCGCGCACGGCGACCGGCGAGCTCGGGGGAGAGCCCGACGGAGGTCAGAAGCTCGGCCACGCCAGCTGCGCTACCCAGGGCATCCGCGAGAATCCGCCCGACCGTCCAGCGCGGGTCGAAGGAGCTGAGGGCATCCTGGTAAATCGCTCCGATGCGCGGGCGACGTGCTCGTCGAGCGGACTCTGGCACGCCGGTCCACGGTTCACCCAGCAGGGAGACGCGTCCAGAGTCGGGCCGTTCGAGAGCGAGTACGAGTCGGGCGAGGGTGGTCTTGCCCGACCCGGATTCCCCCACGATTCCGAGCGTACGTCCGCGCTGAAGCGAGAAGGTCACATCGTCGACGGCCAGGAGTGATCCGAACCGCCGGGACAGCCCACTGGCAGCAAGCACCTCCTCGTGGGTGACCGGCGCCTGCGTAAACGACGCGGCCTCGACCGGCGCCGGCTCTCCCGCCGGGGTACCTGTCAGTCGTGAGAATCGTGGCCGTCCGGTCGGCACCGCCGCGATCAGGCTTCGGGTGTACGGATGCTGCGGATCCGAGAGCAGGCTCTCGGTCGGGCCGCTCTCCACCACGCGACCCGCCTTCATCACGATCAGATGGGAGGCAAGCCGGCTCACCACCGCCAGATCGTGACTGATCAGCACAATCGCCGCGCCGTCATCTCTCAGCCGTTCGAGCAGGTCGAGGATGCCGGACTGCACGGTGGTGTCGAGGGCCGTGGTCGGCTCATCGGCGATGAGCAGCCGGGGCCGCAGCGCGATAGCCGACGCGATGACAGCACGTTGACGAAGCCCGCCGGACAGCTCATCTGGCCGCTGGGATGCCCGCAGAATCGGATTGGGAATCCCCACCTCCGCGAGAAGTTCGAGCACGCGCGCCTCTCGCTGTGACGCGGTGAGAGAGGTATGCAGGCGCAGCGAGTCGGCGATCTCGCGGCCGACCGGCCGCAGGGGATCCAGAGCGACGAGCGCGCCCTGCGAGATGAACCCGATGTCCCGCCCGCGGAGGCGCTGAAGCTGGCGCGGGGAGGCATCCGCGATATCGGTGCTATCGAATCGCAGCTGTGACGCGGTGACGCTCCCGCCGGTCAGACCGAGCAGCGCTCGAGCGGTGACGCTCTTGCCCGACCCGGACTCGCCAACGATCGCGACGCACTGCCCGGCCTCGATATCGAAAGAGACACCGGAGACGACCGCAATTCTGCCGGAGGTCCTGCCGAAGCTCACGGCGAGGTCGCGCACACTCACGAGGGCGGTCACGAGTGGCGGCTCCGTTCCTGCAGCCCGCGGCCGACCAGCGTGGTCGCCACCGCGCTGATCATGATGAACAGCCCGGGGAAGAATGTCATCCACCAGAAGGACGTGAGGTACGTGCGCCCGGCCGAGAGCATCGCACCCCATTCGGCCGCCGGTGGCACAGCTCCCAGTCCGAGGTAGCTGAGTGAGGATGCCCAGACGATCGACTGGCCGATTCCGAGGGTCACCAGCACGAAGAGCGACCCGGCCACGTTCGGCAGCAGGTGTCGCCACAGGCGAAACCAGCGGCCGCGCCCGAGCACTGTCGCCGCTTCGAGGTATGGCGCGCGTCGCACCACCAACACCCGGCTGCGGATGATTCGGGCATATCCCGGCGCGGTGGCGAGCCCCACGGCAATCGTCGAGGCCACGACGCCTGGTCCATAGACGACGATGAACAGCAGCGCGAGCAGTAGCCCGGGGAACGCGAACAACACCTCGAGAAACCGGGTGGTGCCAAAGTCCAGCCAGCGTGGCCCGAGCCCCGCGAGCAGTCCAAACACGAGCGCGAGACCCACGCCGATCGCGGTGGCCGAAACGCCGATGAGCAGGGAGGCGCCGGTGCCATGGATGATGCGGATGTAGATGTCTCGGCCCGATTCGTCGGTGCCGAAGAGGTGCGCGATCGACGGTGCACGAAAACTCTGCGCTGGGTGAATTGCCAGCGGGTCACCCGGCGCGAGTATGCCGGGCGCGAGGGCCGCAAGAGCCAGGAAGAAGAGTGCGGCGCCTCCGATCCAGAGCCACACCTGTCTCATTGGGCACGCAGCCGACGATCCACCAGGTGGTCGCCGAGGTCGGTGAGTGTCGTGACGAGCATGTAGCCAAGCGCGACGACGAGCACGACGCCGAGTACGAGCGGAACATCCCGTTGCTGCACTGCCGAGAGCAGGCTGCGGCCGAGGCCCGGCCGAGCGAAGATCGTCTCGACCACGACGGCCCCGCTGATGAGCGAACCGAAGGCCCAACCGGCCAGTCCGATGGCAGGAATCGCGGCATGCCGCAGCGTATGGCGCCAGAACACGCCTCCGGAGCTTTCCCCGCGGGCCTGTGCCGCGAGCACGAAAGGCGAAGCCATCGCATCGAGAATCGATTCCCGCATCACCTGGGCGAGGAAACCGGACAGGGGGAGAGCGAGAGTGAGCACCGGAAGCACGAGCCCGAGCGGCCCGGGCACACTCACCGGGGGAAGCCAGCCGAGGGTCGTGGAGAACAGCAGGATGAGGCTGATCGCCAGCCAGAAGTGCGGCACTGCAGCCGCCACCACCTCGAGCACCCAGCTGATTCCGGATGCCGCCCGCCCGCCCTGTGCAGACCACGCGGCCAGCCCGAGCGCGATCGCCGCCGCGACCAGCAACGAGACAAGCGCGAGCAGGAGAGTGCCACCGAGATTCTCTCCGACGACGGTGATCACGGGCTGTTTGAGCGCGTAGGAATTGCCGAGGTCGCCCCTTAGCATCCGGCCAAGGTACTGGAGGTACTGCACGAACAGCGGCTGGTCGAGACCGTAGTCGGAACGCGCCCTGGCCAGCGCGGCAGCGCTCGCTTGGGAGCCGGGACCGCCGAGAATGGCCTCGGCGGGATCCCCGGGGATCAGTCGGATCGCGAAGAAGGTAACCGTCGCCACCGCCCAGAGCACAAAAACCACCCCTCCGAGCCGGAGCAATACCCAGGGGGCCCAGTTGCGACGCGCACCGGACCTCGGTATTGCGCCTACCGGGAGAGCCACGAGTCATACATCGTGGGGGTCGACACCGTCGGCATCGCCCGCAAGCCCTTCACGAGGGAACGATGCAGGTAGTGATTCTGCTGGTCGTAGAGGGGCAAAATATAGAAGCCCTTCAACACGATCTCCTGGGCCTGTTTGTAGAGAGACAATCGTTCGGTAGCATCCGAGGTCACCGCAGCCTTCTCAAGCAGCGCGTCGAGCGCCGGGTCTGTCACCTGGGAGTGGTTGGCGAAGTAGCCGCTCGGGGCGGGCTTCGTTCCGGCCGAGTCGAACAGGATGCGCAACACATCCGGCCCCACCTTCGTATAGGGGGCGCTCACCAGGTTGTATTGGTTCTTGCCGAGGGCGCCGTACCAGCTCGACAGGTCGAGCGGCTTCAGGTCAACCTTGAAACCGGCTTGCTTCGAGGTGGCCTGCAGCTGCTCGAACAGCGACTGCTCGGCAGGGATCGACTGGTTGGTGCTCACCGGAAAGGAGAGCTCGAGGACTGCGCCGTCCTTGGTGCGATAGCCATCGGCATTCTTCGTCGACCAGCCCGACTCGTCGAGGAGCTTCGCAGCGGCCTTCTGGTCGTACTCAAAGAGGCTGGGTTCGGAGATCCCCGCTTTTTCAACGCTCGACAGCGCCGAGTATGAGCGTTTCGCCGTGCCGAAGAACAGGCTAGTGACGGCGTCGCCGACATTGGCGGAGCGGATGAACGCCTCGCGCACCTTCGCATCGTTGAAGGGTGCGATGCTCGCGTTGAGCTCGATGCGATTGGATGCCCCGGGGCGTGGCGCGTCGATAGCCACGAGGTCCTGTGACTTCTTTGCGGCGACAAGAGTGTCGGGTTGCACGTTATCGATGACGTCGACGGTGCCGGCCTGCAGCGCGGCGTACCGCGAGGCCGAGTCGGGCAGGAAGCGCCAGTCGATCGCCTTCAGGTACGCGCGGCCGGAGTGCGCGGCATCCGCCGGGGGAGAGCTGTAGGCGTCGTTGCGCACCAGGCTGATCGATTGCTGGTGGGTCCACTTCTTCACGACGAACGGTCCGGTGCCCACCGGTGACTCGCAGTTCACCGCCTGGCTGCGCTTCAGCGCGGTGGCAGATTCGATCGCAAGCCACGGCTGGGAGAGCGAGTCGAGGAGGGCGCTGTCGGGTGTCGAAAGGGTGAAGCGCGCGACATCCGCTCCCACCGCTGTGACGCCAGTGACCTTCTGCATGGCGAGGTAGCCGGTAGAGGATGCGGTGGATGGATTTTGCACGTGAGCCACATTCGCCGCGATCGCCTCGGGGGTGAGGGCGGTCCCGTCAGTGAACTTCACGTTCTTTTTGAGCGTGAAGTCCCATTGGAGGCCATCGGCAGATCCGGTCCACTTGGTCGCAAGCCACGGGATGACCTCGCCCTGTCTGTTTTTGGAGACGAGGGATTCCAGATACTGGGTGGCGGCGAGGGCCTGCGGGTAATTGCCGCCGACGTGAGGGTCGAGGCAGGTCGGCTCGGCGTCGCCGGTTGCGTAGACCAGGGTTCCGCCCGAGACCGGCTTCGTGTTCGTCGGCGCGGTTGCTGCACTGCAGCCGGTCGCGACCAGTGCGACTGCGAGAATGAAGAAGACGGGGGCGACGACACGTTTCACGACGGAAGACTCTTTCGGTTCTATTGTTGGACTCAGTACAATATTATGCCCGTCCGGAGGAACAGATGATTCCAGC
>JANYEI010000200.1 GCA_025363205.1 Frigoribacterium sp.
CACTGGCCCAATCGAGCACGGGATGCAGCGGGCCGAGGAAATGGGCCTCCGGCCACAGGGACTTGCTCGATGAATCGTCGATCGCCCGCTGGAGTTCGCTCCTGCCGAGCGTCTCCGTCACGGCGAGTTTGAGATGTTCGCTGACGCGCTGATCGCGGAGGTAACTCTGCGGCAGAACCGCCAGTCGCTGAGCGAGGTCCCGTGGCGGGGTCATCTCGACGAGGCCGTGGCCCTTGTGCTCCCGCCAGTCGACCCCTCCCCCGCCGGTTGCGCCGGCGGCGGCTCCCGGTGTCACGAACACCTCGTCGAGTGCCGCGGCCAGATATGCCTGGTGTGAAGGGTAAAGCCCGGATGATCCGTCCGCATCGGAAACTGTCGAGTCATCCGCCGCGGTCTCCTGCTTCTCGGCCGACGCGAGCAGCAGGGCGAGCCAGGGGTCGTCAACATCCGCCGTGAGGCTCGCCAGCGTCGGAAGAATTTCTTCGGCGTCCACCCCGCTCGCCAGGGCCTTCGCGATGGCGTCCTCCTCGGCGGCGACATCGTATTTACCCATCAGCGACGCGACATCGCCGAGCGCGGCGTGCGCCTCCTGTTCGCGTTCCATCAACCGGGTGAGCACACGGATGTCTCCGGCGAACTGTTCGTTCGCGGGCTTCAACAGGATGGTGGTGATCTGCGGGCTGTGCCGTTGCCCGTAACGGTCTATGCGCCCGTTGCGCTGCTCAATGCGGATCAGGCTCCACGGGATGTCGAAGTGAATCAGCTCGTGGCACTGAGAGTGGAGGTTGACCCCCTCCGACGCGATGTCCCCGGTGACGAGCACGCGGATGGGCGACGACGACTGTTTGAACGACTCGACCACACGTTGCTGGTCCTGGTCGTTGAGTCCTCCGTGCAGCACTTCCACCTGAGTTGCGGTGAGCTTCAAATCCTTCTGCAACTTCGCCTGCAGCCACTTGAGTGTTGGCACGCGTTCCGAGAAGATCACGACCCGTTCGTCACCGTGCGGCCCGATGTGGAGCTCGCGGAGATAGGCAAGGAGCCGGTCGTATTTCGCCGAAGATTCCTGCTCCGCTTCCTGAGCCAGCGCACCGAGACGTTCGAGGGCGTCGCGTTCCTCGCGTTGCCGGGTCGTCAGCTGTGACCCGAGCACCCGGATCCGATTGTTGACGCTCTCCCGCAGAGCGGACGGCGACGATAGGAACGACTTCGCCAGCGTCCAGGGGAAGAGACCGTTGTTTCCGCCCGAATAGGGGCTTCTCTGCTCGCCCGGGTAGAGCCAAACATCGGCGAGTTCGTTGGCGATCGCGTCTTCGATCGGGCTTGCGTCCACGGCGAAATGCTGAAGCTCTTTGCGCTTCGCCCAGTCGCCGCCCACCTCGCGTTCGACTTCTGCACTGTGCCGGTGCCGGCGGATCACGAGGCGGCTCAACTCGCCCTGCACGATGTCGCCGTCCGGGGTCACCGCTGTGGGTTCGAGCAGACGGATGAGTTCGGCGAACGATTCCTTGCGCCCGTTGTGCGGGGTCGCACTCGCGAGGATCAGTGCTTCGGTGTTCCTCGCCAGCAGTCGTGCAAGGACGCGGTTTTGAGTGGCACCGGTGATGTTGTGAGACTCATCGATGACCACCGCGTCCCACTTGTGCTTGCGCAGATGGGCCCGATACTTGTCTTGCTTGAGGGTGTCGATCGAAATGATCGCGCGTTTGTAGAGACTGAAGGGGTTCCTCGTCGCGGGCAGTTTCTGCCTGACCCGCTGGATACCGACCGAGTCCAGACGCACGAACGGGAGGGCGAAACGCGTCCACATCTCGTACTGCATTTGCTCGAGCACGTGTTTCGGAGTGACGATGAGGATGCGATCGCCTCGACCGCGGCGCACGAGTTCCGACAGGATCATGCCGATCTCGATCGTCTTGCCCAGGCCGACGGCGTCCGCGATGAGGATCCGCGGGCGCAGATTCGAGGGGTCGAGGGCCTGTCTCACCGCCGATTGTTGATAGCCGAGCGGGTCGGAGAGCATCTGGGTGCTCACCGTCAGTCCGGGCTCGCTCAGCGGAACCGGTGTCTTTCGGAGTGTTGCCTCCAGCCACAGCTTCGACTGCCGATAGCCGGGGGACACATCTGCCTTCAGCGTCGCCTGCGCGGGGTCGAGCACCCGGATGTCGTCGAGATGTTCGTAAAAAGTCGCCGTAGTGTCTCGCACGAGCTCGGACAACCCTTGCACCCGCACGAGTACGCCATCCTGGGTGTGGGTCGCCGACGTCACGACCCAGTCGGCGTCGCGCACCACCACCAGCGATCCGGGTGCCACGTTCAGAGCGGATGTCACCATGGTTTCGACCTCCCCCAGCAAATCCAACCGTGCAACAGTGCTCGATAGTGTTCCCGCGCTTCTCGATGCTATCGGCAAAACAAATCGGCGCCACTCGCCCCGAATGGGGGAATATGTGTATGTCTCACTGAAATGATTGGCTCGTACCGGCGTCTTTTGCGACGGAACTACAGGAATGTCAGTGGCGATGCGTAACGTCACTCGGCTGGTCATTCATGAGTTCGCGAGGATGATCGCTTGCTGCCTGGGAAGGCACCTCTGCGCGGACTTGAAGTGAGGTTGAACAATGACTTGGACCGGCGACGAGAATCTTCGACGATACGTCGAGGAGCGGCAGGCGACCGCGCTGAGAACCTACGAGATAAATCCGGACCTGCTGGAAGAGCACGTGAACCAGGAGGACAGCTTCCGAACCGGCGGCTACGGACAACGCCAGATCAGTGAGTTACTGCAGAATGCTGTTGACGCCCTGACCGGCGCACGCTCCAGCGGCACGATCGAGTTCCGACTTGCAGGCGGCAATCTGTATTGCGCCAATGAGGGGCTTGCATTTGACGAAAAGGGCATCCGCTCGGTGTGTGCGGCGTTTCTCAGCTCTAAGCGCGACGAAGACATCATCGGAAGATTCGGTCTCGGGTTTAAGGCTGTACTGGGCGTCTCCGATAACCCTCAGATCTTCAGCCATACCGCGAGCTTCGAATTCAACGCTCCGTCGACCGCAGAGTTGTTTGCGAATATCCCTTCGCCGGACGGGCGTTTTCCACTGATGCGAGTTCCCAGCCTCCTGGATGCCGCACACGAAGCGGCCTCCGACCCTCACCTGACGGAGCTGATGACCTGGGCGAGCACCATCGTTAAGCTCCCACTGATGCGGGATGGCGCGCGATTGAGAGAGGAGCTCAACGAGTTCAAAACCGAGACATTGCTCTTCATGAAATCGGTCAGTCAGCTGAACGTCTCGCTTGAAGGTGCTGGCGATGCGTTGTCTTCGGTGACCCACCGCCGTGAGGGCGATCTCGATTCGGGCGAAGTCTTGCTGCACGGACCCGATAAGGAGCCGAAGTCATGGCTTTTCGCCGAGCGGCAGTATGAGCCGACGGAGGACATCCTCAAGACTCTGACGGCGACCATCGCCCGAAGGAGCATGACGGTCTCGTACGCCGTCGAAAAAGATGGTCGATCCCTGCTCGGAGAGGTGTGGGCGTGGTTTCCCCTCCAGGAGCGCACCACGACTCGCGGAATCTTCAACGCTCCATGGCAGGTCAACGACGACCGAACCACGTTGCTGCCAGCAAGCGCGCTCAACCGTCAGATGCTTGAGGTCTGCGGCGAACTATTCATCGACGTAGTGGCGCGGGCTTCGACCCCGGAGGACCCGGGGGGGCATCTCGACCTCTTCCCCGCCCGAGGGCGCGAGATCCGAAGCATCGCCGACTCCGCACTATCCGAGAGCATTCCACGTCTCGCGCGGCGCAGAGCGCTGATCCCGGACGTCGACGGTGTGCTTCGAGAACGTGACTTCTTCACAGGCGTTCCTACGCTGAACGTTCCCGTTGTTCCAGTGGCGCAGATGGAGGCCTGGCAGACAGCGGTCCATCGCAAGTCCATGCCTCATCCGTCCGCGTTCACCACGGCGCGGGACAGATTTACCCGGCTTCGAGCGATTTTTCGGGACGACGATGCCAAGCCGTCGAGATACGAGGCCACTGTCACCGATTGGCTCGAAGAGGTGGCTGCACCAAGGACGGAAGAGGCGATTCGAGCGGCGCTGCAGATCTTCCTGGCTTTGCGTGAAGGACAGTTCTCGGCCGAATCGCTCGCAACGAGCAGAATCATCCCTACGGAGAATGGTGGATGGTCCTCGGTCCGCGACGCACGCTCGGTATTGGTACCACGCGAGGGAGAACCACGCCCGGACGGTGTCGCACTCGTGGATGCAGACTTCTTGGACGACGGCATGCGGGAGCTCTTCCGCCGGCTGGGCCTTGCAAACGTATCGATCGATCAGACCGCGAACGCGCTTGCGGCCACGGTCAGCCGGCGCTGGACGGACGACGATTGGAATCGCCTCTGGTCGACCTTGATTCGAGGGAGCGCCGGTCAAGCCGCCTCGGTCTTGACGGGCATCCGTGAAAGAGGCTTCACAGTGCGGGTGCAATCCCGAACCGGGGAATGGCGACCCGCCAATGAGATATTCGCTAACGAAGCGACGGCGCGGACATTCGATAGTCGACATGCGGGCGAGATCCACGCGGCCCGGATCGATCTTCTCCGCGCAGCCGGGTGCCTGGACGGGCCCGATTGCGAATTTCCAGTGTTCGATGAACCGCTCTTCTCTGATTACAAGACCACGATGACCGAACGACTGGTCAAGAACGGGCGCAGCGAACGCCTCAGTGTCGATCGGGTGACCTTTCCGGACGCGATCGGTGTCGGTCCACTGCAGCTGCTCATTGAGCTCGAGGACGACAAGATCTTCGTCGCAGACTGGACCATGCGGTTGCTCCGTGAACTTCCGTCCACGACTGCCAAGGCCTTCTTCTCGGTTCTGGGATCGAACACGTCGACCGGGGTCGACGTACCGTCGCCGGACTGGTGGGCGATACAACGCTTCGGTTTGGTAGTGACCAGTTTGGGGCTGTCCAGACTCAGTGGCGTCGTGAACATCGCCCTCCAGGAATACGGCCAATTTCTGCCTGTGGTTGACCGCGAGGTGGGGATCCACCTGAGTACTCCGAGGACCTTGGACAAAGTGGGCGATTCGACGCTCGACTACTTCCTCAAGCGAGAGGGTTACCGAGCCGATTCGGTGCGTCTGCTCACAGATGTGCTGGTCGAAGCGTCCTCGAGAACTCGGTTCACTTCGAGCTCCGCCATCCCTTCGATGCTCGATGGGATGGTCGTCGTCAGGCCGGTTGCCGAGGTGGTGCTCGCCGAATCCTCAGAGGACATCGCTTTGCTCATCCAGCACGGCGTGGCCTATGTGGACGGTCAAGCCGCGAATGCCTCGCGGCTGATTGATGTTTGGGGACTCCGCACGAGCGCAGAGGCACTATCCCGTTCTCTCGAGATTAGAGAGTCCGGCGACGAGGTGCCGATTCTCGACCGATATCCGAGCCTCGCCTCCCGGAGTGAGGCGTCGCTGGTGAGACTGCGAATCCGTTCGAGCCCCGGGATCATCCGTCGGACAACCAGTCCGACCGGTGTGATCGAATCCCGGGAAATGAGCACACGCGTCGACGATGTGATCATCGTCGACGACTCGTTGGACGACGTCGCGATCCTCGCGGAAGTTTCCCGACGCCTCGGGCTCGCGCTGACCCCCGCCGATATCCGGACCGTGCTCACCGAAGACGATTCGCGTCGAAAGAGCACGTTGGTGCTCAAGTCACGGGCTGCGCAGAGTGATTCGCACCGCTTACTC
>JANYEI010000226.1 GCA_025363205.1 Frigoribacterium sp.
CTCCCTCTGGTCGTCGTACTCGCCATAGATCTCACCGACGAGTTCCTCCACCAGGTCTTCCATGGTGACGATTCCGTCGGTGCCGCCATACTCGTCGAGCACGAGAGCGATCTGCTGGTTCTCGCGGCGCATGGTCGTGAGCGCATTCAGCACGGGAAGCGATCCGGGAAGGGGCAGGATCGGGCGCAGGATATCGACGAGCGTCGGCCCGGTGTCCGGCCGGATTTCCGATTTCCCGCTCTGGGGGACGTCCGAGGGGCGCGGCATCGCCGCCATCAGGTCACGGATGTGCACAAATCCGAGCACTTGGTCAATCGACTCCCCCCTCACCGGGAACCTGGAGTGAGACAGTTCGAGGCTCAAACGGTAAGCCTGTGCGACCGAGAGATCACAGGAGAGAAACTCCACATCCGGGCGCGCACGCATCACTTCGACGAGTCGACGGTCACCGGCGCGGAACACATCGGTCAGGATGCTCCTGCTGTCATCCCGAAGGCCCGGTTGGCTCACGATCAGTTCGCGCACCTCATCGGACGAGACCGCCTGGGCAGCCACGTGCGGGTCGCGCCCGAGCAGGCGCAACACTCCATTGGTGGAGGCGGACAGCAGCCAGATGACCGGGCGCATGATGCGCGCGAGCACGTTGAGGCCCGGCGCGAGAACTCGTGTGAATGCGACCGGATGCTGCATGGCGAGGCGTTTAGGCACCAATTCGCCGAACACGAGTGAGAGGTACGCAATGAGAAGGGTCATGCCGATGAAGGCCACGACCGAGGCAGCACCGGCCTGGAGGCCCCAGCTCTCGAGAACCGGGACGAACTCGGGGGCGATCGTCGAAGCGCCATACGCCGAGGAGAAGAATCCGGCCAGAGTGACCCCGACCTGCACCGCGGAGAGGAACAGGTTCGGATTGCGCACGAGCGCCCCGATCCTCTGTCCATCCGCACCGGTGGCCTCGATCTGGCTGACCTGGCTCGCGCGGAGGGTGACCATCGCCATCTCCGTACCGGAGAAGATGCCGCCGATCACGACGAACAGCAGCACCAGGAGAACATTGAGAAGGATTTCACCGTTCATGCCTCGACGCTACTCCGGGACCGACAGGCTGCCCCGGGATTGCTGCACCGAGCATCCGCTCTTCCGTTTCGGGGTGGCCATCACTGCGGCTGACAGGGTCGCGGCCGACAGTACAGCGTCTGACAGGGTCGAAGGACCCTAACGCCCGGCAGACTGGCGCGTACCGTCGAGGCATGACCACTTCCGCTGCACTTCTCGTCGACGCCTTCGATCGAGTCAGGGACGCCGTGCATCACGCCGCCAAGGGGCTGAGTCCCGAACAACTGTCGGCGCGCGTCGACGACGGAGCCAATTCCATCGGCTGGCTACTCTGGCATCTCAGCCGAATCCAAGACGACCATGTCGCAGCGGTCGCCGGTGTTGAGCAGGCCTGGACCGCAGACGGCTGGGCCGAACGGTTCGCCCTTCCATTTGACGTGAGTGCCACCGGATACGGCCACACTTCCTCGGATGTTGCCAAGATGAGCATCATCAGCCGCGACAAGTTCATCGGCTACCACGACGACGTACACGACCACACCGTGCGCTATGTCGCGACCCTGACAGACGCCGACCTTGACCACATCGTCGACCATCGCTGGACACCGGTGGTCACGCTCGCTATGCGTCTCGTCAGCGTGATCAATGACGATCTGCAGCACATCGGCCAGGCGGCCTTCGTGCGCGGACAACTGGAACGGCGCGCACCGCGCTGAGCGTCGACGCGTGCGCTTCATCGGGGCGAATGCGTGGCGGGCGGAGTGCGCCGTCCGTCGTCATCCACCGTCCCGCCCTCATCCACCCCTCATCCACCCCTCATCCACCGCCCACTTTTCTCATCACCTCCGTGTGTGAACACGAAGGTGATGAGAAAAGTGCGAGATGGTTGGGAGAGAAAGGAGCAAGCACTGAGCTAGCTGTTGAAGCGAAACTCAACCACGTCGCCATCCTGCATGACGTAGTCCTTGCCCTCGATCCGGGCCTTGCCCTTGGCCCGGGCCTCCGCGATCGAACCCGTGTCGACGAGGTCCTGGAAGCCGATCACCTCGGCCTTGATGAAGCCCTTTTCAAAGTCGGTGTGGATGACGCCGGCCGCCTGCGGGGCCTTGGCACCCTTGGGGATGGTCCACGCCCGAGCCTCCTTTGGGCCGGCGGTGAGGTAGGTCTGCAGCCCCAGGGTGTCGAAGCCGATGCGGGCGAGCTGGGTGAGGCCGCTCTCCTCCTGGCCGGTGGAGGCCAGCAGTTCCGCAGCATCCTCCGGGGAGAGGTCAATGAGCTCCGACTCGAGCTTTGCGTCGAGGAAGATCGCCTTGGCCGGAGCGACAAGGGCGGCGAGGGAAGCGAGGGCCGCGGCATCCTGCAGCACCTCCTCGTCCACATTGAAGACATAGATGAACGGCTTGGTGGTGAGCAGGCCGAGCTCCTGGATGAGCGAGACGTCGATGGAGGATGCCGAGAGCGGCTTGCCTGCATCAAGGAACTTCTGCGCTTCGAGGGCGGCCGCGAGCACAGCGGGCTCGGTGCGCCGGGTCTTGACTTCCTTCTCGTAGCGCACAACTGCCTTCTCGAGCGTCTGCAGGTCGGCGAGGATGAGTTCGGTGTTAATGGTCTCCATATCGGAGGCCGCGTCGACTTTGCCGTCGACGTGCACCACATCCGGGTCCGCGAAGGCGCGGATTACCTGCGCGATCGCATCCGCCTCACGGATGTTGGCGAGGAATTTGTTGCCGAGCCCCTCCCCTACCGAGGCGCCCTTAACGATGCCAGCGATGTCGACGAATGACACCGGAGCTGCGAGGATGCGTTCGCTGCTGAACAGGTCCGCGAGCGCGTCGAGACGCGGATCCGGCAGACTGACGACGCCCACATTCGGCTCGATGGTGGCGAAGGGATAGTTCGCCGCCAGCACCTGGTTCTTGGTGAGCGCGTTGAACAGGGTGGACTTGCCGACATTGGGCAGTCCGACGATTGCAATAGTAAGAGCCACGAGCGCCCAGTCTATCCAGTGCCAGGAGACCCTGTCGGGCCGCTGGGGAGGGTCGCCCGGAACCCGTATGTTCGGTAGGGCAGGTCGAAGCGCGCCCGGCCTGCCAGTGTGGAGTCGGATGCCACGAGCTCGCGCACCGCGGCGAGAGTGGCCGCCCGATCCGCAGGCGACGCCGTGATGATGAAGCTACGGGAGGCGACGAGTGCCACGAGTGACTCCACGTCGATATCGTTCTGCCAGTCGGTCTCGAAAGTCTCGGTCACTCCGAACGGCTCCGGGATCTTGATCGTGCCGCGGATGGAGCGCTCCGCATCGCTCGATCCCATGATGTCGCTCAGTCGCCGCACCCACGCGACCGTCTCGTCGCGGATGTTCCACACCATCGCAAGGGTGCCGCCGGGACGAAGTACCCTCGCGATCTCGACGGCTGAGTGCGCGGCATCCATCCAGTGCCAGGCCTGGGCGATGGTGACCAGGTCAACGCTCGCATCAGGCAGGGGGATGCTCTCCCCCGTTCCGGCGAGCGCGCGCACTGTAGGGAGACCGGCGGCGAGCGTCGCGCGCATCACGTCATCCGGCTCCACGGCGATCACGTCGAGGCCGCGCGCGACGAGGGATCGAGTGAACTTGCCGGTACCCGCGCCGAGATCGAGCACCGTGCGAGCGGCGGTCGGGAGCATCCAGT
>JANYEI010000228.1 GCA_025363205.1 Frigoribacterium sp.
CCGCTGAGTCCCTCGACTCCCGGTTTCACGCCGCAGATGCCGCGCACGAGCAGTTCGACGGGCACACCTGCCTCACTGGCCCGATAGAGCGCATCGATGATGGCCTCGTCGACGATCGAGTTGAGCTTGATCCGGATGCCCGAGGGCATGCCGTTTCGTGCGTTCTCTGCCTCGATACGGATGCGTTTGATCAGGCCCTTGCGCAAGTGCAGCGGCGCCACGAGCAGTCGCTTGAACTTCTTCTCAATCGCGTAGCCGGAGAGTTCGTTGAACAGCCGAGTGAGGTCCTTACCGACGGTGCCGCTCGCGGTGAGGAGTCCGAAGTCCTCATAAATGCGGCTCGTCTTTGGGTTGTAGTTGCCCGTGCCGATATGGCTGTAGTGCTTGAGCACGCCGTTCTCTTGGCGGATCACGAGCGCAAGCTTGCAGTGTGTCTTGAGCCCCACGAGACCGTAGACCACGTGCACGCCGGCCTTCTCGAGCTTGCGCGCCCAAGAGATGTTCGCCGACTCGTCGAAACGAGCCTTGATTTCCACCAGGGCAAGCACCTGCTTGCCGGCTTCGGCGGCCTGAATGAGCGCTTCAACGATTGGGCTGTCGCCGGAGGTGCGGTAGAGGGTCTGTTTGATGGCGAGCACGTTCGGATCGGCCGCGGCCTGTTCGAGAAAAGCCTGCACGCTCGTGGCGAAGGACTCGTAGGGGTGGTGAAGCAGGATGTCCTGGCGCGCGATCGATCCGAAGATGTCCGGTGCCGCGTTCGGTTCGATCGGCATGAGCTGCGCCGCCGTCGTCGGCACGTGCCGACGGTACTTGAGCGTCGGGCGATCGATCTTGTTCAGCTCAAAGAGCCCGCCGAGGTCGAGGGGAGCGGGAAGCCGGTAGACCTCTGAGTCGGTGATGTCGAGCTCCCGCACGAGCAGGTTGAGCGTGCGATCATCCATGTCGTCGGTGATCTCGAGCCGGATGGGCGGACCGAACCGCCGGCGAAGCAGCTCGCGCTCGAGTGTCTGGATGAGGTTTTCCGACTCGTCTTCCTCGAGAACGACATCCTCGTTGCGGGTGACGCGAAACTCATGGTGGTCGAGCACCTCCATGCCGGGAAACAGGTCGCCGAGGTGGTTGGAGATGAGGTCTTCTAGCGGGATGAAGCGCAGAAGGCCGCTGCCGTCATCCGGTAGCTGCACGAAACGCGGCAACATCGGCGGCACCTTGAGGCGAGCGAACTCGTCCTTACCGATCCTGGGGTTGCGCACCCGGATCGACAGGTTGAGGGAGAGTCCCGAGATGTAGGGAAACGGATGCGCCGGGTCTACTGCCAGCGGCATCAGCACCGGGAAGATGCGGGCGGCGAAGATCTCGTCGAGGGAGTCACGATCGACCTGTCCGAGATCGGCCCAGGTTTCGATGTGGATGCCGGCGTCGTCGAGCTCCGGCTTAATGAGCTCGCGGAAGGCGAGCGCATGGCGAGCCTGCAGCTCATGGGCACGGTCCTGAATCACGGCAAGCACTTCGGTCGGCGCCGCCCCGATGTTGGTGGGAACGGCAAGTCCGGTGAGGATGCGGCGCTTGAGCCCTGCGATGCGCACCATGAAGAATTCGTCGAGATTGCTCGCAAAGATGGCGAGGAAGTTAGCCCGCTCGAGAAGGGGGAGTTCCGGATCTTCGGCGAGTTCGAGCACCCGCGTGTTGAAGGCCAGCCAGCTCAGCTCGCGGTCGAGGTAGCGATCGGGCGGCAGAGTTCCATCGTCGACCCAGGTGGACTCGTAGTCGTCGTCATCGAGACTGTCGGTGGCCAATCCGGCGTCGCCAAGATACGTCTCGTTGCTCATACATTCATCATTGCACCTCGCCTCTTGCCCACATCGCTGGCCGTGTTAACGCGGGGTAAACGACTCAGGCGCGCGCGTACTGAATATCCAGGGAGTGATCGCTGAATCCAAGAGAGCGGTACAGGGCCACGGCAGCCGCATTATCGGACTCGACATACAGGGCGGCGATGCGGATGCCGCGGGAGGCGAGCCGCGCAAACCCGGCGCGCATGAGCCGGCGGCCGAGTCCCACACCCTGCCGCTCCGGGTCGACACCGACCACGTAGAACTCGCCGACCGGCTCCTCGACCTTCAGCCAGCAGAATCCGATCAGGGCGTCTCCGTCCCGAAGCACGAGGAAGTCTTCCGCGTGGAACCACGGCTCGCGCATCAGCTCCTCAAGGTCGGCCTTGGACACCAAACCCTGTTCGGGGTGGAAGGCGAAGGCGCGGGAGTTCAGCGTCAGCCAGGCCGCATCGTCGACCCCGGGGCGAAACGTGTCGGCGGGGGTCTGGACTGCGGGAGTCTCGACGGCGGAGTTCGGATCCACCGGTGCGCGCAACTGCAGCAGGCGTCGCACCGGCGCGAACCCGTGACTGTCCGCGAGAGCGCGGGCGGCCGGATGATCGCCGTGCGCCCAGATTTTCACAGTGGGATCGCTCTTGTCCAGGATCTCCTCGAGCACCCCGGTGCCGATCCCCCTCCCGCGCACAGCGGGATCCACCACGAATTCAGCCTCGGTGGCGGAGTAGACGGCGGCCGCGCCATCCCGCTCGAGCAATTGCTTCTCGCCGCTGCGCAGTTGCACGAGCGTGCCGTCCGAGAACGGCGGCTGGCGGTCGGCATCCCGGCATCGCTCGATGAGTCGAGCGAGCGAGTCAGGAATTGACGGCCTGGGCAAGGCGCTCGGTGTCGTCTTCGTACACATTGAAGCGATAGCCGACGTTGCGCACGGTGCCGATCAGCGATTCGAGGTCGCCGAGTTTCGCGCGTAGGCGCCGCACGTGCACATCCACGGTTCGGGTGCCGCCGAAGTAGTCGTAGCCCCACACCTCGCTGAGCAACTGCTCGCGGGTGAAGACGCGGGATGGATGCGTCGCAAGAAACCGCAGCAGCTCGAATTCCTTGAATGTGAGGTCAAGCGGTCGCCCGTGCACCTTCGCCGAGTAACTCGCTTCGTCGATGACCACACCGGAAGCGTGAATCTTGTTGCTGGTCTTGTCGAGTGCCTGGCGTCCGACGACGAGGCGGATGCGGGCGTCCACCTCGGCAGGACCCGCTGTCTCGAGGATCACGTCGTCCACGCCCCAGTCAGCACTCACGGCGGTGAGACCACCCTCGGTGAGGATCAGCATGAGGGGAACGTTCACGCCGGTGGTGTTGAGGATCTTGCACAGCGACTTGGCGCTTGCCAGGTCTCGCCTGGCGTCGACGAGAATGAGATCACAACTCGGCGCGGTGATGAGTGACGCCGGCTCGGCGGGGATCTGCCTGGTCCGGTGACTGAGAAGTCCGAGGGACGGCAAGACATCGCTGTTGACGGCGGAAGTCAGGATCAACAGCTGCGCCAACGATTCCTCCAAGTAACGAACCACAGTCTAAAGGCAGTTGTTGGCCCTGTCAGGCGCGGGTAGGGCAGAATTAGCGCGTGACCCTCAACCAGCCTGCTGCCCGACTCGCGCTCACGAGCGTGGTTCCGGTGTGGTCGCTCGCGGTTGTCGGCTCCGTTCTCGTCGGCTTGGTCGCGCCCCGCACGCAGTACCTCGACTGGTTAGCTCTGGTGCTCGCGGCGGATGTTCTGCTTACCTTCTGCATCCAGCTCGCGATAGTGCAAAAAGAAGGACTGGTCGACCGCATGACGGCCTGCCTCGGCGGCTCGGTGCTGATTCTCGGCATCGCGACCCTCGTGCTTGGCATTCTGCAGCTGCGCGCCGCGTAGGATCGAATCATGTATCTCGGTCTTGAGCTGTTCTTCATCGGCCTGCTGATTCTCACCACCCTTGCCATCGGTTACGTCTCCGTGGTGGTGCTGTTCAATCTCTTCCGCGGCCAGCGCTAGATCGGGCCGCCCGTGATTGATCTTCCGGTCAACCTGCCCGCCGAGCTCGTTCCGCTGTCCTGGCTGATCGGTGTCTGGGAAGGAACCGGGGTCGTCGCCTACGACGTCGGTGAGGAGAAGCGCAACTACGAGTTCGGGCATCGGATGAGTTTCACGCACGACGGACTCCCTCACCTCAACTACACCTCGTATACCTGGCTACTCGACGACGATCTCACCCCTCTTGCGACCGAAACCGGCTACTGGCGGCTCAGTCGGCAAGCAACCGAGGGTGACCCGGGACCTGGGCTGCTGCCGGGGGTGGGTATCCAGCCGTTCACGACCGCGCGGGCGGTCGAAACATTGCGTAACGCGACCGACGGTTTTGACATCGAGGTCTCGATACTGCATCCGGGCGGGGTGAGTGAGCTGTATGTCGGCCAGGTCAAGGGCCCGCGCATCGACCTGGTGACGGATGCGGTGATGCGCTCGGTGACCTCGAAAGAGCACACCGCTTCTACCCGTATTTACGGCTTGGTTGACAATCACATGCTCTGGGCGTGGGACCTCGCTGCTCTCGGCCAGGAACTCGCCACCCATGCCTCCGGAAGGTTGGCTCGCCTTGAGTGAGCTCACGCGAAACGGTGCGGTAGACGGCACCGGGGTGGATGCCGGCGTGGCCGCGCACTACGGAAACCCTCTCGCTGAGCAGCGCGCGCTCGCCGCGGGCGATGCGGTCGTCGACCTCTCCCATCGAGCGGTGCTCTCCATTTCCGGTGCCGATCGTCTGACCTGGATCAATTCGCTCACCTCGCAGAGCGTCACCGATCTGAAGCCGGGCCAGTCGAGCGAGACACTGCTTCTCGACGCGACCGGCCGACTCGAGTACTCCGTGCGACTTCTCGACGACGGTGTCGATCTCTGGCTGCTTCTCGAGCGCGAGGAAGCGCCCGGACTGTTTGCCTGGCTCTCCACGATGGTGTTCATGTTGCGCGTCGAGGTGCGGGACCGAACGGACGAGCTCGCGACGATCGGCGCTCTCGGGTCGCCGCAGATTCTCGTCGCTTCTCCCAACGGCGTGCCGCTTGTGTGGAACGACCCGTGGTCGGCCGTGAGCCCGGGGGGATGGCAATATGCCGCCGTCGAGCATCACCCGGCGGAGCAGTGGACCTACAGCGAGGTGCTCATTCCGCGCGCAACTCTCGCCACACTCGACTCTCCGTTAGCCGGATTTCTCGCGCTCGAGGCCCTCCGCATCGCCGCGTGGCGACCACGGCTGGCCACCGAGGGCGACGAGAAGACCATTCCGCACGAACTCGACTGGCTGCGCTCCGCCGTGCACCTCACCAAGGGCTGCTACCGCGGGCAGGAGACGGTGGCCAAGGTGCACAACCTCGGGCATCCGCCGCGTCGCCTCGTGATGCTGCACCTCGACGGCTCTGACTCCGTGCTGCCGTTGCCGGGGGATGAGGTGCTGCTTGGCGAGAACACGGTCGGGCGCGTGACATCCGCCGCCCAACACTTCGAGCTCGGTCCGATCGCGCTTGCTGTGGTCAAGCGCACCACCGATCCGCTGGCTGAACTTGCGGTGCGATCCGAGGGCATCCTGGTACCCGCCGCCCAGGAAATCGTCGTGCCGCCGGACGCGGGAGCCGCTGCGAACGTGCCCCGACTGCCCCGTCTTGGCGCAGTCAAGCGCTGAGGATGAACGCGAGCAGCCTTCGCTCGGTCGTGCCGCATCTGTTCGACCTTCGGTCGTCGGGGGAGCGGGCCATCGACTCCCTGGTGCCGGCGCTGCAGATCGCAATCGCCGCGACCATCTCCTTTGCGTTCGCCCATTTCGTGCTCGGGCACGCTTTGCCCCTGATCGCGGTCACTGTCACGATCTCGAGCCTGGGATTCGTTCGGGATGCCCGCCCGCTACGGGTGCTCGAAACCGCCGTGGGAATGGTCATCGGTATCGCGCTGAGCGAAGTGATGGTGCTGCTCATCGGCCAGGGCACCTGGCAGATCGCGGTCGTGCTGATGATCACTCTGGTGGTGGCCCGAGTGCTGTCCTCGAGCAATGCGTTCGCGATCGCCGCCGGGGTGCAGTCGATGCTGGTCATCCTGCTTCCGGTCCCGGCTGGGGGACCGTTCGTGCGCAGCATCGACGGCATCGTTGCCGGCGTCGTCGCGCTCGTGGTCACCGCGCTGGTGCCGAGAGATCCGAGACGCTTCGCCAGTCGGGATGCCCGCCGCCTGTTCGCCTCACTCACCGACGCGCTCGCCTCCCTCGTCATCGCACTCGAGAAGGCGGACGAACCCGCCGCGGAGCACGCCCTCGAGCGCCTGCGCGCGACTCAGCCGGTCATCGACAGCTGGGCGGCATCCCTCGACTCGGCCGCAGCCATCGCGCGCATCTCCCCCTTCCTGCGTCGGCACCGCCCCGACCTGCTCGCCCAGCTGCGGGTGCTGCGCGGCATGGATCTTGCCACGCGCAACCTGCGGGTGATCGCCCGGCGCATCGACTTTCTTGTGCGCGACGGGGTGCCGCGGCCCGTGATCGCATCGATTATGGCGAGTCTCGGCACGTCAGTGGAGCTGCTTGGCCAGAGCCTCGACGACCCGCTGCTCGGGGACACCGTGCGAGTCGGACTCGTGGCCGTGGCGGAGCGACTACGGCCGGACACCGCCGTCAAGGGTGCGCCGGTGACCGACTCGATCGTGATCCTGATGATGCGACCGCTGCTGGTCGACCTGCTCACCGCGGCCGATCTGCCGGTCGATAAGGCCCGCGCGCTGCTCCCCGAGGTCTAGCGGCCGGGTTTCGTCACCAGGCAAAGCCCTTTGGCTCCACCGCGGCCCAGTTGACGGTCAGTTCACCGAGCTTCCAGCGGGAACGGCCGCCCTGCACCGGCCAGCCCGCTTCGAGAAGGCCCTTGGCGGTGGCGATCCACCGCTGCGATGGGCCGTAGACCGAGAGGGCCGCGTTCAGTTGCCAGTGTCGATCAAGGTCGAGGAGAAACTCGTGCACCCGTTCGCCAGGTACGTTGCGATGGATCAGCACCTTGGGAAGCCGCTCCGCCACGATGGACGGCCGTTCGAGGTCGGCGAGGCGCAGGCTCACTGTGAGGGTGCGGGGGCCGCCGGCCGCGACATCCACCCAGCTGGCCACGCGGCCACTCTCATTGCAGGTGCCCTCGACCAGCACCCCGCCAGGCTCAAGGCGGGAGACCATGTGGTGCCACGCGGCGAGCACTGCGGATTCCTCGTACTGCCGCAATACATTGAGCGCGCGGATGACCGTGGCCGAGCGCCCACCCGGCAACGGGACCTCGAATCCACCGAGAGCGAAGCGAACGCCGGCCCGAGCCGAGATCGTTGCCAACTTCACCCGTGCCGGATCGATCTCGAGGCCGACCACCTCTACCTGCGGCCGAAGGCGGCTCAGGCGTTGGTGTATTTCGAGAGTCGTCGTCGCGGATGCCCCGTATCCGAGGTCCACCACGAGCGGATCGGCCGCGAGGCGGAAGGCCGGAAGCTGCGCGATCCACCGGTCGACGCGGCGCAAGCGGTTGGTGCCGGTGGTCCCTCGCGTGATCGAACCGATGGGCATTGGTCCAGTATTCCAGCGCCTTGCCGCGCATAGGTCCTGCAATTTGCGAAGCGAGGGAGTCCCGGCGCCGCGAATTGCAGGAGTTTCGAGGTGTAGGGCGCTCGGTAGAGTTGGCTCATGACGTACACGCTCATTCTCCTGCGCCACGGCAACTCCGACTGGAACAAGAAAAACCTGTTCACCGGCTGGGTGGACGTCGACCTGAGCGACCAGGGACGCGCTGAAGCTCGGCGTGCGGGCGAGCTTCTCGCCGGGTCAGCACTCCTTCCCGATATCCAGTACACGAGCGTGCTCAAGCGCGCGATTCATACCGCGGACATTGCCCTGGATGTCGCGGATCGCGACTGGATCGACGTGAAACGCAGCTGGCGGCTGAACGAGCGCCACTACGGCGCGCTGCAGGGAAAGGACAAGGCGCAGACCCTCGCCGAGTACGGACCGGAGCAGTTTCTGACCTGGCGTCGCTCGTTCGACGTGCCGCCGCCGCCGCTCGCCGACGACAGCGAGTTCTCACAGGCGCACGACCCGCGATATGCCGGTCTCGGCGCGGATCTTCCGCGCACGGAGTCCCTCAAGCTGGTGATCGACCGGATGCTTCCCTACTGGGAATCCGAAATCACCGTTGACCTCGCCGCGGGCAAGACAGTGCTCGTGACCGCACACGGCAATTCACTTCGCGCCCTCGTGAAGCACCTCGACCACATTTCGGATGACGAGATTGCGGAACTCAACATCCCCACCGGCATCCCACTCGTCTACACGCTCGACGAGACCTTCGCGCCGGTGACACCGGGTGTGTACCTCGACCCCGAGGCCGCTGCCGCCGGCGCTGCCGCGGTTGCCGCGCAGGGAGCTCAGAAGTAGCGCGCCCGCAATCCTGGCCCGACCCCCTCAGCTTTTTGCGACCATCTCCCTGTGTGAACAGCGAGGTGGTCGCAAAAACGGTGGGTGGGTGGGTGGCGGGATGGGTGGGTGGATGGGGGCGTTACGATCCTCCGGGGTGAATTCCTGCGGCCACCCAGTCGCCCGTCGCGAGGTACTGCACCTTCTTCGCAATCGAGACGGCGTGGTCAGCGAAACGTTCGTGATAGCGCGACGCGAGGGTGGCATCCACCGTGTCGACGGCCCCACCCTTCCAGCTCTCGCCGAGCACTTTCTCGAACACGCTGAGGTGCAACGCGTCGATCTGGTCGTCTTCGTTGCGGATCTCCTCGGCGAGCCGTACGTCTTCGGTGCGCAACAGTTCCGTGAGCTTTCGAGCGATCTGAACGTCGAGCCGGCCGAGCTCCGCGAAGGTGCCTCGAAGCGACTTCGGCACGACCTTGTCGGGAAAACGGTAGCGCGCGAGTTGCGCGATGTGCTCTGACATGTCGCCCATCCGCTCGAGCGAGGCGCTGATTCGCAAAGCGCTCACCACGATGCGCAGGTCGCGGGCGACGGGCTGCTGCCTGGCGAGGATGTTGATGGCGAGCTCATCGAGCGCGATAGCCGCTGTGTCGATCTTGTCGTCGGCGGCGATGACGGCCTCGGCGAGAGACACGTTCGACTCATTGAAAGCGCGAGTGGCGTTGTCGATCGAATTCTCTACGAGAGTCGCGATCTCCACAAGGCGTTCCTGCACCTCCGCCAGTTCCTGCTGGAATACCTCGCGCATCGTCTGAATCCCTTTCGCTGCGAGCCTTCGATTCCCGCACAGTTCTGCTCCAACCCTCTCCCGCGCAGGTGAACAGCGGGGGAACCGCATCTGAACAACACGCCAAGTACCGGAGCCGCATGTGGTGCGGGGGTGAGCCGACCGGCTGGATGTAACTAATCTAGTCGCTATGGACTCCGCCCTGTTGGTGCCGCTCGCTCTTGCGTTCGGCGTGATCGTCGGCGCTGGCGTCACCGCGGTATTCGTCGCGTCCGCTCGCCGCGGCCAGCGAGCGGTGGATGTCGTGAGCACAGCGGTGCCGGACGGCGTCGACCAGGTAATCGAGGCTCTCGAATCCGCGGGAATCGTGCTCGACCCCTCCAACACGGTGGTGAAGGCGAGCCCGGGCGCGATGGCCTTCGGTCTGATTTGGAACCAGTCGTTGGTGCATCCCGAACTCGTGACGATCGTCGACCGGGTGCGCCGCTACGGTGAGCCGATCACCCAGGAGCTCGAGCTCGCCAGGGGACCGTTCGGAGACGCGAACATCTACCTTTTCGTGCGAGTTGCGCGCCTCGGTGCGCGCTACATCCTGTTACTCGCGGAGGACCGCACCGAGTCCTACCGGCTTGACGAGGTGCGACGGGACTTCGTCGCCAATATCAGCCACGAACTCAAGACACCGATCGGCGCGGTCGGCCTGCTCGCCGAGGCGCTCCAGGCGGCATCCGATGAACCAGACCAGGTGCGCCGCTTTGCCAAACGTCTCACCAAAGAGGCGGATCGACTCGCCCGCATCACCCAGGAGATCATCGAACTCTCCCGGCTGCAGGCGGCGGATGCCCTCACGAAGCCCGAGGTCGTGGAGATCGATCATGTTGTCGCGCTTGCCATCGACCAGAACCGGGTGGCCGCAGAGTCCAGCCGGGTCACCATCGTCAGCGGCGGGGATGCCGGCGCTGAGGTCTACGGTGACGAGCCGCTGCTCGCGGTGGCCCTGCACAACCTCATCGCCAACGCGATCCAGTATTCGCCGAAGGGCTCCAGAGTCGGAGTTGGTGTCAAAAATTCCGACGGTATCGTCGAGATCGCGGTCACCGACCAGGGCATTGGTATTCCCGACGAGGAACTCGACCGCGTGTTCGAGCGCTTCTTCCGCATCGATCCGGCGCGTTCTCGCCATACCGGCGGCTCGGGCCTCGGCCTGAGTATCGTCAAGCACGTCGTGCAGAACCACGGCGGCGATATCCGGGTGTGGTCTCAGCCCGGCAATGGTTCGACCTTCACCATCCGACTTCCCAAGGCGTCTCTCGCCGTGGCAGCATCCCTGAAAGAGGCCTGAGTTGCGCATCCTGATCGTCGAAGACGAACCCTCCCTGAGCGAGCCGCTCGCCTTCCTGCTCGGGCGGGAGGGCTACGAGACCTCGATCGCGGCCGACGGCATTGCCGCCCTCGCGGAATTCGACCGCAACAGCCCCGACTTCGTTCTCCTTGACCTCATGCTTCCCGGCATCGCCGGTACCGAGGTGTGCCGCGAGATCCGCACCCGCTCGCAGGTGCCGATCATCATGCTCACGGCGAAGGACAGCGAGGTGGATGTGGTGGTCGGCCTCGAGCTCGGTGCCGACGATTACGTGACGAAGCCCTATTCCACTCGTGAGTTGCTCGCCCGAATCCGAGCGGTCATGCGCCGTCGCGTCGAAGCGGACGAAGAAGACACGGCCATCCTTGGATCAGGGGAGGTGCGAATGGATGTCGATCGCCACACCGTCTCGGTGCGCGGCGTCGATATGGCCATGCCGCTCAAGGAATACGAGTTGCTCGAAGTGCTTCTGCGTAATTCCGGTCGCGTACTGACCCGTGGACAGCTGATTGACCGGGTCTGGGGCTCGGACTATTTCGGAGACACCAAGACGCTCGACGTGCACATCAAGCGCATCCGTTCCAAGATCGAAAAGGAGCCGTCCGACCCGCAGATGCTACTGACGGTGCGCGGACTCGGCTACCGCTTCGAGCCCTGAAGGTTCGAAGATCCCGCAAAAACCGCGGCGCCGGGCTACTTTGTCGTCGCCGTCGCCGTCGGCGTAGGAACGGGAATGACGGAGGGGTTCGTTAGGGGGCTTGCGGAGGGAGTCGCGGTGGGAAGAGGCGACGGTAACAGCTTCGAGTACTCGAGCAGCGATCCGTCGAGCACCGGCACGAGCAGCTGCTCGCCGGTCAGCGTGCCGTACTGAACGAAAACGGGAAAGAGCGAGCCAGCCTTCGAGTTGATGCCGCTGAAGAGCAGCTGGCGCGTGTCGGAAGAGCCGAAGGTCTTCACCGCTCCCGCGTCGAGCTGCACGCGGGTGTCGACCTTACCTGATGCTCCGCTAGCGGTGGTGCCGTCGTACTGGATGAGCACGTTCACCGTCTGCTGGCCGTCGTTGATGAGGTTGACGAGGAAACTCGCCTGCTGGCCGTCCTTGGTGAGCAGCAGTGCATTGCGTACCTTCACCTGGCCGACGGTGGCGCCGACTCCGTCGCTTGGGTCATAGTGCTTCAGCGTCGCCTGAGGTGCAAAAAAGCTGCAGCCGGCGGTGGAGAGCAACAGCGAAGCCGCCACTATGACGGTTGCGGCAATGCGAGCTCTCACGGGACCCTCCAGAACGAACGAAGACGATGGGACGACGCGACCGAGTGCCACGCAAAACCCGTTCGAAGTTTAGCCTACGGCGGCAGCTCGCAGGCCCGGCCCCTGCTGCGGAAAACGCCCTGTGATAAACTGACCGCCACGGAAACGGGGTGCAAGCAATGCTTTTCCAGGTCGGCGAGACGGTCATTTATCTGCGCCACGGCGCGGCGACGATCACCAAGATGTTGCCGGACCCGTTCATGGAAGGGCAGACCAATTGGTCGAGCCGCTACGCGACCGAACAGCGCTACAAGACCGAACAGAGGGCCTCGACCGTGATCGATGAGGTTTTTGCGTCCTGACGCCGTGGGTGTCGACACCGACTCAGGAATCGTCGTCGGCATCATCATCGTCGCGGCGGGGACTGGGTCGCGGCTGGGGCATCCCGATCCGAAAGCCTTCGTGCCCGTCGCCGGACGCCCCATTCTCGCCCACGCCCTCGAGGGTGTATTCGGCAGCACCGAGCGCGCGCAGGTGGTGATTGTCGCCCCGGCAGAGTGGGCCGCCGAAGCCCGCGAACTGGCCACCGAGGTTGCCGGTGCCGCTCACGAATCGGTGACTGTCGTTATCGGTGCGGCCTCTCGCCAGGGCTCCGTCGCCGCAGGGCTCGCCGCGCTTGCGCCCGGCATCGAGATCGTGCTGGTGCACGATGCGGCACGATCGTTCACCCCGTCGGCGCAATTCGACGCGGTGATCAATGCCGTGCGCCAAACCCGGGCGGGCGTCGTCCCCGGCCTTCCGGTCGCCGACACGATCAAGCGGGTGGGAGACGGGCGGGTGACAGCAACAGTCGATCGGTCCGATCTCGTTGCTGTGCAGACTCCGCAGGGTTTCCCCCGTCAGCAGCTCGCTTCCGCCTATGCCGATGCATCGGCGGACCACACCGATGATGCGGCACTGTTCGCGGCCGCCGGTCACGAGGTGCGGGTGATCGACGGCGACTTTCGCGCATTCAAGATCACGACACCGTGGGATCTTCGCCGTGCGGAGTCGCTCGTCCCCGTGGCCGAGCTCGCCGAGACGCGCACGGGCATCGGCATCGATGTGCACGCGTTCGACACCGCCCGCCCGCTCTGGCTCGGCGGCGTGTTCTGGCCGGACGAGGTCGGCCTTGCCGGCCACAGTGATGGGGATGCCGTGAGTCACGCCATCTGCGACGCCCTGCTCTCCGCAGCGGGCCTCGGTGACCTCGGATCGAACTTCGGCACGGCAGAGCCCCGGTTTGCGGATGCGCACGGCGAGGTCTTCCTCACGGCGACCGTCGAGCGTGTGACCGCCGCCGGCTACGTGATTGGCAATGTGTCCGTGCAGGTCGTGGCGAACCATCCGAAAATCGGCACTCGCCGTGGCGAGATCGAAACACGGCTCAGTACCTGTGTCGGCGCACCGGTGAGTGTCGCCGCAACGACCTCCGACCGGCTCGGATTCACCGGGCGCGGCGAAGGCCTCAGCGTCATTGCGACCTGCCTCCTCCAGCGCAACCAGCAGAGGCGCTTTCGGTAGGCTGGTCGGCGTGACAGTGCGCCTTTACGACTCCCGCTCGCAGGGGCTTCTCGACCTCGTGCCGATCGTCGAAGGGCACGTCGGCATTTACGTCTGTGGGCCGACAGTGCAGTCGTCGCCGCACATCGGACACTTGCGGTCTGCCCTCGTCTACGACCAGTGGCGACGCTGGCTCAGCTATCGCGGTTTCGCCGTCACCCTGGTGCGCAATGTCACGGACATCGACGACAAGATCCTCGCCAGCGCGGCCTCCGGCACGGAAGAGTGGTGGGCGCTCGCCTATCGGTATGAGCTCGAATTCAGTCGAGGCTACGAGCGCCTCGGCATTCTCGCTCCCACCTACGAGCCGCGCGCCACCGCGAGCATCCCGCAAATGCAGCGGCTGATCGGTGAGTTGATCGAGCGCGGGCATGCCTACGTGGCCGACGATTCGTCGGCAGATGTCTACTTCGACGTGGCGTCCTGGCCGGCCTACGGCGAGCTCACCAACCAGAAGTCGGGCGATCTCGCGTCATCAGCGGATGTTCAGGGGCGCGGCAAGCGCGACCCCCGCGACTTCGCCCTGTGGAAGGGGCACAAGTCCGATGAACCATCGTCGGCCGCCTATCCGTCACCCTGGGGTGATGGCCGGCCGGGCTGGCACATCGAGTGCTCGGCGATGTCGCAGCAGTATCTTGGCACCGGGTTCGACATCCACGGCGGCGGTCTCGACCTGCGCTTTCCACACCATGAGAACGAACTGGCCCAGTCATCCGCCGCCGGGCATGGCTTCGCCAACGCCTGGGTGCACAACGGGCTCGTCAACGTGAACGGCCAGAAGATGTCCAAGTCGCTCGGCAACTCGATCTTTGCCGCCGAATTCCTCGATCAGGCGCGTCCGCTTGTCGTGCGCTACTACCTCGGTTCCGCGCACTACCGCTCGACCATCGACTACCACGAGGGCGCTCTCCTCGAGGCGGAAGCCGCGCTGGACCGCATCGAGGTCTTTCTCGATCGCGCGGCTCGACGCCTCGAGGGCACCCAGTTCGCGGGCAGTCGCCCGCGAACCATTCCCGACGAATTCGCCGAGGCGATGGATGACGACCTGGCCATTCCCCAGGCCATGGCGGTGCTCCACGAGCAGGTTCGCGCCGGCAACGCGGCCCTCGATGCGGAAGATCTCGGCAGCGCCGCCTCGCTCCAGGGCCAGGTGCTGGCCATGACCGAAGTTCTCGGGATCAACCCAATGGCCGTAGAATGGCAGACTGCTGCGGGTGATCCGGCGAGTGTAGCGCTCGCAATTCTCGTCGAGAGATTGCTCGAGGACAGGGACGCGGCACGCAAGGCGCGCGATTTCCGCTCCGCCGATCGCATTCGCGATGAACTTGCCGCAGCCGGCATCCAGATCGAAGACACCCCGTCGGGGTCGCATTGGAGTCTTGACTAATGAAGAGCAGTGGAGCCAACAAGCCGCGTGCCGGTGCCGTGCGCAAAAGCAGCACGGGCAAGCAGGTGGGCTCCGGCGGCCAGGGCCGCCAGGCACTCGAGGGCAAGAAGCCCACACCGAAGGCCGTTGACCGCCCCTATCATCCCGCCGGAAAGCGCAAGGCGGCGAGCGACCGCTTCGCCGCGGCAGGCGGGAAGCGTCCGTCGAGCACCGGTGCACCGCAGCGAGCCGCCACTCGCGTCAGCAAACCAAAGCAGTCGGACGAGTTCGAGGTCGTCACCGGCCGCAACTCCGTGCTCGAGGCTCTCCGCGCGAAGATCCCGGTGACCGCCCTTTACATCGCGACTCGCATCGAATATGACGACCGCGTCAAGGAGGTCATGCAGATCGCCACCAAGCGCGGCCTGCCGATCCTCGAGGTCATGCGCCCCGAGCTCGACCGTCTCGCGGGATTTGACTCGGTGCACCAGGGGCTCGCTCTCAAGGTGCCTCCATATGAGTACGCACATCCCACCGACCTGCTCGACAAGATCGTCGCGAGTGGTCGGGTGCCGCTGCTGGTCGCGCTGGATGGCGTCACCGATCCGCGCAACCTCGGGGCGATCATCCGCTCGGTCGCCGCCTTCGGCGGACACGGCGTGATCGTGCCGCAGCGTCGTTCGGTTGGACTCACCGCCGCGGCCTGGAAAACCTCTGCCGGAGCTGCCGCGCGCACTCCCGTCGCCATGGCCTCGAATCTCACCCAGACCCTCAAGGCCTTCAAAGAGCGCGGCGTCTTCGTGCTCGGCCTCGACGGTGAAGGGGACACCCCGCTGCCCGAGCTGTCCTGGGCGAAGGAACCCCTTGTCGTGGTCGTCGGCAGCGAGGGCAAGGGCCTCTCCCGCCTCGTCACCGAAACCTGCGACGCGATCGTGTCGATCCCGATCAACTCCTCGACGGAGTCGCTCAATGCCGGAATTGCCGCCAGCGTAACGCTCTACGAGATCTCGAAGCAGCGCGCGAAGAAGAAGTAGCCCGCTCATCTGCCCGCCGACAAGGTCGTGTGGTTCGCGTGGCGGCCCCGGCGGCCACCCTCGAGCGTGAGCGGCGAGAAGAGCACCCTCGTGCGGGCGACGAAGCTGCATTCATCGCCAGTCATGAACCTGTGGCCGGTGCTGCGAGGCCGCGATTCACTGATTCGGTGCGCTGTTCCACAGCGTTAGTCAGACCTTCCGCGTTAGTCAGACTTTCGCGCGCCAGTCGTCCTCGGCAATGATGTCGACCGGCAGTGTGATCGTGCCAGTGGCCGGTGCGATGACCGTTGCCTCATCGCGACGATGGCGCAGCACGGTGTCGATGTAGGAACTTACGGCCTCGGCGAGGGGAACGTCGCGGTTCTCGTTCTGCGAGAGGTACCAGCGGTGGTCGAGCAATTGGTGGAACACCTCCGCGGGCTCGAGCCGACCCTTAAGCTCGCGCGGGATGGCTCGAATCACCGGTTCGAACACCTTGGCGAGCCATTCGTGCGCCACCATCTCCTCGTCCTCGCCCTGCTTGTTGAAGGTCGCGGTGTAGGAGTCGAGGTCGTTGAGCAGCCGACGGGCCTGGTTCTCCTGGGCATCGAGCCCGGTGAGGCGCAGCAGGCGACGCTGGTGGTGCCCGGCATCCACAACCTTCGGCTGGATGCGCACCTGGGAGCCGGTGTCATCGGTCTTGATGGCCAACTCTTCGATGTCAAAGCCGAGTTCGTTGAGTCGCTCTACCCGCTCGTTGATGCGCCAGCGTTCAGAGGAGGAGAAGGATTCGGATCCGGTGAGCTCGATCCAGAGGGTGCGATAGGCCGCGACGATGCCATTCGACACCTCAACCGGATCGACTTCCTCGTCAAGGCGCCCACCGGCAGCGAGGTCGAGGAGCTCCCCGGCAATATTGATGCGCGCGATCTCCAGGTCATTTTCCCGCTGACCGTTGGAGAGACCGTTATAGAGCTGACCCGTTTCGGCATCCACGAGATAGGCAGCAAACGATCCGGCGTCACGGCGGAAGAGCGTGTTCGACAGCGAGACGTCGCCCCAGAAGAAGCCGATCATGTGCAGGCGCACCAAAAGCACGGCGAGCGCGTCAACGGTGCGGGTTGCAGTGTCTGGCCGCAGTGTCTGTGAATACAACGCGCGGTAGGGCAATGAGAATTTGAGGTGGCGGGTCACCAGCACCGAATCGAGCTCGTTGCCCTCGTCATCCGTGCGATTGGTGATGACCGCTACCGGGTCGACGCACGGCACATCGAGCTTCTGCAGGGTGCGCAGCATCTCGTATTCGCGGCGGGCGAGCTCCGAGGATGTCTCCTTGATCGCGATCACGTAGCCGCTGAGGTGCACGAATCGCACGAGGTGTCGTGAAATACCCTTCGGCAGGGCGGCGATCACGCTGTCTGGCCACGTGTCGAGCGGCAGGTTCCATGGCAGGTCGAGGAGAGCGGGGTCGACCGTCGCCGAAGTGATGTTGAGGGAACCGCTCATGTGCTCTGCCTCTTCTGAGTCGCGCGTATGAAACTGGCAAAAAAGTGCGGGCGACGAGAGAAGATCGTCGCCCGCATCCATGGGTATTCGAGGGGCTAGTCGAGCACGGCCTTGCTCAAGCGATCGCCCGACGCGATGTCGAACGCGTGAATGTGCGCCGGCTCGGGAAGGATGAAGACCGTGTCACCGGCGTTGGGATGTGAGCGACCGTCGACGCGGGCGACAATGTCGACGCGGGAGCCATCGATGTCGGTGTGGCCGTAGAGATAGCCATCCGCACCGAGCTCTTCGACGAGGTCGACCGCGACCTGCAGACCCTCACCGGAGGTGGCGACGCGCACGTCTTCCGGGCGAACTCCGATGGTGACCTTTGTGTTGTCGGTCTTGCCCATGGTGGCGCGGTCGAGCGCGGCGACCGCCGTGCCGAACTTGAGGCCACCCTCGACGAGATCCGCTGTGAACAGGTTCATCGCCGGGGAGCCGATGAAGCCGGCCACGAAGACGTTCTTCGGATTGGCGTAGAGGTCGCGGGGCGTTCCGACCTGCTGGAGAACGCCATCCTTCAGCACCGCGATGCGATCACCCATGGTGAGTGCCTCGGTCTGATCGTGCGTGACGTAGACGGTAGTGACGCCGAGTCGGCGCTGGAGGGAGGCGATCTGGGTGCGAGTCTGCACGCGCAGCTTGGCGTCAAGGTTGGAAAGCGGCTCGTCCATGAGGAACACTTGCGGCTGGCGCACGATCGCACGACCCATGGCGACGCGCTGGCGCTGGCCACCGGAGAGTGCCTTCGGCTTGCGGCCGAGGTACGGCTCGAGGTCGAGAAGCTTCGCAGCTTCGAGCACACGAGTGGCGCGCTCGTCTTTGTTGACGCCAGCGATCTTGAGCGCAAAACCCATGTTCTCGGCGACCGTCATGTGCGGGTAGAGCGCGTAGTTCTGAAAGACCATCGCGATGTCGCGATCCTTCGGCGGTACGTCGGTGACGTTGCGGTCTCCGATGAGGATGTTGCCGTCGTTCACCTCTTCGAGGCCGGCAAGCATACGAAGGGATGTGGACTTTCCGCACCCGGAAGGTCCGACGAGCACGAGGAACTCGCCATCTGCAACGTGCAGGTCGAGTGCGTCGACCGCTGGCTTCGTCGAGCCGGGGTAGAGGCGGGTAGCTTTGTCGAACGTGACAGAGGCCATGGTTGTACAACTCCTTCACCGGCAGGTACGTGCCGGACGATCCGTAGTGAATGGATGGTGGTGCAGGGTCAGTATGCCACGGGAACGAAGCCAGCGCGCAGGAGAATAGCCTTGGATAGGCGGGAATCCGGGGCACTGTGGCTTTTTCCCAGACAGCGTGTCTAGTGTTCTAGGGGCTCCGCTCACGGCAAACTACGGCGGCTGATAGCCACGGCATTGATTGATAGCGAGTGAGGTTAGATGACCTACGACGGTTCGAGTGACAGCGGTCTCAGTAAGAACGAGAGGCGCGAGGCCGCGCGCGAGAAGTCGCGAGCGCTGCGCGAGCAGCAGAAGCGAAAGGACCGGAGGGGTCGCGTTATCCTGCAGGGGAGCCTCGCCGTGCTGGTGGTTGCAATAGTCGCCGTGATCGGTCTCGTTATCGTGAACAGCGTGCGCCCGCCCTCGCCCGGTCCGGCGAACATGCTCAGTGACGGCATCAAGATTGGCGAGGGTTTCAAAGCCGTGCCGACCGGTGCGCTCCAGCCAGATGACACCCCGATCCCGTCTAAGACGAACGCTACGAACGTGATCGACCTGCGCATCTATATCGACTATCAGTGCACCCTCTGCGGCAGCTTCGAAGAAACCAACGCGGCACAGATCAAGAAATGGGTCTCGATCGGGGCAGCCACAGTGGAGATCCATCCCGTGGCTATTCTCGACCAGGCGTCGCTCGGAAAGAAATATTCCACGCGAGCCGCGAACGCGGCGGCGTGCGTGGCCAACTACTCGCCAGACCAGTTCTTCGATTTCAGCGCTCTCCTCTTTACGAACCAGCCGAAAGAGAACACGGAAGGTCTTTCCGATGACAAGATCATTTCGCTGGCGAAGCAGGCCAAGGTTCGCAGGGGCGACTCGATCAGCACCTGCATCACTGACCAGGAGTTCAAGTCCTGGACCAACGCCGCAACGGACCGAGCCACGACCAATCCCTTGGCTGGCACCGATGTGAAGAAACTCGCAAGCACTCCGACTGTCATCATCAACGGCAAGAAATACTCCGGAGCCATCAACAACGCCGCCGACCTCGCCATCGCGGTATCGAAGGCGTCGGGTGATCGCTTCAGTGAGGAATCGACGGCCACACCGAGCCCCTCGCCATCGGCGAGCGCCGGCTAGCGCTACCCCAACAGGCAAGAAGGGGCGGGCCGCGAGGCCCGGCCCTTCTTTTATGTCTTCAGTCGCGGAGCGCCGGCACCGGAGCCGAGGCGATGATCTTGCCCGGGTTGAAGGTATTCGTCGGATCGGCTGAGTCGAACAGGCCCTGCATCACTGCGACCCCGCCGGTCGAGATGTCCTGCTCAAGCCAGGGGGCGTGTTCGAGGCCGACACCGTGGTGATGAGAGACCGTTCCGCCCGAGTCGATGAAGGCCTGCTGGATGGCGCTCTTCACCACGCCGTATTGCTCGAGTGAGTCTCCACTCGGCAGGTACGCAAAGGTGAAATAGAGGCATGCTCCAGAGTGGTAGGAGTGGGAGAGATGAGCCATGATCCAGCCCTTCACCCCGATCGCATCGAATGCAGCGTTGGCCGCATCCATCACGTTGTCATAGAGAGCGGGGAGCTTCGACCAGGGAGCCGAGGTCTCCGAGACATCCGCGGATCCGCCGAGGTCGAGCAGGAAGTCACGAATGTACGGGGTATCGAATTTCTTCTGGTCGTAGAGTGCGCCGGGACCCTTTCCGACACCGATACCGCCGTGGCGTTTGACGATGCGCCCGACGAGCTTCTCATTGCGGGCGACATGCTCGTCGCTCCCTTCGTAGCCGATGAAGGAGAGGCACATCCGGTCGGTGTCCCAGCCCTTTGACTTGAGGAAGACGCCGAGTCCCTTCGTCACCAGAGTTGAGATGCCTTTGCTCGCCTTGCTCGTGGCGAACGAGAACACCGTCTCCCGGCCGTCCGAGACCCGGGTGACGGAGGGGGTGGCGTCGCTTTCCGAGATCTCCTTCATCGAGGCAAGACCGTCGCTCCAGGTCGGGTAGAGGTAGGCCTGGATTTCACGTTTGGCCGGGATGCGATGCACCTGAACCGTGACCTCGGTGATCACGCCGAGACGGCCTTCGCTGCCCAGGATCATCTCGCGAACACTCGGGCCGGTGGAAGCGCTCGGAATGGCACGGATGACTAGCACGGTTCCCGGCCGCACGACCCGGAGGCCCTTGGCGATGTCTGCGATGTCGCCGTACTTGTCAGACTGCATTCCGGAGGAGCGGGTGGCGACCCAGCCGCCTACGGTGGAGTGCGTAAAGCTGTCGGGAAAGTGGCCGATCGTCCAGCCGCGCTTCTCGAGCTGGGCTTCGAGGTCGGGGCCCTGAGCTCCGGCTTCGATGCGGGCGAGGCCTGAACCCTCGTCGATGTCGATCACGCGGTTGAGGCGGCCGAGGTCGAGGGAAATTACGGTGCGGGTCTCTTCGGCGAGCGGCTCGAGGCTGCCAACGATGTTGCTGCCACCGCCGAACGGAATTATCACGGCGTCACAAGCTACCGCGGCATCCACCACCCGCTGCACCTCGGATTCGTCGGCCGGGTAGACCACGACATCGGGAGTGCGGGCCAGGGATCCGGCACGCACCCGGATGAGGTCGCGGATGCTCTTGCCGAAGGTGTGCACCACGCGGCTGAGGTCATCCGTGATCACGTGGTCGTCTCCGGCGATCGCAACGAGCTGCGCCAGGAAGTCTGTGCTCGCCCGGCTGGCAGGCACATCGAGGTCGTCGAAGGACGGAGCTGCGACCGTGGGCGCTCCGGGCTCGAGCCCGAGAGCGAACGTGAGGAAGGGGGCGAAGCCCGGCTTGTCGTCGTGATGGAACGCGACGCCATCCCGTCCCCAGCCCCACCACTTCATGTGCTGTACATCGGTCACTTCTGTGCTCCTCTTGTTGCGTGCGTGCGTGCGTGCGTGCTGCTGCGTGTGTCCGTGTTGCTGCGTGTGTCTGTGGCTAATTCTGCAGTGGCTAATTCTGCCGTGGCTATTTCTGCCGGGGATGTGCATGCCGGCCGAGGATATCAGCCGAATGCAGGTCTCTCAGGCGCACGATCTCCTGGCGTGTGCGCTCGGCGAATTCCCCTTTGGATTCACCCTCGGCAACGCGAAGCGGATCCCCGAAGATCACACCGACGGGAAACCTGCCGCGCTTTGGCCAATTTGTGCCGCGTGGGTGAGCGATGTGCGCTCCGATGAGGGCCACCGGGATGCAGGGAACATCGCACGCGGCGGCCAGTGCTGCGGCGCCCGGCTTGAAGCGACCCAGTTCGCCGTCTTTTGATCGCGTGCCCTCCGGGAAGATCAGCACCGGGATGCCGCGCATCAGCAGCGAGCGCGCACTCGTCGATGAGGTCTGGGTGCCCGTTCGCCGCACTGGGAAGGCGTTGAAGAACAGCGCGGTGAGGCCACGACGCCACCACACGTTGAAAAAATAATCCGCCGCGGCACCAGCGGCGAGGTAGCGCGCCAAGGGACGGGGAAGCGAGCCGACGATGAGGGGGGTGTCGAGGTGGCTGGAGTGATTGGCCACGACGACGAATCCGCCCTTCACGTCTTTGAGTTTCTCGCTGCGGATCACCGTGACGCGGGTGAGCGACCAGATGAGGGGTTTGAGGAGGGCGCGCTGGGCCAGGAATCGGGCGATTGCCTGGTACGGCGAGTTGAAACGGTCGTGCAGGCGCTTGGCAGCCGCTCGCGGGAGGGAGGGGCGGGGATTGAGTGGCATTCGCACCGTCACCGTGCCACGGGCTTCCGTCGCGACGACGAGATCGCACCGGAGACTGATCGGATGGCGCTCTTCGGGGCGAGGCGAGCCAAGCCGATGAGAGCTCGGTAGCGAAGAGTAGGTATGGAAATCACAGTGCCTCGATCCACATCGCGCAAAGCTGCGCTCACCAACTGTTCGGCGTCGAGCCACATAAAGTTTGGGATGCTGCTCGAACGGATGCCGGCCCGGTCGTGAAACTCCGTGCGAACCCAACCCGGGCAGAGAGCCGTCACGCTGACGCCGGTGCCCCGCAGCTCGACCACGAGGCTCTCGGTGTACGACGTTACCCAGGCCTTGATGGACGAGTAGCTACCCATGGTGAGGAAGCCGGCGGTGCTCGAGACGTTGACAATTCTGCCGGAGCCTCGGTGCACCATCCCGCGGGCGGCGGCGCCGGACAGCACGAACACCGTGCGGCACATCACCTCGAACCCGCGATCGAATTCGGAGACGTCGGTGTCAAGGAGCGAGGCGTGGATGCCGAATCCGGCATTGTTCACGAGAAGGTCGATGGGACGGGCGGGGTCGCTGAGACGTTCGACTACCCGAGCGACGGCATTTCGGTCGGCCAGGTCGGCCGGCAGCACCTCGACGGTGCGACCGGAGTCCCGCAATTCGGCGGCCATCTCGTCAAGGCGGTCAATCGACCGGGCGACGAGCACGAGATCGTATCCACGCGCGGCGAGGAGGCGAGCGAACGCGGCACCTATGCCCGACGTCCCACCGGTGACGAGAGCTACACCCATGCCGTTAGGTTACGCTGCTCTGGGGGTACCGGGTGCCTAAACGGGGGCTCCGATGGTAGCAAGGGCTTGAAATCATGACATTTGCGAATGGCGATTCCACCGTGCATTTTCCGGCGGGTTCCGACAGGGCATCCCCGGCGCGATTCGATGTCCGCGCATTTGCCCGCACCGCCAAGGGCAATCATCGCGAAACGCTTCGGCTCGACGAGTTCACCACCGAGCCGCTGTCCGGCGACAGCATTCGTGCGGTGCGCTACCTTGCCCGGCTCGAGAGCGGCACAATGGAGCAATTACGCAACCTACTGGTGACGGCAACCCACAAGGATGCGCGAATCACCGCATTCCTGGTCACCTGGGCGTTCGAGAAATTCTGGGTCGCGGATGCCCTCGACGCCGTGCTCGAGGCCAACGGGCAGCCGAAGTCACACGACTCCACCGAGGGGTTGGCCCGTCGATCGCGAGTCGAATCCGTGGAGCGCCGCGGTCCTGTGCTCCGCGCTATCACCGGACTCATCCAGGGCGTACCGATCATCGGTGTGCACGTGACCTCTGGCCTGGTCGACGAATGGATTACCCGTGCGGCATATAACCGGCTCGAGACGGCCAGTGCCAACCCCGCGCTTTCATCGGCAATCGCCACGGTCCTCGCGGTGAAGGCGCGTCATGTGGCCTTCTTCGACCACGAGGCACGCGAACGACTGGCGGATGACCCGCGCGCCGTCTCCCTCACCCGCAGGTCGCTCGAGCGCCAGGTGTGGCCGCTCGGCGCCATCGATCGTTCCGACGACGATCGCTCCTTCTTTACGTCCTTCGTCTTCGGCGGCGATGACGGCCACGAGCGTGCGGCCGAGATCGGGCGGCGCGTCGCAGAGCTGCCCGGCATGGACTCACGCGTCGGCGATGCCGTCACCCGAAAGCTCTGCGCGTGAACCCCGCGGAAAAGGCCACGCCGCGGCCCAAGACCCGCACGCCCTCGACAACGCCGAACACGCAGCCCGCCACCGCGTCGAGCCTCGGCTCCTCGCATATCTTTCTCACCGGGGGTACCGGGTTCGTTGGCCAGGCGATCCTCGAGCGGCTTCTGTCGTCGCATCCCGACACCACGATCTCCCTGCTCATCCGTTCGAAGGGCTCCACGAGTGCCGACGACCGCTTGCGCACGCTGTTGCGCAAGCCCGTCTTCCGCCTCTGGCGCGAGCGGGTCGGGGATGACGAGGTAGAGCGTGCTGTGCGAGGGCGGCTCCGAGTGGTCGAGGGTGACCTCGGGTCGGTGCCCGCGCTCCCATCCGATCTGGATGTCGTCATTCACAGCGCCTCGTCGGTGTCGTTCGACCCGCCAATCGACCAGGCCTTCGAAACGAATCTCGGTGGAGCGGTCGCACTCTATACGGCCCTCCGGGAGAGCGGCGCTGACCCGCACGTCGTGCACGTGTCGACGGCGTATGTTGGCGGCATCCGCAAGGGAATCGTGCCGGAGGCCCGACTCGCTCACTCCGTGGACTGGCGAAGCGAGTTCGAGGCGGCCCGCGATGCGCGGGTCCGCGTCGAAATGGCCTCGCGCCAGCCGGAGACCCTCCGTCGCTTGATCGGGGATGCTCGTGCCGAGCACGGCAAGGAGGGCCCCCAGGCTGTCGCGAAGGCTGGCGAGGCCGCGCGGGTGGAATGGGTGCGTTCGCGTCTCGTGGACTACGGTCGCACGCGTGCGGAAAGCCTCGGCTGGACCGATGTCTACACACTCACCAAGGCATTCGCCGAGCGCGCAGCGGAGGAGCTGTGGGGGGATGCCGGCCACCGCTTGTCCGTGGTTCGCCCCGCGATTATCGAGAGCGCGTTGCGCCATCCGTTCCCCGGCTGGATCGACGGTTTCAAGGTGGCCGATCCGCTCATCCTCGCCTACGGCCGTGGACTTCTTCCCGAGTTCCCTGGGCTTCCCGACAGTGTGCTCGATGTGATCCCAGTGGACTTCGTGGTCAATGCGATCGTTGCGGTCGCCGCGCGCCCTGCCCCGGTCGCTCAGTACGTGCATGTGAGCTCCGGCGCGAGTAACCCGCTGCCGATCCATCGCATGCTGCAGAACATGAAGGAGTTCTTCACCGCGAATCCGATGCCGCACGCCAGCGAAGGCCAGGTGCGCGTTCCCACCTGGAGTTTCCCGGGGGACCGCAAGGTGGAGCGTGCCCTGCGGGGCCAGGAGCGCTGGAATGACCGGCGAGAACGGCTGCTCGAACGATTCCCGTCGACGGCCCGCACCCGCGCGCAGATCGCGAAGGTCACGTCCCGTCGCAGCGATCTCGAGTCGCTGCGAAACTTTGCCGAGCTGTATCGCGCCTACGTACAGACCGAGATCATCTTCGACGATCGGCAGCTGCGTGCCCTCGGTGATTCGCTCGCGGTTGCGCCCGGAGACGACACCGGATTCGACGTGACCACGATCGACTGGGAAGACTATCTTCAGCGCGTGCACTTCCCGGCCATCACGACACTCACCCGCGCATTCGCGGTGCGTCCCGCTGCAACGGAGAAGGTGCAGAAGGCACTGCCGGAGCGGTCGGATGTCGTGGCCGTGTTTGACCTCGAAGGCACTGTCGTCGACTCCAACATCGTCGAGCAGTACCTCTGGGTGCGCTCGGCCGGCTTCCGCAAGGCGGCCTGGCCCGGCGAGGTAGCGAGCCTGCTCGGATCTCTCCCCGGCTACCTGAGCGCCGAGCGCAGAGATCGAGGCGAGTTCATCCGCGTCTTTCTGCGTCGGTACAGTGGCATGCCCGCTGCGCGCCTCGAGAGCGTCGTCTCCGGCGGGTACCGCGAGACGCTGCTGCGGCACACAATGCCGGCCGCCATCGCCCGTATCAAGGAACACCGGGCGGCCGGCCATCGCACCGTGCTTGTCACAGGATCCATCGGCACGCTCGTAGCGCCACTTGCCGACCTTTTCGACGAGGTGATTGCCGGGTCGATGCACGAGCGCGACGGTGTGCTTACCGGTTATCTCGCCCAGCCGCCGCTCGTCGACGAGGCCCGAGCCGCCTGGTTGCTTCGGTACGCCGAAACCAACGGGTTCGATCTCTCACAGAGTTACGGCTACGGGGACAGTCATGCCGACCTGGTCTGGCTCGAACTGCTGGGAAACCCCAGCGCGGTCAATCCAGACACCAATCTGTCCCGCGAAGCGCAACGAAGAAGGTGGAGCATCCACAATTGGAAACGCGGATCCCACCACACTGGTTCGTAACAGCTCGAAAGGAGCGGAAAGAGTAGCCGCTTGGCCTCTTCCCACAGCACATGGCATTCGATGTAGACAAGTACACCGCGACCTCGGTCTCCGTGAATTGGGCCGATCTCGACCTTGAACGCTTTCGCGAGCATCCGCTTCCCGCGGGATCCCTCCGGACGTTGCGATATATGGCGGATGTGGAATATCACACGGTCTGCTACACCCGTGACTTGCTCACCACTCCCTCTCACAAGGAAGCGGACATGAGCGCCTTCATGACGATGTGGAACCGCGAGGAGTTCTGGCATGGCGAGGCACTCGCGACGGTTCTCGGCATCCATGGCATCATTGTCGACTTCGATGAGATCAAGGCCGATCGGTTGAAGCTCGGGTGGAAAGACAAACTCGACCCGATCAAACAGTCCATCGCCGGCAAGCTCGTCGGCACGGACTTCGTGGCCGTGCACATGGCCTGGGGCGCCGCGAACGAGTGGTCGGCGATCACCGCCTATAACCGCATGGCCGAGCTCGAGGAAGACCCGGTGCTCGCCGAACTGCTCAAGCGGATCGCGAAGCAGGAGGCGCGCCACGTGGCGTTTTACACCTCCCAAGCCCGCGATCGCCTCTCCAAGAGTCGCAAGGCTCAGGTGCTCGCGCGCTTCGCGCTCAAGAACTTCTGGGCTCCCGTTGGCTCCAGCATCATGGACCGCACCGAGGTAGTGCACGTGATGGGTCACCTCATGGGCGGACCCGAAGGCCGAAAGGGTGCCCGTAAAATCGACGCCGCCATCTCGGGCCTTCCCGGAATGGAAGGTCTCACGATCGTCGAGGACTCCCTGAACAAGCTCGGCGTGCCTGCCTGATCCCTAGTTGCCGCCCTCGGCATCCACCTCCCGTTTTTGCGACCACCTCCGTGTGCAAACCTGCGGGTGGTCGCGAAAACGGGAGGCGGATCGGGGGCCACCGTGCGGCGAGGGGCTGCGCTGGCTGACTGTCGGCGGCGCAAACGGGGCCGAGGGTGAGGAACTGCCGCGGTATCCGCACGCGTATCCCCGCAGCGAAGGTAGTCACGCGGGCACTGGTCGAGGACGGCGTGCTGCAAGCCTCCTTCGCTGCGGATGACGTGGCCACTGTCCGCAGGCAGCTGGAGGTGTGGGCGCTGCGGTCAACCCCACCGGACCGCGAATCCACCTCCCGTTTTTGCGACCACCTCCATGTGCAAACCTGCAGGTGGTCGCAAAAACGGGAGGCGGTGGCCGGGTGGAGAGGAGCCCCCTGTCGGATTCGAACCGACGACCCCCGCTTTACAAGAGCGGTGCTCTGGCCAACTGAGCTAAGGGGGCGAACGGGTATTCATATTACTTGCCGTGTGCGGGTCGTTGCGCCGGGGCCGATAACGTTGGACCTCATGACACTCGTGCACCCGGTCCACTCGCGAACCGCCGTCGCGCTCGGGCTTCTCGGGGCCGTCGTCATCGGTACGCTCACCGCCATCCAGTCCCGGGTGAACGGCGAGTTCGGCCGGGCACTCGCGGACGGCTATCTCGCCGCCGTCATCTCCTTCGGTTCGGGGCTCGTCATCCTGCTGGTTGCGCTCGCCGTGTGGGCTCCGGGGCGGCGTGGACTGCGGGTGGCATTCGGATCCGTGCGCACCGGCACCACCCCGTGGTGGTACCTCTGCGGGGGAGCAGGCGGCGCCCTGTTCGTGCTCTCGCAGGGCATCACCGGGGCAGTACTCGGGGTCGCGCTGTTCACCGTCGCCGCTGTCTGCGGCCAGACGATCAGCGGACTCGTGATCGATCGCAACGGCATCGGCCATACTCCGCCCGCCGCGATAACCATCACCCGACTGGTCGGCTCCGCGCTGGCGCTCGCCGCGGTCGGCGTCGCGGTCTCGGCGGGCTTCGGTGGAGACATCCCGGCCTGGATGCTCCTGCTGCCGTTCGCGGCGGGGCTCGCGGTGGCCGTGCAGCAGGCCGTGAACGGGCAGGTGCGCCGTGTCGCGGAATCCGCCCTCGCAGCCACCTTCATGAACTTCCTCGTCGGCACGACCGTGCTGCTCGTCGCCTGCCTGGTGCACGAGGCCATCGTCGGGCTGCCCGAGCGGATGCCGACCAACCCGGTGCTTTACCTCGGCGGCCTGATCGGCGCGATTTTCATCGGCGGGGCGGTGATCGTCGTGCGGATCACTGGCGTCCTGCTTCTGGGGCTCGGGTCGGTGGCCGGCCAGCTGGTGATGTCGCTCGTGCTCGACGTCGTTCTTCCGACACCAGGCCAGGTAATCGTGACCTCTACCGTGGTCGGAACGCTGCTGACGCTTGTGGCCGTAATGATTGCAGCACTTCCTTCTCGACAGCTCGGAAAACTGCCGGTCAGAGCACGCTGAGATACTGCTCGGCGGGGAACGGCTTGCGTTCGCCGGCTTTCTCGCCGCACTCGCGTCCGCCGACATACAGCCAGCCGAGCAGTTGCTCGGTGTCGGTGAGACCGTGCATTACGCGCACGGGCAGCGAGCGGGTGAGGTGGCCGGACCGCCACATGACGCCCCAGCCCGCTTCATCCAACAGCAGGCTGAGCGTGTGGGCAACGCCGGATGCCGCGGCCTCCTGCTCCCAGTCGGCCACCTTGGGACTCGGCTGGAATGATACGACCACGGCGATGAGCAGGGATGCCCGCATCGGCTTGTCGGCGAGCTTCGCGGCATCCTTCGCATCCGCCCCGCTCGCCTCGGCGAACGCGACTCCGAGCCGGGCTCGGGCGTCTCCGCGCAGTTCGATCAGCCGCCACGGCCGCAGCGATCCATGGTCGGCGACGGAGGCCGCGGCCGAAACCAAGGGCAGCAGCTCGGCGTGGCTGGGTGCGTCAGCTGTCACCTGTGGTTGCGAGCGGCGGCGGGTGACAGCGTGCAGGATCGACATCGACGGATTAGTTCTCTTCTGTGAAGTCCAACGAGAGCGAGTTCATGCAATACCGATCGCCGGTGGGCGTCTGATAGGCGTCGTCGAAAAGGTGCCCGAGGTGGGAACCGCAGTTGGCGCAGAGCACCTCGGTGCGGGTCATCAGGAGGCTCTTGTCGGTTTTGAGGATCACGGCATCGGGGTTGACTGACTCGTAGAAACTCGGCCAGCCCGATCCCGACTCGAATTTCGTGTTGCTGGCGAAAAGCTCGGCATGACACGCGCCGCAGGTGTAGACCCCGGCGCGCTTCTCATCGAGCAGTGCCCCCGACCAGGGGCGCTCGGTGGCGGCCTCGCGCAGGATCGAGAACCGGGTGGGGTCAAGTTCGGCACGCCATTGTGAGTCGCTCTTGGCGACCGGGTAGGAGGTGGAGTCGGTGTTCTTGCTCATGAGGAGTCCTTAGGGGATAAGACGGTCAAGATGAGACCTTCATCTTATTAAACTCGGCACCATGCCCGAATGTTCCGTCGTCCAGAAATCATGGAGTGAACTCACA
>JANYEI010000247.1 GCA_025363205.1 Frigoribacterium sp.
GCCATCCAGGGCGCTGAGACGGTCGAGCAGATCGACGTCCTCAGGGTCGAGAGTGACCGTGACGCGGAGCATCTTCCGGGGATGAGTTTGTATGACCATGAGGCAAGTATATGCAGAATACGGCCCCCGTATGTGTATGACACACAGTGGGGGTGCCGGCCACCGGCACGTCGTGCCTCTCGGCCGTCCCCCTGCATCCCCTCGCCGGGTGGCAGCCCTCCGAACGAGTTCGGAGAGCAGCGCAAGAGGGTGGGAGGTCAGGCCCGAGCCCTCAAGCCCGCCCAGGCGTCGAGATGATCGGGGAGTGAGCTCCGCTCCTTGCACCAAGACTGACTCGGCTGGGGCTTGACCGCCCTGGTCGGAAAACTGGCAGCACCAATACCCGAGCTGGGGTTGACAACCTCACCCGAGCTCGGGTATGATTGTCCTATGACAACGAAACAGAACACCACAACCGCCCACACCGCCACGCGCCACGACATCGCGCAGCTCATCGTCCAGGGACTCGCCGGTCAACGGTCAAAGTTCAACAACCTCGAACACTGGTCAGGCCGCGAATACCGCGCGGTTATGGAAGCCGCCGAAGCTCTCCTGGAGCTGTACCGATACGAACTGGTATCGCCCGAACTGATCGCAAGATTAGGTCGCTCGATCAAGCGCTAGGGGAGGCTTGGAGGCTTCACCCCGCGGGGACCAGGCACAACCCGGAAGCTTGGTCCCCACCGGAGCCCGACTAATCGGGCGAGCCCGGCGTCTGAAAGCCCGCTAGCGGCCCTCAGCTCATCCCAGGAGGCATCCGGCCCGGCAGCCCTCAGACGGGCCTGTAGCGCGCGCGTGGAGGCCGCGTAGCGCGGCTTCTGTCGTCTCATGAGATCACCGCGACGCCGCACTGTCGTCGTTCATGCTGGCGTCCTCTCGGAGACACGCGCCAGGAGCGCATAAATCGTCATGCTGGGGTCTTCGTTTACGAGAATTCGCAGGTGGGTCCCCCACTGCTGGACGAGCCAGTAGAGCGGGTCCGTGGACGGCACGCGCCGGAGCGGAAGTGCGGTGTGTTCGGTGCCGTCCAGGTGGCTGAGAACCTCCGCGCCGAAACGCGTGTAGGCGAAGATTTGCTCGGGACTCATCGTGGACATGGCTGATTTGTGGGCCGACGATCGCGGCCGAACTTCGGCCTCGATGCGTGTCCAGTTGAGCGAGAATTTCTGGTCCGGATGTTTCGCGGTCTGCTCATGGCCCTTCTCGTAAATGCGGAGGTACATGCGCGAACCACGTGAGCCCAGGTAGAGAGTTCGTCCTGGTGTCATGTTGACCCAGTCGCCAGCAGTACCAACTTTCACCGGGTTGGGACGTTGCGCTAGGCCCAGCTCGACCAAGGGGCGATACAGGTCCTCGAACGATCCGTCGTAGTCGTAGTCCTTCGCCACATCAGCCCTCGAAACACGATGAGGCCACCGACGACGCACAACCTCCACCAGACGATCACAAGCCCCCGAAGTAAGAACCACGTGGACCTCCAAACCGCCGCCGTACCAGATTTCTACAGTGCCTCCAGAGGGCAATTCCCAGTGCAGTGAAGCGGGGTAATTCTGTCGAGCTGGACCAGGTTCAGCAACCCCAACACCACCGAGCCCCTGGAGGACGGTGGATTCATCGAAAATGCTGTTCAGGGTACATTCGTACCAATCGAGCTGGGGGGGTGCGTTCATTCGTGGGCCCCCGTGTTACCGTCCGGGGGCGAAGGCCGGCGTTTGATGGTGCGGGGCGGCGGTGCCGCTTCATCGGCAGAGCCGATTCTCGCGGCCTCCCCCTCGCGTTCGAATTGGTGCTGACCGATCTCCAACTCGATGCGTTCCATGCCCTCCACAACGGAGATCGCCAGGTCAGGTGACGTGCTCGGGTTTTGGAGAAACCGGACGAGCTGGAGATCTCTGGGGAGCTGAGTGCGAAGAGCATCGCGGACCACGTTGGAGACCGAGACCTCGCGTGCCAGGGCGATCTCTTCGAGGGCGCCAGCCTGCCAGTCGGTGACCGTGATGTTATAGCGTTTCGTCATGTGGCACACTCTGGCACACAGTGGCACGTTGACCAAGCGACACGCCGGATTTTTACCGGCCATCCCTCGCCGGGTGGCAGCCCTCCGAACGAGTTCGGAGAGCAGCGCAAGAGGGTGGGAGGTCGGTTACCGGACCCTCAAGCCCGAACAAGTGTTCGAGCCGGCCGGGGAGTGAGCTCCGCTCCTTGCACCAAGACTGAATCGGTTGGGGCTTGACCGTCCTAGTCGACGACACGCCCGGGATGTATTC